>JBFGFQ010000132.1:0-8533 GCA_041579495.1 Nocardioides sp.
GACCCAGGCCACGACCCGAGCCACGACCCGAGCCACGACCCGAGCCACGACCCGACGCCGCCGGTGTGCGGGAGATCCAGGCCGGGTCGGCGGGGGATTTGGGACGGGTCGGCGGGGGATTCGGGACGGGTCAGGCGTGGTCGCGCAGGTAGCGGCCGAAGTGGGGGACGGTGAAGGCGATCCGGCCGCGCTCGCCGGAGTAGATGAGGCCCTTCTTCAGCAGCGCGTCGCGGGCCGGGGAGAGCGACTGCGGCTTCTTGCCGAGCACGGCGGCGACGTCGGCGGTGGCGACCGCGCCCACCGGGTCCTCCCCCGCCCCGGCGGCGGCGTCGGCCATCGCGCAGAGGTAGTCGCGCTCCCCGGGCGTCGCGCGCTCGTAGCGGGAGCCGAAGAAGCCCACCGCGAGCTCGCGCTCGGCCTCGGGGGCGGCGACCGCGACGTCGTCGGCGGTGATCGGCGAGCGGGGGGCGTGGTCCCAGACCGTCTTGCCGTAGGCCTGGATGAAGTACGGGTAGCCGCCGGTCGCCTCGTACATCGCGGCCAGGCCGTCCTCGGTGAACTCGGCGTCCTCCTCGGCGGCCGGCGCGCACAGCGCCCGGTCGGCGGCGTCGCGGGAGAGCCGGTCGATGCGCTGGTAGCTGAACAGCCGCTCGGAGTACGACTTGCTGGCGCTGAGCACCGCCGGCAGGTGCGGCAGGCCGGCGCCCACCACGATCACCGGCAGCCCTGACTGGCTGATCTCGTGGCAGGCCGCGCAGAGCGCCGAGACGTCGGCCGGGCCGAGGTCCTGCATCTCGTCGATGAAGACGCCCACGCCCTTCCCGACGTCGGAGGCCAGCCCGCCCACGTCGGTGAGCAGCTCGACGAGGTCGATCTCGATGTCGCCGGAGTCGGCGCGTCCGCGGGCGGCGGGCACGTCGATGCCGGGGCTCCACCGGTCCTTGAGCTTGGCGTCGGCGCCGGCCTCGCGCTGGGCGAAGGCGCGCAGCACGCCCAGCACCTGGTCGACCTGGTCCTGCTCGGGGTGCCCGAGCTCGCGGATCGCCTGGTGCAGCGCGCTCGACAGCGGCCGGCGCAGCCCCTGCTCGGGGCGCGCCTCGAGCTTGCCGGTGCCCCAGCCGCGGCGCACGGCGGCCGAGCGCAGCGCGTTGAGCAGCACCGTCTTGCCGACCCCGCGCAGCCCGGTCAGCACCAGCGAGCGCTCGGGGCGCCCGCGCGCCACCCGCTCCAGCACGACGTCGAAGGCGCGCAGCTGCTCGTCGCGCCCGGCCAGCTCGGGCGGTCGCTGGCCGGCGCCGGGGGCGTAGGGGTTGCGCACGGGGTCCACGATCGGACGGTATCGGGATCTCTAGCGCTGGCGGCATACATCACTAGCGAGTCGTAGCGCCGATCGGCGACCGCCGCGTGCCCCCGGGCGCGGCGCCGGAGTCACCCCCAGGGGCACGCCCCGCGTCCTAGAGTGGTCGCGTGCCGGAGCTGCCCGAGGTGGAGGCGCTGGCCCTCGACCTGGGGGGCCGGCTCGCCGGGCGTGCGGTCACCACGGTGCACCTGGCCCAGTTCAGCGCGCTGAAGACCTTCGACCCGCCGCTGAGCGCGCTCGAGGGGGCGCTGGTCGACGGGGTCACCCGGCACGGCAAGTTCCTCGACATCGACCTCTCGGGCACCCACCTGGTGATGCACCTGGCCCGGGCCGGCTGGGTGCGCTGGCGCGACGAGGTGCCCGCGACACCGCCCAAGCCCAGCCCCAAGTCGACGATCGCCGCGCGCATCGTGCTCGACGACGAGACCGGGCTCGACGTCACCGAGGCCGGCACCCGCAAGAGCCTGGCCATGTACGTCGTGCGCGACCCGCACGAGGTGCCCGGCATCGCCAGCCTGGGCCCCGACCCGCTCACCGACGACTTCACCCGCGAGCGGCTGGGCGAGATCCTGAGCGCCGAGGGCCGCAAGCAGCTCAAGGGCGTGCTGCGCCACCAGGGCACCATCGCCGGCATCGGCAACGCCTACTCGGACGAGATCCTGCACGCGGCGCGGATGTCGCCCTACAAGCCGGCCTCCTCGCTCGACGACGACGAGCTCACGGTGCTCTACGACGCCCTGCGCGAGACCCTCGGCGCGGCGGTCGACCGCTCGCGCGGCCTCGCGGCCAGCGAGCTCAAGGGCGAGAAGAAGACCCACCTGGCGGTGCACGGGCGCACCGGCGAGGCCTGCCCGGTCTGCGGCGACATCGTGCGCGAGGTGTCCTTCGCCGACTCGAGCCTGCAGTACTGCCCCACCTGCCAGACCGGCGGCAAGCCGCTGGCCGACCGGCGGATGAGCAAGCTGCTCAAGTAGCCCGCCGGGCCGGCGCGGTCGTCTCAGCCGACGCCGACGGTGAGCCCCAGCACCAGCCCGAGCACGGCGCACACGCCGAGCACCCGCAGCACCGGCCAGCCCAGGCGCAGCACCAGCACCGCCGCCACCACGGCGACGACCACCGCGGGCCAGCGCACGGTGTCGAGCAGCGGGTACTCCAGGCCCAGCGGCCCGAGGGTGGCCACCGCGGTGTCGGTGACGAGCGTGTGCAGCGCGAAGTAGACGCCCAGGTGGGCGATCACCCCCACCACGGCCGCGGTGATGCCGCCCAGCGCGGCGGCGAGCGCCCGGTTGCCGCGCAACCGCTCGACGTACGGCGCCCCCAGCAGGATGAACAGGAAGCAGGGCACGAAGGTGACCCAGGTGGTCAGCAGCGCGGCCAGCACCGCCGCCAGCCACGGGTCGAGCCCGCCCGGGGCGCGGTAGGCGCCGACGAACGCGACGAACTGGACCACCATCACCAGCGGGCCGGGCGTGGTCTCGGCCAGGGCCAGGCCGCGCACCATCTCGCCGGGCGCCAGCCAGCCGTAGACCTCGACGGCCTGCTGGGCGACGTAGGCCAGCACGGCGTAGGCGCCGCCGAAGGTGACCAGCGCGGCGCCGGAGAAGAACAGCCCCTGGTCGACGAGGATGCTGGAGGGGCCCAGCAGCACGGCCGCCGCGACGACCGGCGCCGCCCACAGCAGCAGACCGGTGGCCAGCACCGTCGCGGAGCGGCGTGCGCCCGGCGGCTCGCTGTGCAGCGCGTCGTCGGCGATCAGCGGGGCCGGCCCGGTCTCGGCCGGCCGAGGGGCGGGGTCGGCGAAGCCGGGCAGCAGCCGCGCCAGGAGCCAGCCGGCCAGCCCGGCGCCCGCGACGACGAGCGGGAACGGGACGTCGAAGAGGGCCAGCGCGGCGAACGACCCGACCGCGAGCCCCACCAGGGCCGGGTGCAGCAGCGCACGCCGTGCCACCCGGACCACGGCCTGGGCCACGATCGCGACGACGGCGGGGGCCAGGCCCAGGAACAGCGCCTGCACGACCGTGGTCTCGCCGTAGCCCACGTAGACGCCCGAGAGCACCAGCAGCGCCACGACCCCCGGCAGGACGAACAGCACGCCGGCGACCAGGGCGCCGCGCACCCCGTTGAGCAGCCAGCCGACGTACGTGGCCAGCTGCTGCGCCTCGGGCCCCGGCAGCAGGGTGCAGTAGGACAGCGCGAAGAGGAAGCGCTGCTGCCCGATCCAGCGGGTCTCCTCGACCAGGACGCGCTGCATCACCGCGATCTGCCCGGCGGGGCCGCCGAAGGTCTGCAGCGAGATGGCGAACCAGACCCGCGCGGCCGCCCGCAGCGGGATCACGTCGAGAGCGCGGTCGACCACGGCACGGCCCTTCGTCCGGGGTCCGTCACCCGGACCGGGACGGCGAGCGTACGACGTCGCAGCGGCCGGTCCGCGTCTAGGATGGCCGCGTCGTCCACGGGAGGAACCCATGAACACGATCCCCACCGTCCGCGTCGAGGCCGTGCCCGACCCGGTGCCCGACGAGCTGGTCGTGCTCGACGTGCGCGAGCCGGCCGAGTGGGAGCACGGCCACATCGACGGCGCGGTGCACATCCCGCTCGGCGAGCTCGGCGCCCGGGTGGGCGAGGTGCCCCAGGGCCAGGTGCTGGTGGTGTGCCGCATCGGCGGCCGCTCGGCCCAGGCCGTGGCGTGGCTGGGCCAGCAGGGCCACGACGTGGTGAACCTCGACGGCGGGATGCTGGACTGGGAGGCGGCCGGCCGGCCGATGGTCAGCGAGACCGACCAGCCGCCCCACGTCATCTAGCCCGGGTCACTCCTCCGAGGAGTCGTCCTCGCCCTCGGCGGGGGCCGACTCGTCGCCCGACTCCGGGCCGGTGCCCTGCTCGGGCGCGGTCGGGGCGCAGGTGGCGCCGGCGTACTGCACCAGCGCGTTCATCTGGTCCTGCTCGGCCTTCGAGAGGTCGAAGTCGTCCATCGCCGCGAGGTCCTCGGCGCTGGCGTCGGCGTCGATGTCGGCGAGGATCTCGAGGTAGACGTCGAAGCCCTTCGAGGCCTCCTCGGGGGCGTCGTCGGGGATGCCGCTGGCGGTCAGGCCCGCCTTCAGCTCCTCCACGTCGGAGCCGTCCTCGAGGGCGCCGTTGCCGACCAGGGCGGTGCAGAACGCGTCGTCGCTGCCGGGCTCGCCGGTCGCGGACGAGCCCGACGTGCTCGACGAGCTCGACGACGAGGTGGTGGGGTCGTTCGCCGCGTCGGCCGTCTCGTCGTCGGAGCCGCAGGCGCTGGCCGTCAGGGCGACGAGCACCGCGAGGGGGGCGAGAGCGTGCTTCACAGGGGGTCCTTCCGTTCGCGGGCGCCCGGGGCAGGTGCCCCGGCGCAGCCCACGACGGTGCCACACGTTCCCGAGAAGAACCTGAACGGCGCCGCCCGCCCCCTACGGGCTGCCGGGGTCGAGCTCGCCGAGGTCCTCCTCGGTGGGCAGGTCGAGCTCCTCGGCGCAGGTCCGGGTGACGTAGCCGATGAGGGCCAGGAAGTCGTCCTGCGCCTGCTGGCCCAGGTCCTCGCCGAGCGTCTCCAGGTCGGCGTCGTCGCCGGCCCCCCGCACCAGCTCGCCCAGCGTCTCGAAGCCCGACCTGGCGTCGTCGGGCATGTCCTCGGGGGTGCCGACCTCGAGCAGCCGCTCGACGGCGTCCCTGGCGGACTCCAGGTCGTCGCCCTCGTCGGCCTCGATGCCGGCGTAGACCCGGCAGAAGTCCTCCTGCGAGGCGTCGTCGGGGGCCGACGACGGCTCGTCGCCGCCGCAGCCCGCCGCTCCCCCCAGCACCAGCACGAGGCCCGCGAGGACGCCGCCCCGGAGTCCAGCCCGGGCACGGCGGGTGTCAGCCATCACTGAAGGCCTTCGGCAGCGGGAGCGCGACCGCGACGGCCAGGCGGCGCAGGTACTCCTCGCGGGCGATCTCGACGACCCCGAGGCTGGCCAGGTGGGCGGTGCTCCACTGCACGTCGAGCAGCCGGTCGTCGGCGTGCTCGTCGGTGAGCAGGTCGACCAGCGCCACCAGCGCGACCTTCGAGGCGTCGGTGACGCGGTGGAACATCGACTCGCCGGCGAAGAGCCCGCCGGTGGCGACGCCGTACAGGCCGCCGACGAGCCGGCCCTCGTGCCAGGTCTCGACGCTGTGCGCCCAGCCCAGGTCGTGCAGGCACAGGTAGGCCTCGCGGATGTCGTCGTCGATCCAGCCCGAGGGCCGCCGCGGGTCGGCGCAGGCGTCGAGGACCTCCTCGAAGGCGGTGTCGACCCGGGTCTCGTAGGTGCGCACCGAGCGGCGCAGGGAGCGCGACACGTGGAGGCCGTCGAGCGGCAGCACCCCGCGCTCCACCGGGCAGAACCAGTACATCGGGTCGCCCGGGTGGCCGGAGGGCATCGGGAAGAGGCCCTGGCGGTACGCCGCCAGCAGGGTGCCCGGCTCGAGGTCGGCGCCGACCCCCACCAGGTCGTCGCGCGCGTCGAAGCGGCGCGGGTCGCCGAACGACCACGGCGAGGCGGGGGGTTCGATCGGCACTCCTCCGACGCTATCGAGTACGCAGCACCGACCACAGACCCGGAAGGGGGTGGGCGGCCCCCGGGTGGTCCCTAGGATCGGTGTCGTGAGCAAGCGAGGAGCCCTGAGCGGGCAGATCGGTCGCCGGCTGGCGCCCCGGGTGACCGGGATGGCGCCCGGCCTGACGTCGTCGTTCGTGCGCGAGGCCCTCCACCGGGCCATCAACGGCGTCGGCCCGCTGCCGCCCGCCGCGGCCGCCGCCGACGAGCAGCTGCGCGAGCAGCACGGCGACGTCGACAAGGGCGTGCACGAGGTGATCGAGAACCACGTGCGCTACGCCGGCGCCCAGGGCTTCCTGACCAACATCGGCGGCGTCGTCACCGCCGCCGTCACGATCCCCGCCAACATCACCGGCCTGGCGCTGGTGCAGTGCCGGATGATCGCCGGGATCGCCCACCTGCGCGGCTACGACCTCGACGACCCGCGGGTGCGCAACGCCGTCCTGGTGTGCCTGCTCGGCGAGGACAGCGTGCAGCGCCTGGTCAAGGCCGGCACGATCCCTGCGCACCCCGCCGACCTGGCCACCGGACCGGCCCCCGACCAGGCCCTCGACCACGCGATCTCCGGCGCGGTGGCCGACGACATCGTCTCCCGCCTCCTCGGCAAGCGGTTCGCGGTCACCGTCGCGCGCCGGGTGCCGGTGGTGGGCGGCGTCGTCGGCATGGGCGCCGACGGCTACGCCACCTGGCGCGTCGGGCGCTACGCCGAGCGCGAGCTGCGGCCCCTCAGCACCCGGTAGGCCCGGTGCAGCCCGCGGCCCGCCCGCGAGCGGCGTACGACGCGCAGCGTGCGCTCCTTGGCTCGCTGCACCGGTCGCGCGGCGTCGAGCTCGTGGCGCAGGTGGTCGACCTCGCCGTGCAGCCGGGCCTCCTCGTGGCGCAGCCGGGCGTTGTCGAGCAGCAGCGCGCGGATCGCGTCGACGCCGGCGGCCGCCACCTGGCTCTCGCGCGGTGAGTCGGGGTCGGCCCAGTGCGGGGCGGCCGGCGCCCCGGTGAGGTCGTCGAGGTCGCCGACCACGTCGTAGCCGCGGCGGCGCAGCTCCTCGACCCAGGCGTGGCCGAGCTCCTCGGCCCACGGGTGCACGTCGGCGGGCAGGCCCAGGCGGGCCGAGCGGGTGCGCGCCGACAGCGTCTGGTGGGCCAGCAGCTCGCGCACCAGGGGGCGGTAGTCGGGCGGGTCGAGGACCGGGTTGACGGCCTTGTTGATGCGCCGCAGCAGCGCGGTCTCGGGCACCCCGAGCGACGGGTTGGCCCGCTCGGCCTCCAGGTCGAGCTCGACCTCGCCGAGCTCGTCGAGGCCGAAGGCGTGCGAGAAGCGCTGCCAGAGCAGGTCGCGGGGCCCGCCGGGCGGCGGCACGGTGACCACGTGCACCTGCTCGGGCGGCAGCGCGTGGCCCCAGCGGTCGAGGATCTCGGGGATCTCCTGCACCCCCCAGAACCAGGTGGCGATGCGGGTGGCGCGGTCGGGGTCGCGCAGCTCGGCGAGGAAGCGCTCGAAGGTGATGGTGCTGCGGTGCTTGACGTTCTCCTGCCACTCGGCGGGGATCTGGCGCACCAGGTCGCGCACCGAGACCACCACGTGCACCTCGGTGCCCTCGCCGTGGCCCAGCGAGGCCAGCGCCCGACCGACCTGGCTGCGCGAGGCGGTGGCCAGGATCTCGTGGCTGATGATCGCGGTGCCGTCGTGGGCGCGCACCCGCGCGGCCAGGTCGTCCCAGGCGCCGATCGCCTCGGTCTCCAGGCCGCCCCAGGGCAGGCGCATCAGGTCGAGCGCGGCCAGGAAGTGGGCGTCGAAGCGGTCGGCCGGGTACAGCACCCCCGCCTCGAGCAGCCGCTCGCGGTTGCGGAACAGCACGTCCTGCAGGTGCGAGGTGCCGGTCTTGGGGGTGCCGACGTGCAGCAGGACCCGTGTGCTCACCTGGGGTCCTCCTGGGTCGTGGGCTGGGTCGTGGGCTGGGTCGTGGGGCGGGGGTGCTCGAGCAGCATCCGCACGGCCAGGTCGAGCACCCGGTCGTCGTGCGGCTCCCCGGGCTCGGCGGCCGCCAGGCGGCGCGGGTGGTCGAGCAGCGCGTCGGCCGGGCCCAGCACCGTGCCGACGACAGGGTACGCAGCCGCGAGCAGCTCGTCGCGCAAACGACGCGAGCGCCGCACCACCCACCGGTGGTGCTCGGGCGGGATCCCCAGCAGCGGGCCGGGCGCGTCGAGCAGCCGGGGCAGCAACGCGCGGCGCAGCACCTGACGGCCCCGGGGCGGGGTCACCAGCAGGCCCAGCACCCCGCCCACGCGGCGGGCCAGGTCGATCGCGTCGCCGGAGAGCCGCGGCGCCGCGGGCACCCGGCGTACGCCTACCTCGGCGGGCAGGGCGGTGGGGTCGAGGACGAGCCGCACCCGGTCGGGGCCGACCCGCGCGGTCCAGCGGCGCGCCGAGGCGACCGGGTCGGCACCCCGGCCCAGCCGCCCGGTCTCGACCGTGGTGTCGATCCAGGTGCGCCACGGCGGCACCGGGCCGCCGGTGGAGAAGGCCCGGTCGGTCCACAGGTCGACGAGCATCGACGACAGCTCGCCGCCGAGCACCAGCACC
>JBFGFQ010000133.1:0-8326 GCA_041579495.1 Nocardioides sp.
CGCTCGCAGGTCCAGCAGCTGCCGCAGCTGATGTTGAACGGCACCACGACGCGGTCGCCGACCGCGAGGTCGCGCACGCCCGGCCCGACCTCGCGCACGATGCCCATCGGCTCGTGGCCGACGACGTCGCCGGGGGTCATGAACGGGGCGAGCGGCTCGTAGAGGTGCAGGTCGGAGCCGCAGAGACCGGTGGTGGTCACCTCGACCACCGCGTCGGTCGGGTCCTGGATGGTCGGGTCCGGCACCTCCTCGACCGTCATCCGCCGCGGGCCCTGCCAGGTGACTGCCTTCATCGCTGTCCTCCGTGTGGTGCGTCGGTCCCCCCGAGGGGCGTCCCCCCACCGTGCGCGGGCCCGCCCGGCGGTGAGGACATCCCTGCGGGTGATCCCGCGCGGTCCGCACCCCCGCAGGCTGGGACCCGCCCGACCCCGACCCCGAGCAGGAGCACAGATGAGCGCCGAGAGCGTGTGGTGGCAGCACCGGGGTGAGCCCCCGACCCAGCCGGTCGAGCCCGGCACCCCGGGGCCCGAGGAGACCTTCGACGCGGTGGTCGTCGGTGCCGGCATCACCGGCCTGACCACGGCGCTGGCCCTGGTGCGGGCCGGGCGCTCGGTCCTCGTCGTCGAGGCCCGGCACCCCGGGGCGGTCACGACCGGCCGCACCACCGGCAAGGTCTCCGCGCTGCAGGGCACCACGCTGTCGTCGCTGACCAGCCAGCACGGCTCCGGCGGCCGGCAGCGGCTGGCGGCGTACGTCGACAGCACGCTGGCCGCCCTCGACTGGGTCGCGCAGTTCTGCGACGAGCACGACGTCGAGGTGCAGCGCCGTGACGCGGTGACGTACGCCGCCGAGCGCAGCGAGGTGCCGACCGTGCGCGACGAGCACGAGGCGGCCGCCTCCTTCGGGCTGCCGGTGCGCTTCGACACCACCCCCGACCTGCCGGTGCCCGCGCACGCCGCGACCGTGCTGCCCGACCAGCTGCAGCTCGACCCGGTGGCGCTGGTGCTGGCGCTGCTCGACGCGGTGCGCACCGGCGGCGGCCGGCTGCTGACCGGGCGCCGGGTGCAGCGGCTGCGCCAGCGCGGCGACGTGGTGCACGTGCTCGGCGAGGACGGGCTCGAGGTGACCGGCCGCCACGTGGTGCTCGCCACCGGCGCCCCCGTGGTCGACCGGCGGATGCACTTCGCGCGGCTGACCCCGCAGCGCAGCTACCTGGTGGCCTTCAGCCACCCCGACCCGCCCGAGGTGATGGCGCTCTCGGCGGGCTCCCCGGGCCGGTCCTGGCGCGGCGGCGAGATCGACGGGCGGCGGCTGCTGCTGGTGGGCGGCGAGGGGCACGAGACCGGCCGCGGGCCGCGCGAGTCGACCCGGGTCGAGCGGCTGCGCTCCTGGACGGCCGAGCACTTCCCCGACGCCGTCGAGCTGGCCGCCTGGTCGGCGCAGGACTACGTCTCCCTCGACGGCCTGCCGCTCGTGGGCGGCCTGGGCTCGCCGAGCTCGCACGTCAGCGTCGCCACCGGCTACCGCAAGTGGGGCATGACCAGCGGCGTCGCCGCGGGCCTGGCGCTGGCGGGGGAGCAGACCGGTGAGCCCGTGCCGTGGGCCGAGGAGCTCTACACGCGGGCGCCGCGGCTGCGCGACCTGCCGGCCTTCCTCGGCGTCCAGGCCGGCGTCGCGATGGGCGAGGTCGGTGCGCTGGCCCGCGGCGTACGCCGTCCGCCGTCGAGGGCCGCGACCGAGGCGGGCGGCTGCGCGGCGCTGCCCGTGTGCACCCACCTGGGCGGGACGCTGCGCTGGAACGACCACGAGCAGACCTACGACTGCCCGCTGCACGGGTCGCGCTTCTCCGCCGACGGCGAGGTGCTCGAGGGCCCGGCGACCCGCCCGCTGGCGCGGCTGCCGCGACTGCCGGGCACCGGAGGGCGCTCCTCGTCATGAGCCGTGACGTCGCCGAGCTGCTCGACGAGCACGGCCGCACCTACGCCGACCAGGCCGGGATCACGCTGCGCGACGAGCCGTCGCCGCTGTTCTGCCTGCTGGTGCTGGCCACGCTGTCGTCGGCGCCGATCTCGGCCGACGTGGCGGCCGCCACCGCCCACGAGCTCTTCCGGGCCGGGTGGCGCACCCCGGAGCGGATGCGCGAGGCGACCTGGCAGCAGCGGGTCGACGCCCTGGGCCGGGGCGGCTACCGGCGCTACGACGAGCGGACCTCCACGACGCTGGAGGAGTCGGCCACGCTGCTGCTGGAGCGGCACGGCGGCGACCTGCGCCGGCTGCGCCGCGACGCCGACGGCGACCGGGAGGCGCTGCTGGCGGCGCTGCAGGAGTTCCCGCGGGTGGGGCCGACCGGCGCGCGGATCTTCTGCCGCGAGGTGCAGGCGGTCTGGCCCGAGGTCGCCCCCTTCTTCGACGACCGCGGCCTGGCCCGGGCCGAGGAGCTGGGGCTGCCCACCGATCCCGCCGACCTGGCCGCGACGCTGCCGAGCGGTGGCGACGACCCGCACGAGGTCGCCCGGCTCTCGGCCGCGCTGGTGCGCTCGGCCCTGGCGGGCGGCGGCTCCGGTGGCGGCTGAGCCCGCTGCGGCGCGAGCCGAGGCCCTCGACCGGCTCGAGCGCCGCCTGGTCGGGTGCCGGGCCTGCCCGCGGCTGGTCGAGTGGCGCGAGCGGGTGGCCCGCGAGAAGCGCGCGGCGTTCGCCGACCAGGAGTACTGGGGCCGACCGGTGCCCGGGTGGGGCGCGCCCGACCCCCGCATCCTCGTCGTGGGGCTCGCGCCGGCCGCCCACGGCGCCAACCGCACCGGACGCATCTTCACCGGCGACCGGTCCGGCGACTGGCTCTTCGCCAGCCTGCACCGGGTCGGTCTGGCCGCGATCCCGACCAGCACCCACGAGGGCGACGGGCAGGCGCTCCGCGGCACCCGGATGGTGGCGGCGGTGCGGTGCGCGCCGCCGCAGAACAAGCCCACCACCACCGAGCGCGACACCTGTGCGCCGTGGCTCGACGACGAGCTGGCGATCGTGCTGCCCGGCGTCGAGGTGGTCGTCGCGCTGGGCGGGTTCGGCTGGACCGCCGCCCTGACCGCCCTGGTGCGGGCCGGGGTCGAGGTGCCGCGCCCGCGCCCGCGCTTCGGCCACGGCGCCGAGGTCGACCTGGCGGCCGGCACGTCGCCCCGGGACCGTCCGCTGACCCTGCTGGGCTGCTACCACCCCAGCCAGCAGAACACCTTCACCGGCCGGCTCACCGAGCCGATGCTGGACGAGGTGCTCGGCCGCGCCGCGGTCCTTGCGAGAATGACCGGGTGAGCACCGAACCCGCACCGACCAGCCTGCACGCCGTCACCGTCCTGGGCCACGACCGGCCCGGCATCATCGCCGAGACCACGGGTCGTCTCGCCGAGCTGGGCCTCAACATCGAGGACTCCACGATGACGCTGCTGCGCGGCCACTTCGCGATGACGCTCGTGTGCTCCGGCCCGGCCGCCGGCCCCGACGTCGAGCGCGCGCTCGCCCCGCTGACCGCCGACGGGCAGCTCACCGTGACCGTGCGCGACGTCGACGACGCGCACGCCGAGCCCCGCGAGGTCTCCGGCGGCACCAGCTGGCTGCTGACCGTGCACGGCGGCGACCGCGCCGGCATCGTCTCGGCCGTCGTCGGCCGGGTCGCCATGGTGGGCGGCAACATCACCGACCTCACCACCCGCCTGTCCGGCGACCTCTACCTCCTGGTCGCCGAGATCGACCTGCCCGCCGACGCCGACGCCGAGGCCCTCGAGCAGGCCATCGGCGAGGCCGCCGCCGGGCTCGGCGTGCGGGCCACGCTGCGCGCGGTCGAGGCCGACGAGCTGTGAGCGAGCACCCGGTCGCGGCCTGGAGCGAGGACGACCTGGGCGTCGAGGGGCGCGTGCTCGACGTCGTACGGGCCCCGGCGCAGGTGCTCTCGACGGTGGGGGAGCGGGTCGACCCGTGCAGCGCCGAGAGCGTCCAGCTGGCCGCCGACCTGGTCGCCACCATGCGGGTCAGCCCCGGCTGCGTCGGCCTGGCCGCCCCGCAGGTCGGCGTCAGCGCCCAGATGTTCTGCGTCGACGTCTCCGAGCACCCCAAGACCCGCGGCCACCACGGCACCTTCGTGCTGTGCAACGCCGAGGTGGTCGCCTCGAGCCGCAACGAGAAGGCCCGCGAGGGCTGCATGAGCGTGCCCGACCTGACCGGCGACGTGAAGCGCGCCTCGCGGCTGACCGTGCGCGGCCAGCTGCCCGGCACCGGCGAGGAGGTCGAGGTCGAGACCAGCGCCTTCGAGGCCCGGGCCCTGCAGCACGAGATCGACCACTGCCAGGGGCTGCTGTTCGTCGACCGGGCCGCCGGCGCGCACGCGATCTACGCCCGCAAGACCTACCTGTGACCCGCACCTGAGCGTTGCCCCCGCCGGACGTCATACGCTCCGCACCGACGGACGTCCGGCCCGTAGGACGTCCGGCGAGCGCCCCCGTATCCCAATCGGCAGAGGAAACCGCCTTAAAAGCGGCTCAGTCTGGGTTCGAGTCCCAGCGGGGGCACCACGTCACCGAGGTAGGATCTGGGGTGGGGAGGGAACCGAGCGGCGGCCACTCATGCCCCCCATCTGTGGTCGACAGCTCCAGCCCCCGGCAGGGCCGCTCGCGGGTCCGCTGCGACCGCGACTAGTCCCCGGCCCTGCCGTCACCCCCTCCCCTCCGCCTCACCTCGGGGGCGGTGCCGCCGGCCCGTGTCGGCGCGCCATGATGGCGCGGTGAGCGACAACGACGACGAGCGGTCGTGGACCGCGCGGGCCTGGGACGAGCGGTACGCCGAGAAGGGCGCGATCTGGAGCGGGCGGGTCAACCCCCGCCTCGTCGAGCAGGCCACCGACCTGCCGCCCGGCCGGGCCCTCGACGTCGGCTGCGGCGAGGGCGGCGACGCGATGTGGCTGGCCGGGCGCGGCTGGCGGGTCACCGGCGTCGACCTGTCGCAGGTGGCGCTCGACCGCGCCGCGGCCCGCGCCGCCGAGGAGGGCCTCGAGGTCGACCTGCGCCGCGTCGACCTGCTCGAGGAGCCGGTGCCCGGCGGCCCCTACGACCTGGTCTCGGTGTTCTTCCTGCACGTGCCGCGCCCCGTCTTCGACGACCTGTACGTCGCCCTGGCCGCCGCGGTCGCGCCCGGCGGGTCGCTGCTGGTCGTGGGCCACCACCCCGACGACGAGCACACCGGCGTGCGCCGCCCGAAGGGAGAGGACCTGCTCTTCGCCCCCGAGCGGGTCACGTCCCTGCTCGACCCCGCCGAGTGGGACCTGCGCGTCGCCGACACCCCGACCCGCAGCCAGGACCTCGACGGCGAGCCGGTGACGGTGACCGACACCGTCGTGCACGCCGTGCGGCACTGAGGTCGCGGCACTTCTCAGCGACTTCACAGCCTGCGGGCCACGTTCGGGGAACGCGCTCGCCCGGCCCTGCGTTGCACAGGACAGAAGCACTACAGTGGAACCACCACAGCGGCCGTCCACGCGGCCACCACCCGGCCTCCAAGGAGAGACCAATGAAGAGCAACAACCCGGTGTTCTCGCGCTCGGAGGAGTTCAACCGCTCCGGCGCGAACGCCTACGGCAACCAGACGTACGCCGGGGGCTACGGCTCCGACCCCTCGACGTGGGGCACCGGCACCCCCGGTGACACCGGCCACGCCGCCCCGCAGGCGCCCGCCGCCCCCATGACCATCGACTCGGTGGTGCAGAAGACCTCGATCACCCTGGGCGTCGTCCTGGTCGCCGCGTTCGCGACCTGGATCCTCACCCCCGACCTGCGCGACGACACCGCCGCCGCGGGCGGGCTGTACCTCGCCCTGATGGTCGGCAGCTTCGGCGCCTTCGCCCTGGCGATGGTCAACTCCTTCAAGAAGGTCGTCAGCCCCGCGCTGGTGCTGGCCTTCGCCGCCCTCGAGGGCGTCGCGATGGGTGCGTTCTCGAAGTTCATCGAGCAGACCTTCGTCTCGCAGGGCCAGGGCTCGATCGTGATGCAGGCCGTCATCGGCACCTTCGCCGCGTTCGCCGGCACCCTGGCCGCCTACAAGTTCTTCAACATCCAGGTCGGCAACAAGTTCCGCACCTTCGTGGTCGCGGCCATGTTCGGCATGGTGGCCCTGGGCCTGCTCGAGGTCGTGCTGGGCATGTTCGGCAACGCCATCGGCTTCCTCGGCTTCGGCGGCCTGGGCCTGCTCTTCGCCGTCGCCGGCCTGGTGCTCGGTGTCTTCATGCTCATCCTCGACTTCGACTTCGTCGAGCAGGGCGTGGCCAACCGGGTCCCCGAGCAGGAGTCCTGGCGTGCGGCGTTCGCGCTGACCGTCAGCCTGGTCTGGATCTACACCAACCTGCTGCGCATCCTCGCGATCCTGCAGAACGACTGACCCACCGTCGGCCCGGCCACCAGCATCCGGCCGACCAGCAGCACGAGAAGGCCCCCGGAGCACCGCTCCGGGGGCCTTCGTCGTACGTCGTCGTCGGGTGCGGGTCAGGCGCCGGCCGGGGCGGGCTGGCCCGCGTCGCGGGGCTCCCCGGGGTCGTCGTCGTGCTCATCGGGGGTCTCCCCGGCGGTCTCGGGGTGGCGGCGGCGGTGCCGCAGCTCGACCCACAGCCCGCGCACCCCGCGCCGGTCGCCGCCGACCTCGGTGCCGTCGAGCTCGGTGCCGGGGTTCTTGACGGCCTGGATGGCGGCGTCGGTGATCGGCAGCACGCCCTCGCCGCGCAGCGCCTGCAGCGACTCCTCGTCGGCCTCGATGACGCCGAGGGCGGCGAGCACGCTGGGCAGCAGCACCGTCACGAGGGTGCGGTAGCCGGCCGCGGAGGGGTGGAACTGGTCGGGGCCGAAGAGCAGCGCCGGCGCGGCCGCGAACTCCGGGCCCAGCACCGAGCCGAGCGAGACGGTGCGCCCGCCCTCCTCGATGACCGCGATCGTCTGGCCGGCCGCGAGCCGGCGCGACCACGAGCGGGCCACCTGCTTCAGCGGCGGCGCGATCGGCTTGAGGGTGCCCAGGTCGGGGCAGGTGCCGACCACGACGGCGACCCCGGCCTCGTGCAGGCGGCGCACGCCCTCCTGCAGGTGCCGGATCGAGGTGGCGGGCGGGACGATGTGGGTGACGTCGTTGGCGCCGATGAGGATCAGTGCGACGTCGGGCTCGATCGGCAGCGCCCGGTCGATCTGCTCGTCGAGGTCGGAGGTCTTGGCGCCCACCACCGCGAAGTCGCGCAGGTAGACACGGCGGTCGGCGTGCTCGGCCACACCGCTGGCCAGCAGCGCGCCGGGGGTCTGCTCGACCCGCTCGACGCCGTAGCCGGCGGCGCTGGAGTCACCGAGCAGCGCGACCTTGATCGCGGGGCCGGGCCGGCCGCGGCCGTACCAGCCGGTCGGGTCGGGCGGCGGCTCCTCGAGGATCGGCCCGATGGTCTTGCGGGCCAGCTTGGCCTCGGCCGTCAGCACGCCGTACAGGCCGGCGCCGAGCACGGAGAGCCCGCCGCCGCCATAGGCCGCGGCGGACGCGAGCTTGCGTGCTGCTGCTGCCTTTCCCACGCGTGGAGTCTAGTGACGACCCCGGGTCCGGGTGGACCACCCCGGGGGTGCGGGCGCCGGGGTGCCGGCCGTCACGTTTGGTCCCGGCCCGGTCCGGCGTCCTAGATTGTGGACATGCAGTACGTCGACTCCGTCCTGGACCTGATCGGCAACACCCCGCTGGTGCGCCTCGGCCGCACCCTCGACGGAGTGGCCGACGGCCCCGTCGTGCTGGCGAAGGTGGAGTACCTCAACCCGGGCGGGTCGGTGAAGGACCGCATCGCCACCCGGATGATCGAGGCGGCCGAGGCCTCCGGCGAGCTGCAGCCCGGCGGCACGATCGTCGAGCCGACCTCGGGCAACACCGGGGTGGGGCTGGCGATGGTGGCCCAGCAGAAGGGCTACCGCTGCGTCTTCGTGTGCCCCGACAAGGTCAGCGAGGACAAGCGCAACGTGCTGCGCGCGTACGGCGCCGAGGTCGTGGTCTGCCCGACCGCGGTCGCCCCCGAGCACCCCGACTCCTACTACAACGTCTCCGACCGCCTCGCCTCGCAGCCCGGCGCCTGGAAGCCCAACCAGTACGCGAACCCGCACAACCCGCGCAGCCACTACGAGACCACCGGCCCCGAGATCTGGGAGCAGACCGAGGGCCGGATCACGCACTTCGTGACCGGCATGGGCACCGGCGGCACGATCTCGGGCGTGGGGCGCTACCTCAAGGAGCGCAACCCCGACGTGCAGGTCGTCGGCGCCGACCCCGCCGGCTCGGTCTACTC
>JBFGFQ010000134.1:0-8296 GCA_041579495.1 Nocardioides sp.
CTGGCAGCTGATGGTGCCCGACACCTGGCCCGGTCTCGTGGCGCTGCGCGCGGTGCGCGGCGACGGCTCGGTGCTGGGCTACGGCTGGATCACCCGCGGCACCCACCTGCCGCCCGGCTGGGCCGTCGAGTGGGTCACGGTAGCGGCGAACGCCGAGGGCAGCGGGGTCGGCTCGGCGCTGCACCGCGCCCTGGCCTCGCGCACCCCCGCCGGCACCACCCTGCTGACCAGCAAGGTCTTCGACGACGAGCCCCGCTCGCTCGAGGTGGCCAAGCACTGGGGCTACGAGGTCGAGGAGCTGTCGATCGAGTCGGCGCTGCCCCTGGTCGACCTGCCCGAGCCGCTGGTGCCCGCCGGGGTGGTGCTCGAGGCCTGTGACGACCTGCGGGTGCCCGACCAGGCCGCGCTCGAGGCGATGCTGCGCGCCAGCCAGACCAACCCCGAGGCGGTGCGCGGCGGTCGCTACGTCACCACCGCGTCCCTGCTCTCCTCCAGCCGGGGCGCCCGCTCGGTGGGGGTGCTGGCCCGCGTCGACGGCCGCCCGGCGGCGATCGCCCAGGGCACCGTGGTGGGCGAGGACTTCTTCGTCGCCTACACCGGCGTCGACCCGGTGCACCGCGGCCGCAGCCTGGCGCTGCTGACCAAGATGGCGGTGCACCGCCGCGCCGCCGCGGCGGGCGCCACCACCTGCCTGACCGAGAACGAGGAGCACAACCGCGGCATCCGCGCCGTCAACGCCGCCCTCGGCTACGAGGTCCGGCACGGCACCTACCGGTTGCGCCGGAGCCTGGGCCGGTCGTGATCAGGCCCCTGTCATCAGCCGTCGGTGATCAGGCGGCGGTCGTGAGCTTGCGCGCCTGCTGCTGCAGGCGGGCCTGCGCGGCACGCCGCACCTTCGGGCCCTTGGTGGTCATCGCGTAGAGCACCTTGAGCTGGCTGGGCAGGTTCTTGGCGTTGGTGGTGGCCATCCACCCGTTGGGCAGCGAGAGCCGCACGACCTTGTGCCAGGCCGAGTAGACCTGGGCCGGCAGCGGGGCCTCGTGGTAGTTCAGGCCGTACTCGTCGAAGAGGGCCCTGACCTTCACCGCGACCTCGGCGTACCGGTTGGAGGGCAGGTCGGGGAAGAGGTGGTGCTCGATCTGGTGCGACAGGTTGCCGGTCATCACGTGCATCGCCTTGGAGCCGGAGATGTTGGCCGAGCCGAGCATCTGACGCACGTACCACTGACCCCGGGTCTCCTTCTCCGGGATCGCCTTCTTCTCGAAGGTCTCCACGCCCTCGGGGAAGTGCCCGCACATGATCACCGAGTGCGTCCACAGGTTGCGCACCAGGTTGGCGGTGGCGTTGGCGGCCAGCGTGGGCAGGAACGAGCCGGTGGGGATCGAGAGCACCGGGTGCACCACGTAGTCCTTGGTGGCCTGCTTGCGGATCTTGCCCAGCGTGCCCCGCACGTTGGCCTTGAAGGCCTCGCTGCGCTTGTGCTTGGGGGTGCGCAGGTTCTTGCCGAGCTCGAGGTCGTAGGCGGCGATGCCGTACTCGAAGAAGCAGGCGTTGATGAAGTTCCACAGCGGCTGCGCGAGGTACATCGGCACCCAGCGCTGGTCCTCGTCGACGCGCATGATGCCGTAGCCGAGGTCGTTGTCCTTGCCCACGATGTTGGTGTACGTGTGGTGCACCTCGTTGTGGCTGTGCTTCCACGCCTCCGACGGGGTGGCGTTGTCCCACTCCCAGGTGCTCGAGTGGATCTTCGGGTCACGCATCCAGTCCCACTGGCCGTGCATGATGTTGTGCCCGATCTCCATGTTGTCGAGGATCTTGGCCACGCTGAGCCCGAGGGTGCCCAGCACCCAGGCCGGCGGGAAGACGCTGGCCAGCAGCACCGCGCGCGAGCCGAGCTCGAGCTTGCGCTGCACGTCGATGACCTTGCGGATGTACGCCGCGTCGTCGGCACCGCGGGTGTCGACGACCTCCTGGCGGATCGCGTCGAGCCGGGCACCGATCTCCTCGATGTCGGCGTCGCTGAGGTGGGCGATGGGGTTCTCGGGCTTGCGGGTGATGGCAGTCATGGGGTCTCCCTGGCTCAGTGGTCGATGGAGCAGGCGCCGGCGGCGGCGCTCACGCAGGTCTGGATCTGGATGCCGCGGGGGTCGGTCTCGCCGGGCACGGCGGTGGTCACCTGGCCGTTGCGCAGGTCGCGCACCGAGCCCTGGGTCAGCGGCAGCACGCAGCCCATGCAGATGCCCATCCGGCAGCCGCTGGGCATCAGCACGCCCGCCTCCTCGGCGGCGTCGAGGATCGGGGTGGCCCCGTCGGCCTCCACCACGGTGCCGCCCTGGGCGAAGGTGACCTGGCCGCCCTCACCGGCCGCGACGCGGGCGGTGCGGAACTGCTCGACGAACAGGTCGATCCCGGCGGCGCGGTGGTGCTCCTCGAGCGCGTCGAGCAGCCCGGCGGGACCGCACGCGAAGGTGCGGCGCTCGGCCAGGTCGGGCACCAGGTCGTCGAGGTCGTCGACGTCGAGCACGCCGTGGGTGTCGTCGTACCGGGCGACGAGGCGGATCGCGCCGGACTCGTGCAGCGCGGTCAGGTCGTCGCGGAAGATCGAGCTCGGCTCGGTGGGGGCGACGTGGACGACCACGATGTCGAGGTCGTCGCTGCGACGCAGCCGCAGCACGCCGGTGTCGGTGGCCGGGAAGAGGTTGCGCAGCATCCCGATGACCGGGGTGATGCCGGAGCCGGCGGTGACGAAGAGCAGCTTGGTGGGCTGGCCCACGACGGTCTCGGGCAGCACGAACTCACCGGCCGCCTGCTCGAGGTGCAGCATCGTGCCGGCCCGGGCGCGGTGCACCAGGTAGTCACTGACGTGACCGTCGGGCACGGCCTTGACGGTGATCGAGATCAGGCCGTCGCGGCGGGGGCCGTGGGTCAGCGAGTAGGCGCGCCAGTGACGGACACCGTCGACGTCGATGCCGATGCGCAGGTACTGGCCGGGCACGTGGCCGGCCCAGTCGGCACCGGGCTTGATTTCGATGGTGGCGGCGTCGGCGGTCTCGGGGTGGACCGCCACGATCCGCCCGCGCAGCGGCGCGCCGCGGCGCAGCGGGTGGAAGACGTCGAGGACGTCGTCGACCTCGAGCGGGGTGACGGCGGCCTCGGCCACGCGCCGGGCCTGCCGGCGCAGGGCGGCCGACCAGGACGGTCGGTCGCTGGTGGTGGGAGCACGGAAGGCAACGCTGGTCATGTGTTCCACAGTGCTGGACGCAGACGCCAAAGTCCTGTGCACTGGACGCAGACTTTCTCACTACTATTGTTCGGAGCGAACAACATGGCCCGTCGAGTCCGTCCCCAGGTCGCCGGCCACGACCTGGAGCTGCCCACCCAGGCGGTCACCGAGATGCGCGCCGACCTGGCCGCGGTGGCCGACCGGGTGGTGGCGGCGATCATCGCCGAGGTGCCGTCGTACGACGACGCGCTGACCGGCTCGATGGGCGAGAACATCCGCAACGCGGTGCAGCTGGCGCTGGGCGGGTTCCTGTCGCTGGCCGGCGGCCGGCGCGGCGCGAACCCCCGCACCCCCACCGCGCCGTCGGTCGAGGGCGCCTACCAGCTCGGGCGCGGCGAGGCCCGCGCCGGGCGGACCACCGACGCGCTGCTGTCGGCCTACCGGATCGGCGCGCGGGTCTCGTGGCGCGAGATGTCGGCGACCGCGGTGCGCGCCGGGATGGACGCCGAGACCCTGGGCGGCTTCGCCGAGCTGGTCTTCGCCTACATCGACGAGCTGTCCGCGGCCAGCGTCGCCGGGCACGCCGACGAGCTCGCCACCACCGGTCGGGTGCGCCAGCGGCTGCTCGAGCGGCTGGCGCGCCAGCTGCTCACCGGCGCCCCGGCCGAGACAGTGCTCGACACCGCGACCCGCGCCGAGTGGGAGCCGCCGACCACGCTGACGGCCGTGCTGATCCCCGACTCGCAGGTGCGCCCGGTGCTGGTCTCGCTGCCCGGCGCGACGATCGCGGTCGCCGAGGCGCCCGACATCGAGGAGGGCGGGCTGCTGCTGGTGCCCGACGCGCACGGACGGGCCCGCGGGGCGCTGCTGCGCACCCTGGAGGGCCGCGACGCCGTCGCCGGGCCGGCGCGGCCCTGGCTGGAGGTCAGCGCCTCGCTCGACCGTGCCCGCCGGGCCCGGGCGCTGGGGCTGGGCCCCGACACCGAGGCGCACCTGCCGGCGCTGGTGCTGGCCGCCGACGCCGATGCCCGCGCCGACCTGCGCGCGGCGGTGCTCGCCCCGCTGGCCGACCTGCGCCCGGCCACCGCCGAGAAGCTCACCGAGACGCTGCGCTCGTGGCTGCTGCACCAGGGGCGGCGCGACGAGGTCGCCGCCGAGCTGTTCGTGCACCCGCAGACGGTGCGCTACCGGATGGGCCAGCTGCGCGAGCTCTTCGGCGACGACCTCGAGGACCCCGCCACCGTGCTGGCCCTGGTGATCGCGCTGGGCTGAGGGGGTGTGGAGAGGCGCCGTACGGTGACCGCCATGACCTCTCGCCGCTCCCGGGCCCTGCGTGCCGCCGTCTCGACCGCCTCCGCCGCGCTGCTGCTGGGCGGGCTGGTCGCCTGCGGCGACGGCGGCGACGCCGCCGCGCCGTCCGCACCCTCCTCGTCGGCCGGCGAGGAGCAGGGCGGGACCAGCCGCGGCGACGGGCGCGAGAGCGACTACCCGTCGTACGTCGCGCTGGGCGACTCCTACACCTCGGCACCCTTCGTGCCCGAGACCGACGGCGACGACGGGTGCCTGCGCTCGACGGGCAACTACCCCAGCCTGGTCGCGGACCGGCTCGGCAGCGACCTCGAGGACGTCAGCTGCGCCGGCGCGCAGACGGCGTCGCTGGTGGGGGTGCAGCGGACCTTCGACGGCAGCAGTCGGCCCGCCCAGTTCGACGCGCTCGACGACGACACCGACCTGGTCACGATCGGGATCGGCGGCAACGACCTCGGCCTCTTCAGCAAGCTGACGGCCGGGTGCGTGGGCGCGGCCGCCGAGGTGAGCGGTGGCACGCCGTGCACCGACGCGGCCGTCGGCAGCGCCACCGCCGACCTCGACCTCATCCGCGAGCGCGTCACCTCGGCGCTGGCCGGGGTGAAGAACCGGGCCCCGAACGCGAGGGTGGTCCTCGTCGGCTACCCGCAGCTGATCCCCGCGAAGGGGTCGTGCCCCGAGCTGCTGCCGATCGCCGAGGGCGACCTGCCCTTCGCGCGCAGCGTCAACCAGGGCCTGGCCGACGCGCTCGAGAACGCCGCTCAGGCCGCCGACGTGGCGTACGTCGACACCTTCGCGCTGAGCCGCGGCCACGACATCTGCGCCGACGACCCGTGGGTCAACGGCCGGGTCAACGACCCGGAGCGGGCGCTGGCCTACCACCCCTTCGCGGCCGAGCAGGAGGCCGTGGCCGACGAGGTCCTGCGGCTCCTCGAGGAGCCCGTCCCCAACACCTGACCCGCGGGGTCAGTCGACGGCGGTGAAGACCTCGCGCCCGGCCACCCAGGTCCCGGCCACCTGCATGTCGCGCAGCTGACGGGCCTGCTCCTCGGCGGAGCCGTGCGGCAGCGGGTCGGCGTCGAGCAGCACCAGGTCGCCGCGGCTGCCCGCGCGCACGGTCGGCTGGTCGTCGACCGAGGCCGAGAGCACCTCCTGCGGGGTCAGCGCGTGCTCGCCGTGCCAGGCCTCGCGCTCGTCTCCGCTGCGGTGCACCGCGGCGGCCATCGCGAGCCACGGGTCGAGCGGTGAGACGGGGGCGTCGGAGCCCAGCGCCAGCCGCACCCCGTCGTCGAGCATCCAGCGGAACGCGAAGCAGCGCTCGGAGCGCTCGCCCCAGATCCGCTCGGTCAGGTCGCGGTCGTCGAGCAGGTGGGCCGGCTGCACGCTGGCCCGGATGCCCAGGCGGGCCATCTCGCGCACGTCGGCCCGGTTGACCATCTGCGCGTGCTCGATCGAGCCGCGCGCGCCGGTCTCGGCGTACGACGCCAGCGCCTCGGCCACCGCTGCGTCGCCGATGGCGTGCGTGGCGACCTCGAGGCCGGCCGCGTGGGCGGTGCGCAGCAGGTCGCGCAGCTCGGCGCCGGAGAGGTTGGGCTGGCCGGAGGGGTGCTCGAGGCGGTGCGCGTCGCCGTACGGCTCGCAGCACCAGGCGGTGCGGGTGTTGAGGGAGCCGTCGCTGATGATCTTGAGCGGCCCCATCGTCAGGCGCGGGTCGACCGGACCGGCGCCGAGGAGGTCGAGGCGCAGCGGGTCGCCGCTGCGCAGGCCGTGCGCGAGCACCGGCTCGAGGCCCTCGGCGTACGTCGCCATCCGCACGCGCAGCACGTCGCAGCCCTCGACCCAGCGCTCGGCCCACTCGGCGGCGCCGCCGCTGAACTCGAAGTCGACGAGACCGACGACGCCCATCGAGGCGGCGTGGTCGAGGGTGCGGCGGTAGGCCTCCGGGGAGGTGCCGTCGTTGCCGACGAGGCTGGCCAGGCGCGGGTAGGCCGCGAACCACTCGGCCTCGCGGACCACGGAGTCGCGCACCGGCATGGCCAGGAACAGCAGGGCGACGGTGTTGAGCCAGGCGTGGTGGCCGTCGCCGGAGATCAGCACGACGGGGGTCTCGCCCGAGACGGCGTCGAGCTCGTGGACGGTGACGTCGCGGTCCCAGCCCGCGGAGCGGTGGCCCCAGCCGATGACGGGCAGGTCGGGGTACTCCGCGACCCGCTCGGCGACCATCGCCAGCGCGGCCTCGGGGCTGCGGGCGCCCGCGAGGTCGAGGCGGCCCGAGCTCAGCGTCCACTGGGCCAGGTGCACGTGCTGGTCCCACAGCCCGGGGATGATCCAGCGCCCGTCGGCCTGCACCTCATGCACGCCGTGGGGTCGCTCGAGGCCCTCGCCCACGGCGGTGACGGTGCCGTCGGTGACCAGGACGTCGACGGGCTCGTGGGGCACCTCGTCGCCCGCGTGCACCGGGACCAGGCGCGCGCGGCGGATGATCAGGCTGCTCATGGCGCAACGGTAGGGCCGGGGCACCCCGGCCGACGAAGCCGCCCCGAGGGTTTACCGTGAGCGCGTGAGCGCGCGCGGACTCGGGTCGGCCACCGCCCTGGTGGTGCTGCTCGCCCTCGTGGGCGGGGCGGCGGGGTACGCCGTGGCGCGCGCCGAGCGCGAGCCGCCGACCCCGCTGGCCGAGGTGCGTCCGCTGGTGGCCGCCGATCCGGCGTACCCGACCGACCGGCCGGTGCTGGTGCGCGAGGACCGCGACGACCCGCCGCTGGCGCGGGACCTGCCGCTGCAGCGGGTCGAGCTGGGCTCGGCGCCGTTCACGGTGTCCGTGGGCGTGCCGAGGGGCTGGGTGCGCAGCGACTCGGCGGGCGGCGAGTGGCGCTTCTACCCGCCCCCGGGCCCCGACGCGGCGGAGAACCTGCACTTCCTGCGGGTGCGCCAGGTCGCCAACCTGTTCCAGAGCGTGCCCGCGGCCCGAGCCGCCCGGCGCAGCGCCCTGGCGACCGCCTCGGAGGTGCAGGACCTCGAGCTGGTCGAGGAGACCTACGACGGGCTGGAGGTCACCTACGTCGCCGAGGGCTACCGACGGCACTCGCTGGAGCGGTGGCTGACGGGGCCGGGCACCGGCGAGACGGCGCAGTACTACCTGGGCATGATCGGGCGCGGGGTCGACCGCGACGCGATGGTCGAGCTGCTCGACCGGATCGCCGCGAGCGCCGAGACCGGCTGAGGGCCCCCCCCCGGAACCGGGCGGGCCCGGGGTCGGACATACTTCAGCCTGCCGGTCTCGTCAGAGGCCGGCTCCGCGGACGTGGTGTAGTTGCAGCGCGCTTCCCTTCCAGGGAAGAGGTCGAGGTTCAAATCCTCGCGTCCGCTCCACTTCTTTCTCTCCCTGGGTGCAGGTGCCGACCTCAGGCGGCGTGGTCGATGCGGCGGGTGCCGGTGTTGTCGACGAGGTAGTAGGCACCGTGGTCGTCGGCCCAGATGAAGACGCCGGGGAAGGGTTGCTTGACCCGTAGGACCCCGAAGGTCTTGATGCGGTGGTGGGTGGTGGTCATCGGCCCGTAGTTCCCGACCTCGCTGACTCCCCCGTCGCCCCCGGGTGTCCAGGGCTCGGTGTGGTCGACCTGCATCGTGTCGCTGGTGCAGGAGCCGAAGGGGAAGACGTCGGCCGGCGAGATCACTCGCACGGCCCGTCGATGTCGGGCCGGGATCTCGTAGGCATCGACCGGCACCTGGCCCAGCGGGTCGAGCACGGGGCGGATCGTGAAC
>JBFGFQ010000135.1:0-8265 GCA_041579495.1 Nocardioides sp.
CGTCACCCGGGTAGGCCTCGCGGCCCGGCGGGCGGCGCAGCAGCAGCGACACGGCGCGGTAGGCCTCGGCCTGCTTGGTCAGGTCGTCGAACACGATCAGGACGTGCTTGCCGTCGTACATCCACTGCTGGCCGATGGCCGAGCCGGTGTACGGGGCGAGGTACTTGAAGCCCGCGGAGTCCGAGGCCGGGGAGGCCACGATGGTGGTGTACTCCAGCGCGCCGGCCTCCTCGAGGGCGCCACGCACGGAGGCGATGGTCGAGCCCTTCTGGCCGATCGCGACGTAGATGCAGCGCACCTGCTTCGTCGGGTCGCCGGAGTCCCAGTTCTGCTTCTGGTTGATGATCGTGTCGATCGCGATCGTGGTCTTGCCGGTCGCGCGGTCGCCGATGATCAGCTGGCGCTGGCCGCGCCCGATCGGGGTCATCGCGTCGATGGCCTTGATGCCGGTGGCCAGCGGCTCGTGCACCGACTTGCGCTGCATCACGGTGGGCGCCTGCAGCTCGAGGGCGCGACGACCCGTGGCGTTGATCTCGCCGAGACCGTCGATGGGGTTGCCGAGCGGGTCGACGACGCGACCCATGAAGTCGTCACCCACCGGGACCGAGAGGATCTCGCCGGTGCGGCGCACGGTCTGACCCTCCTCGATCTTGTCGAAGTCACCGAGGATGACGACGCCGATCTCGCGGGTGTCGAGGTTCAGGGCCAGGCCCCGGGTGCCGTCCTCGAACTCCAGCAGCTCGTTCGCCATGGCCGAGGGCAGGCCGCTGACGCGGGCGATGCCGTCACCGGCGGAGGCGACGGTGCCGACCTCCTCGCGGCTGGCCGCGTCGGGCTGGTAGTCGGCGACGTACTTGGCAAGCGCGTCACGGATCTCGTCCGGACGGATGGAGAGCTCCGTCATCTTGGTGCCTTCTCTCTTGTGTCTCTACGAAGTCGGGTTGGTGCGGGCGGTCAGCCGACGAGGCGGCGGCGGGCGTCGTCGAGACGGCTCGAGATCGTCCCGTCGATGACGTCGTCGCCGATCTCGACCCGGATGCCACCGATCACGGCGGGGTCGACGACCACGTTGAGGTGGACGGGACGGCCGTACTGGCGCTCGAGGGCACCGGCGAGCCGGGTGCGCTCGTGCTCGGGCAGGTCGCGCGCGACCCGCACCGTGGCGACGCCCTGGTGCTGGGCCTCGGCGGCCACCTTCTGGTACTCGGCCAGCGCCACACCGATGGTGCGGTGGGAGCCGGAGAGCGCCTGGGTGACGAGGCTGAGCGTGGCGGGCAGGGCCTTGCCGCCGAGGAGGTCCTCGACGAGCCGGGCCTTGTCCTGGTGCGAGCGAGCGGGGTCGGAGAGCGCGTCGCGCAGGGCCGGGTTGTCCTTGACGGTCTGCTGGAACGCGAACATCTCGTCGGCCAGGCGCGAGGCGTCGTCGCCGGCCGAGCGCACCAGCGCCACGACGCTGAGGTGCTCGAGGGCGTCGGCGAGGTCGCGGGTCTTCACCCAGCGACGGCTCACCGCCGAGCGCAGCAGACCCAGGGCCTGCTCGCTCACCTTGCCGCCGATGACCTGGTCGACCAGGCCCTGGCGGGCCTCGGGGGCCACCGAGGCGTCGGTGACGAACCGGCGCAGCGTCCCCTCGCCCCGCAGGGTGGTGGCGACCGAGAAGAGGTCGCGACCCACCTGCGCGGCGACCTCCGGCGAGCCGGAGACGAGGGTCTCCAGCTCACCGGTCAGCGTGTCGACGGAATCGGCCGATGCTCCGCGGAAGTCCGAGGTCATCTCAGTTGACCCCCGGCGTCCCGGTCTCGAGGTCGGCGAGGAAGCGCTCGACGACGCGGCCCTGGCGGGCCTCGTCCTCCAGGCTCTCCCCCACGATGCGACCGGCCAGGCCGGTCGCCAGCGAGCCGACCTCGGCGCGCAGCGCGGCGACCGCCTGCTGGCGCTCCGCCTCGATCTGCGCCTTGCCGGCCTCGACGATGCGGGTCTGCTCGGCCTGCCCCTGCGCACGCAGGTCGCTGACGATCGCAGCGCCCTGCTCGCGTGCCTCCTCCCGGATGCGCGCCGCCTCGTGGCGGGCGTCCGCGAGCTGGGCCTCGAGCTCGGCGAGCTTGGCGTCGGCCTCGGCCTGCTTGGTCTCGGCCGCCGCGAGGCCGCCCTCGATGGCGGCGGTGCGGTCGGCGTAGGCCTTCTCGAAGTTCGGGACGACGAACTTCCAGATCAGGCCGAGCAGGATGAGGAACCAGACTGCGCCGAGAATGATCTCGGACAGGTGCGGGATCAGCGGGTTGAGCTCTTCCGCTGCCCGAACGGACTCAGACATGTATCACCTCGTGAGGTAGGGCGCCGAGGCGTAGGTCACTGGATGGCGAAGGCGAGCGCGATGCCGATGATCGCCAGCGCCTCGGCGAGCGCGAAGCCGAGGATCGCGATCGACTGGAGGCGCGACTGGGCCTCGGGCTGGCGGGCGACACCGTTGATGTAGGCAGCGAAGATCAGGCCGACCGCGATGGCGGGACCGATCGTGGCGACGCCGTAGCCGAGCAGGTTGAGAGAGCCGGTCACAGCTTTCCTTTCGTCGTGACGCAGGGCGCGTCGTGGAGTCTCATGACTTTGTTGACCATATGAAGTTGTGGGAATCGGGGGTGCGGGCCGGGCCCGCACGGTGCGCCGGGGCGCGGTCGGCTCAGTGCTCCTCGGAGACCGCACCGGCGACGTACATCGCGGTGAGCAGCGTGAAGACGTAGGCCTGCAGGAACATCACCAGCAGCTCGAGGGCGCTGACGAGGAAGAACATGATGATCGCGCCGATGCCGCCGACGATGTTGAGCGCCGAGGGCGAGGCCTCCACCAGCAGGTACTCGCCGCCGAGGGCGAAGAGGATCAGCAGCAGGTGGCCGGCGAACATGTTGGCGAAGAGTCGCAGCGCCAGCGTGACGGGGCGCACCACGATGTTGGAGAGGATCTCCAGCGGCACGATCAGCAGCAGCATCACGCCGCTGACGCCGGCGGGCACGGAGACGTGCTTGAGGTAGCCGAGCGCGCCGTGGCGCCAGATGCCGACACCGTTGTAGAGCAGCCACGAGAGCGCCGCGAGCCCGTAGGCGTAGCCCGAGTGCGAGAACGTCGGGAACTGCACGATCGGGATCATGCCGAAGTAGTTGTTCACCAGCACGAAGGTGAACAGCGCGAAGAGGTAGGGCACGAACTTCATGAAGTGCTCGGAGCCGATGGACTCACGGGCGATGGAGTTGCGCACGCCGCCGTAGACGAACTCACCGGCGAACTGCATGCGCCCGGGGACGATGGCCGCCTTGCGCGACATCGCGTAGAAGAGCGCGAAGATCAGCACCACGGAGAGGCTGATCATGACCATCGGCTTGGTGACCTCGCCGAAGATCGGCGGCAGGTCGAAGTCAGCCGGCCCGGGTGGCGTGAAGCCCCCCTCGGCCATGATCACCGCAACGGTGTCAGACATCAACGCCCTGTCTCCTTCGTGTCGCATTCGGTGCAGAAGATCGTGCTGGTGCTCGTGGTGCAGGTGCTCGTGGTGCGGGTGCTGCGAGCGGTGCTGCTCAGGTGTCGCGCTCCGGTGTCTGCTCCGGCTCCTCGGGTGCGCGTCCGAAGCGGACGATCACCACGTAGAACCCGAGCACCGCGCCGAGCACGAGGCCCACCGGCAGCAGGAACGAGGTCCCCAGCCAGCGGTCCCCCGCCCACCCGAGGCCCCCGTAGAGGAGCACACCGGCGCCCAACGACCCGAACGCGGACCAGGGGTCCGTCGACGGCTCGCTCGAGCGATCGGGGACGTGGTCGGTCGGCGCCATGGCGATCCGGACGATAGCAGTCGACCATCACGTCGCGTCACCCGCGTCCGACTCGGTGCGAGCCGGGGCGCGCAGGTCGTAGACCGGGATGCGCACGCGCACCGCGGCAGCGACCTGCCCGGCCATCCAGGCGAGCACCACGGCCAGCAGTCCGCCGAAGAGCCAGCGCCGCTCGGCGAGCCCGGCGAAGGCCGGCTGCTGCGACAGCGTCACCAGCAGGACCACCACGAGCATCAGCTGCAGCGTGTAGGTCAGCAGCGCCACCATCAGCGACGCGTGCGGCATCAGCCCGCTGACCACGTCGACGGTGACCGAGCCGAAGAGCAGGACCGCCAGGACGGCCAGCGCCCCGATGAGCGCGGCTCCCGCGGCCTCGCCGCCGGAGACGACCAGGCCCGCGCCGGCGACCAGCAGGCCGGGGACCAGCGCCACCGTCGCCACGGCCCCGTGCAGGGCGACCGCGCCGGGGCGGCGGTGCTGCGTGGCGGTCGTCGCGGAGGTCATCGGCGGCCGTTCTCTGGGGGGCAGACGGGGGTCGAGGAGTGCTCACGGACCCTGCCGCAGCACCTCGTGAAAACTATCACAAGGTCTCGGCGGCCCGGCAACTGGAACGATCCAGCCGGGGTCAGGCCGCCGGCCCCACCGGCCCGGTCGGCCCGGTCGGCCCGGTCGGCCCGGTCGGCACCGCGTGCCCGGGGCGGTGCAGCACCGGCAGCAGGAAGGTCAGCGCCACCGTCAGCCCCCCTCCCCCGAGCAGCGCCGCGACCACCCAGGGCCCGGAGTAGAGGCTCGCCAGCACGGTCCCGAAGGCGACCAGGGCGGCCCACATCCACATGATCAGCACCGCGCGGCGCTGGGAGTGCCCGATCTCGAGCAGCCGGTGGTGCAGGTGCTGCTTGTCGGGGGCGAAGGGCGAGCGGCCGGCGCGGGTGCGGCGCACGACGGCCAGCACCAGGTCGAGCAGCGGCACCACCAGGATGGTGACCGGCAGCAGCAGCGGCAGCAGGGTGGGCGCCAGGCTGGCCTGCGAGCCCGCGCCGCCCTGGGAGAGGTCGGAGCCGGCGAACTGCCCGGTCAGCGTGACGGCGCTGGCGGAGAGCACCAGGCCGATCAGCATCGACCCCGAGTCGCCCATGAAGAGCCTGGCCGGGTTGAAGTTGTGGGGCAGGAAGCCCACGCAGGCCCCGGCCAGCGCGACCGCCAGCAGCGCCGCGGTGGTCGCCCGCGAGGTGTTGTTGAGGCTGGTGAGCTGGTAGCAGAAGACGAAGAAGGCCAGCGCTCCCACGCCCACCACGCCGGCGGCCAGGCCGTCCAGGCCGTCGACGAAGTTGACCGCGTTGATGGTCGCCACCACCAGGAACCCGGTCAGCAGCGCCCGCTGCGCGGGGTCGAGGGAGAAGACCTGGCCGTCGGGACCGGTGAAGAAGTAGAACTGCACCCCGAACGCCACCAGGAACCCGGCCGCCAGCAGCTGGCCGCCGAGCTTGGTCAGCGCGTCGAGCTCGAAGAGGTCGTCGAGCACCCCGACCGCGCAGATCAGCGCGCCGGCGATGATCACCACCCCCGCGTCACGGAACACGAACGGCCCGCTCAACGACAGGAACGGCAGCTCGCGCGCCACCAGGTAGGCCGCCACCAGGCCCCCCAGCATCGCGAGGCCGCCGAGGTAGGGGATCGGCTCGGCGTGCACGTCGCGGTCCCGCACCCGGGCCACGGCGCCGGTGCGCAGCGCGATCTCGCGGGCGATCACCGTCAGCAGGTAGGTGACCGCCGCGGCGACCAGGAAGACCAGGATGTACTCGCGCACCGCTCGGCCGTCAGTCCTCGGTGGTGAGCGTCGCGCCGAGCGGCTCCAGGACGGCGTTGAGCTGCTCCAGGGACAGCGCCCCGACCCGCAGCACCCGGCCCTGGGGACCGGTGACGTCGACGATGGTCGAGGGCTGGGCGCCGTCGTCGCCCTGCGGGCTGGGCCCCGCGTCGACGATCACGTCGACGTGCTCGCCGAGCATCTCCTCGGCGGCGTCGGCGTCGGTCGCGGCCGGCTGGCCGGTGCGGTTGGCCGAGCTCACCGCCAGCGGCCCGGTGCGCTCCAGCAGCTCGCGCGCCACCTCGTGGTCGGGCATCCGCACGGCCACGGTGCCCCGGGTGTCGCCGAGGTCCCACTGCAGCGAGGTCTGCTGGTGGCACACGATGGTCAACGGGCCGGGCCAGAACGCCTCGACGAGCGCCCGCGCGTAGCCGGGCACCTTGACGGCCAGCGCGTCGAGGGTCGTGGCGGCGCTGACCAGCACCGGCGGGGGCATGTCGCGCCCGCGGCCCTTGGCGGCGAGCAGCGCCCGCACCGCGGCCGGGTCGAAGGCGTCGGCGCCGATGCCGTAGACGGTGTCGGTCGGCAGCACGACGAGGCCGCCGCGCTGGATCGCCAGGCTGGCGGCGTCCAGGGCCTGCTCGCGCTCGGCGGGTGTGGAGGTCCCGTGGCGTTCCATGGAGGTCATCGTGCCAGCCTGGCCGTCACGAAGCGCGCACGCCCTGCCAGGTCGTGGTGGTCGCGCACGTCGCGCCAGCGGCCGGTGCCGCTGAGGATCGCGGGGGCCGAGAGGCCCTGCACGTCGGCGTGCTCGGCGCCGACCACTCCCCCGGGCCGCAGCAGCACGGCGGCGCGACGCTCGAGCACACGCAGCGCGTCGAGGCCGTCCTGGCCGGAGAAGAGCGCGAGGTGCGGGTCGTGGTCGCGCGCCTCGGGCGAGACCGACTCCCAGGCCTCCAACGGCACGTACGGCGGGTTGCAGACCACCACGTCCACGGTGCCGGCGAGCTCCTCGAGCTCGGTGGCCATGTCGCCCAGGCGCAGGTCGACCCCCGTGCCGGCCAGGTTCCGCTCGGCCCAGGCGTGCGCGTCGGGGTCGAGCTCGACGGCGTGGACGCGTGCCCCGGGCACCTCGTGGGCCACCGACCTGGCCACGGCCCCGGAGCCGGTGCACAGGTCGACGACGACCGGCTCCTCCAGCGCGGCGGCCTGCTCGACCGCCCAGCCGGCCAGCAGCTCGGTCTCGGGCCGGGGCACGAACACCCCGGGACCCACGGCCAGCTCGACGTGGCGGAACCAGGCGCTGCCCGTGAGGTGCTGCAGCGGCTCACGGTCCGCGCGGCGCGCGACCAGGGCGTCGTACGACGACGCGGCGGTGGGGTCGACCTCGTCGACGAGCACCAGCCGGCCCCGCTCGGTGCCGAGCACGTGGGCGAGCAGCTCGGCCGCGTCGTGCTCGGGGCTGGCGACCCCCGCCGCCCGCAGCCGCTGCACCGCGGCGGCCAGGACCGCGCGCCGCGCGGGCACTCAGTCCTCCAGCGCGGCGAGCCGCGCGGCCATGTCGGTGTCGATGCACGACTGCAGCACCGGGCCGAGGTCGCCGTCGAGCACCTGGTCGAGGTTGTAGGACTTGTAGCCGGTGCGGTGGTCGGAGATCCGGTTCTCCGGGTAGTTGTAGGTGCGGATCCGCTCGGAGCGGTCGACGGTGCGCACCTGGCTGCGGCGGGCGTCGCTGGCCTCGGCGTCGGCGGCCTCCTGGGCCACGGCCAGGATGCGGGCGCGCAGGATCCGCATGGCCTGCTCCTTGTTCTGCAGCTGGCTCTTCTCGTTCTGGCAGCTGGCCACGATGCCGCTGGGCACGTGGGTGATCCGCACGGCCGAGTCGGTGGTGTTCACGCTCTGCCCCCCGGGGCCGCTGGAGCGGAAGACGTCGATGCGCAGGTCGTTCTCGTCGATGCTCACGTCGACCTGCTCGGCCTCGGGCAGCACCAGCACGCCGGCGGCGCTGGTGTGCACGCGGCCCTGGGACTCGGTGACCGGGACCCGCTGCACCCGGTGCACGCCGCCCTCGAACCGCAGCCGCGCGAAGGGCGCCTCGCCCGGCTCGGGCGTGCCCTTCGCCTTGACCGCCACGGTGACCGACTTGTAGCCGCCCAGGTCGGACTCGGTGGCGTCGAGGACCTCCACCGACCACCCGTGCCGCTCGGCGTAGCGGGTGTACATCCGCAGCAGGTCGCCCGCGAAGAGCGCCGACTCCTCGCCGCCCTCGCCGGACTTCACCTCGAGCAGCGCGTCCTTGTCGTCGGCCTCGTCGCGAGGCACCAGCAGCCGGCGCAGCCGCTCGGCGACCTCCTCCCGACGGGTGTCGAGCTCGACGGCCTCCTCGGCGAACGCGGGGTCCTCCCCCGCCAGCTCGCGGGCCGCCCCGGCGTCGTCGCCCAGCCGCTGCCACTCCCGCCAGGTCCGGATCACCGCGGAGAGCTCGGCGTAGCGACGGTTGAGCCGCTTGGCCAGGCGGGCGTCGGCGTGCGTCTCCGGCTCGGCGAGCCGCGCCTCGAGCTCGGCGTGCTCTCCGAGCATGCTCTCGACGGCCTCGAACATCGGTGGGCTCCTGGTACGGGGTGAGGGTGCTCAGCGGCA
>JBFGFQ010000136.1:0-8264 GCA_041579495.1 Nocardioides sp.
AGCGCGGTGATCGTGACGTGCCCGATGCCGGTGACGCCCTCGAGGCCGTGGCGGACGGCGTTCTCCACGAGCGGCTGGATGCACAGGAACGGCACCGCGACGGGCAGCACCTCGGGCGCGATACTGAGGGTCACCTGGAGCCGCTCACCGAAGCGCGCCTGCTCGAGCAGCAGGTAGCGCTCCACCGAGCGCAGCTCCTCGGCCAAGGTCGTGAACTCGCCGTGCGCACGGAAGGAGTAGCGGGTGAAGTCGGCGAACTCGAGCAGCAGCTCGCGGGCCCGGTCAGGGTCCGTGCGCACGAAGCTGGCGATCGCGCCGAGCGAGTTGTAGATGAAGTGCGGCGAGATCTGGGCGCGCAGCGCCCGCACCTCCGCCTCGGCGAGCCGGGCCCGCGACGCCCCGAGCTCGGCGAGCTCGAGCTGGCCCGACATCCACGTCGCCACCTCGTCGGTCGCCCGGGCGAGCCCTGCAGTGGGGTAGGGCGCGAAGGCCGCGAGCGTGCCGACGATGAGCCCGTCGACGACCAGCGGGCTCACCACGGCTGTCCGCACGGGGCAGCCGCCGTGCACGCACGGCAGGTCGGCGGCCTCGAAGCTGCGGGTGCGCCCGCGCTCCAGGACGGCGGCGACCAGGGCGGGCACCTGCGAGCGGTGGTGGGCGCCGGCGCCGTGCCAGGCCAGCGCACCCGCGGTGTCGGTGATGGCCAGGGCAGGGGTGCCGAGCAGGTCGCCGAGGTGGCGCACCGCGCGCTCGGCGCTGTCGCGGGTCAGTCCCTCGCGCAGGGCGGGCGAGGCGAGCGAGGCCGTGTGGAGGGTGCGGAAGGTCGCTCGATCGGACTCGGACCCCAAGTGGGTACGACGCCACCTGCGCACCATGAGCCCATGATCACATGTCAGGTGTTCCTCAGGGGGTTGTCAGGAACTGTCATGGAGCGCATAGTCGCGAGAATGGGGGACACAGCAACGACGCACGCCACCTGGCACGAGTCCGGGACGACGGGTTCGCTGCCCGGGTCGGCGACTCTCGTCACGGTGGCCCACGGCACCCGCAAGGGCGGTGGCAACGAGGTCGCCCGCGAGCTCACCGCCGCCGCCGGGGCACGGCTGGGGGTGCGGGCGATCGCGACGTACGTCGAGCTCTCCGAGCCGCTCTTCGCCGACGTGATGACCCGCGCCGAGCAGCCCGCGGTCGTGGTGCCGCTGCTGCTCTCGACCGGTTTCCACATGCGCACCGACCTGCCCGAGCAGGCCGCGCTCGCCCCCGTCCCGGTCGTCCTCGGTCGCCAGCTCGGCCCCGACCCGCTCCTCGCCCGGGCCCAGGTCGCGCGCCTCCTCGAGGCCGGGGCCCGCCCCGGCCAGCGCGTCGTCCTCGTGGCCGCCGGCTCCAGCGAGGAGGCCGCCACCTGCGACCAGATGTGTGCGGTCGCGCACCTCGCCCGCGCCTGGGACGGCAAGGTCGAGCTGGCCACGCTCTCGGGCCACGGCGCCCGACCGGCCGACGTCATCCGGCCCGGCGACGCGGTCTCGCCCTACCTGCTCTCGCCGGGCTTCTTCCACGACCGGCTGCGCCGCGAGGCCCCGGACGGCGTCGTGGTCGCCGACGTGATGGGAGCCCACGACGCCGTGGTCGACCTGGTCGTGGCCCGGGTGCGGGCGCTCACGGGCTGACGCGCTCGGACCTCACGAGCACGGCGCGACCTCAGCGGAAGTCGATGAGCAGCATGCCCGTGTCGTCGCCGGGGTCGCGGTGGTCGCGCCAGGCGACGCTCGGCATCCGGTCGGCCGAGTCGACCATCGGGTCCTGACCGGGGCGGCGCGAGAGCCCGGCCGTCACGAAGTCGGACATGGCGAGCGGCACGGTCGGCTGCACGAGCGGGTCGAGCGCCAGCTCGGGGAGGTCGAGGGCCGGGTCGGTGGAGCCGCGCTGCTCCGCTGCGGACGCCGAGGCTGCTGCGACCGGGGCCGGCGCCGGCACCCGGCGGGGCCGTACCCGGCTGCGGAAGCACCGGGTGAGGTAGGGCAGCTGCATGCCGTCCATGCCGCGGCCGTAGTCGTCGTACAGCGCCAGGAGCGACTCGATCGTGGCCGCGCGCTCCTCCTCGCTCATCACCGCCACGTTGGAGCGCGAGTGGACGAGGTCGACGATGCTGCGGCGGTTGACGACCTGCCAGTGCTTGAAGGTCTGCTCCTCGACGTCGCCGAAGAGGTCGGACGCCGCCACGGCGGACGCCGGGTCGGCGACGTGCTCCTGGGTGCCGATGATGCGGCCGAGCTTCTTGACCCAGGGGATCCGCTCGTCGCGCCAGTTCCAGACCAGCGACAGGTGGCCGCCCGGCCGGAGCACGCGCGAGATCTCGTCGAGGGCCGCCTCGGCGTCGAACCAGTGGAAGCACTGCGCGGCGACGACGACGTCGACGGAGGCGTCGCCCAACGGGATCGACTCGGCGCCGGTGAGCGAGGTGGGCACGCCGGGCAGGTCGCGACGCAGGATCTCGAGCATCGCCTCGTCGGGCTCGCTGGCGTGGACGTCGTGGCCCTGCTCGACCAGCAGCCGGGTCAGCTTGCCCGTGCCGGCCCCGAGCTCGAGGACGGTCACCTGCGAGCCGGCCGAGTCGTCCGAGCCGTCGGAGTCGTCGTCGGGCACCGTCCCGGTCGCCAGCCAGGCGGCGGCCTTGGCGGGGTAGGTGGGGCGCCCCCGGTCGTAGGCGTCGGCCACGCTGCCGAAGGAGCGCGCCTGGTCGTGACGGACATCGCTCATGACAGGCGATGCTACGACCCCGACCCGCGTCGGTGCGGTCACCACGCCCTACCCTCGCGGGGTGAGTGCAGATGCCCGTGATCCCCTCGCCTGGCTGATCTCGCTGGAGGGCGTGCCCTCGGCGTACGCCGCCACGCGCGACGGCATCGACATCATGCTGCGCGACCGCGGCCTGCGGAAGACGTCGCCCGAGACGACCGCGGAGTCGCTGCTGCGCGGTGCGCACGCCAGCGCGGTGCTCGAGGGCTCGACCTCGACCCTGGCCGAGGTGCGCGAGGGAGTCGGTGACGAGGTCGCCCGCGACGCGGTCCGGGTGTCGACCGAGCTGCTGTCGCTGGTTCCGATCCTGGGTCGGTCGCCGCTGCAGGCCTTCGCCCGGGTGCACGCCCTGGCGGCCGGGTCGAGCGTGGAGCCGGAGCGACTGGGGCGTCCGCGTGACGCCGAGGCGGCCGGCCGGCTGCGTGACATCGCCACGGTCGTCACCTCGCAGGGCGAGGCCCCGGCGCTCGTCGTGGCCGCGATGGTGCACGCCGAGCTGATCACCGCGGCCCCCTTCGTCTCCCACAACGGCATCGTCGCCCGCGCCGTCGAGCGGCTGGTGCTGGTCGCCCGGGGCGTCGACGAGAAGTCGTTGTGCGTGCCCGAGGCCGGGCACCTCGCCCTGCGCCCGGCGTACGAGTCGAACCTGCGCGGGTACGCCGAGGGCGGGGCGGCAGGGGTGCACGCCTGGGTGCTCTACGGGGCCGAGGCGTTCGCTGCCGGCGCCGAGGCGAGCCCGCTGCGCCGCGCCGCGGAGTAACGCCTCGGGCGCACAAGCAGGTGGCACCCGTGGTCGTAACCACGAGTGCCACCGCTGACACGTGAAGACCGCTGGCTACCAAGCGTGCTGTCTCAATGCTGCCTCGGGAACATCCCGTCGACATGCGCCCTCAAGAAGGGTGGATCGCCGCGTGGGTACCCGGTTTCACGTGTTGCCTGTGAAGTTGTCCTGCCCCATGTCTACGCCTCCGGAGGGGCGCGAACAAGGGTCCGCGGGTCTTGACTTTTCCGTCGGACCGGTGGTGATCCAGGTCACACCGCTCACGAGCCGAGCAGGCGCTGCCGGATCTCCAGACCGGTCGGCGGCTGGCTGAGGCCGAGGTCTCCCGGCTGCACCGAGCCACCGTCCAGGGTGCGTCCGGTCACGTGGAAGATCACCCGGTCGGCCCCCTCCCCGAGCAACGGCTCGAGGACCCGTCGGATGGTGCGGAGCACCTCGAGGAACGTCGGGGTGTCGGTGACGTCGACGACCCCGGAGACGGCGCCGGAGGCGTGCGGCTTGTGGTGGAACACGAGAGCCTGCTCGACCACGCCGGGCAGGACCTGGACGGCGTCGGCCAGGGTGGCCGTGATGGCCGCTGCGCCGGGACGACCGCCCAGCATGCGTGACAGGAGTCCCACGACGTCCCTGCTCTCTTCCGGGTCTCGCGGCCACGACGGAGCGGCCGCCCCCAGGATAGGTCGCCGGACCCAGGGCCCATCGCGGAGCGGGGGTGCGGCTCAGGCCGGGCGGCGCTTGCGGGCGTTGGCCCACACGACCCCGCCGACCGCGACCACTCCACCGACCGCGAGGGCGGCGAGCGTCGGCCCGGCCGGCGGCAGGGTGACCCGGCTGCGCAGCGCGACGGGCTTGGTGAAGACCAGGACCGGCCAGCCACGCTCCTCGGCCTCGCGTCGCAGGTCGCGATCGGGGTTGACGGCGTGCGGGTGGCCCACGGCGGCGAGCATCGGGACGTCGGTCACCGAGTCGCTGTAGGCGAAGCAGAGCGCGAGGTCGTAGCCGCGCTCGACGGCGAGCTCTTCAATGGCGCGGGCCTTCTCCTCGGCGGAGGCGTAGTAGTCGATCTCCCCGGTGTACTTGCCGTCGACCACGGCGAGCTGGGAGGCCACGACGTGGTCGGCGCCGAGCAGCTCGCCGATCGGCTCGACCACCTCGGTGCCGGAGGCGGAGACGATGACGACGTCGCGTCCGGCCAGCTGGTGCTCCGCGATCAGGGTCACGGCCTCGTCGTAGACGATCGGGTCGACCACGTGGTGCAACGTCTCGGCGACGATCTCGCGCACGGTGGCGACGTCCCAGCCGGCCACCAGCGAGGACATGAAGCCGCGCAGCTTCTCCATCTGGTCGTGGTCGGCCCCGCCGACCAGGAAGACGAACTGGGCGTAGACCGACCGGAGCACCGCGCGCCGCGAGATCAGCCCGCCGGCCTGGAAGGGGCGGGAGAACGCGAGGGTGCTCGACTTGGCGATGATCGTCTTGTCGAGATCGAAGAACGCCGCAGTCGGCTTCATGCGCCCATCGTAGGTGCAGCACCCTCCCGGTGGGCCCACAAGTCGTCCACAGGCCCGGCGCCGACGGTGGTCGTCCACAGGACCGGTCGGGGGCCGCGACGGGCGGCGTCGACTCCGGGCACCGTGCGGGTCATGAAGCCACCCCTGCTGATCACCACCTCGGACTCGCTGCGCGAGGAGCTCCTGCGCCTGGCGGCCGCCGCGGGGGTGAGCCCCGACGTCGCGGTCGACCTCCCCTCGGCGCTGCGGGCCTGGGGTGCCGCCCCGCTGGTGCTCGTCGGCGCCGACCTCGCCCCGCTGCTCGCCGACCTCGGGCCCGAACGCCGCGACGGCGTCCACGTGGTGGCCGAGGGTCCCGTGGCCGGCGACCTCTTCCAGGTTGCCCTCGTGCTCGGGGCCGAGGGCGTGGTCGACCTCGCGGCCTCCACGCCCTGGCTCGTCGAGCGACTGACCGACGCCGGCGACCACCCCCACCACCGGGCCGCGCGCGGGCTGCTGGTGGGGGTGCTCGGTGGGTCGGGTGGGGCCGGAGCCACGACGCTCGCCTGTGCGCTCGGCCAGGCGGCCGCACGGAGCGGACCGACCGTGGTCGTCGACTGCGACCCCCTCGGGCCGGGCGTCGACCGGGTCCTGGGCCTCGATGCCCGCGACGGCGCCCGGTGGGAGGCGTTGTGCCAGACCACCGGACGGCTGAGTGCTCGCGCGCTGCGCGACGCCCTGCCGCAGCGCGACGACCTCCGGGTGCTCGCGTGGTCGGCGGGGTCGACCGCGAGCCCGCAGCCCTTCGCCGTACGAGAGGCGCTCTCGGCCGCGCGTCGTGGGCACGACACCGTCGTGGTCGACCTGCCCCGGGTCGCCGACCCGTTGGTGGTCGAGGTGCTGGCGCGCTGCGACGCCGTGGTGCTGGTGGTGGTGCCGAGCGTGCCCGGTGTGGCGGCCGCGACCCGGCTCGCGGCCCGGCTCGAGGGGGTGGCCGCCCCCGGCATCGTGCTGCGCGGGCCCGGTCTTCACGAGCGCGACGTCTTCCGTGCCACCCGGCTCCCGGTGATCGCCCACGTCCCGCACCAGCGCGGCCTGCCGGAGGCGATCGACCTCGGACTCGGCCCGATCCGCTCCTGGCGCAGTCCGCTGGCCCGCACCTGCCTCGCGCTCGTCGGCGACCTGGCCGACCAGCCCGGACGCCGGGTCGCCGCATGACCGAGGCGCTGGTCGACGTCGTCCGCGAGCGACTGGCGCGTGCCCCGGGCGACCTGTCGCCCCACCGGGTGGCCGAGGCCCTGCGCGTCACGGGTCGTCCCGTGGGCGACGCCACCGTGCTCGAGGTCTACGAGGCCCTGCGGCGCGACGTGATCGGGGCGGGTCCGCTCGAGCCGCTCCTGCGCACCCCGGGCGTGACCGACGTGCTCGTCAACGGACCGCAGGAGGTCTACCTCGACCGCGGTGCCGGGCTCGAGCGTGCCGAGGTGCACTTCGCCGACGACGCCGCCGTACGACGTCTCGCCCAGCGCCTGGCCGCGCACGCCGGGCGCCGCCTCGACGACGCGACGCCCTACGCCGACCTGCGGCTGGCCGACGGCACCCGCTTCCATGCGGTCCTGGCCCCGCTCGCGCGACCGGGCACGGTGATCTCCCTGCGCGTCCCGCACGCCGCCGGCTTCACGCTCGTCGACCTCGTGGAGCGGGGTATGGTCGCCCCCGAGCTCGTCGGGCTCGTGCGCCGCATCGTCGGGGCCCGGCTGGCCTTCCTCGTCACCGGCGGCACCGGCACGGGCAAGACGACGCTGCTGGCGGCCCTGCTCGGTGAGCTGACGCCGTCCGAGCGCCTCGTGATCGTGGAGGACGCCTCCGAGCTGCGGCCGCGCCACCCGCACGTGGTCGCGCTCGAGGGCCGTCCGGCCAACGTCGAGGGTGCCGGGGCCATCGAGGTGCGCACCCTCGTGCGGCAGGCGTTGCGCATGCGGCCCGACCGGCTCGTCGTCGGCGAGGTGCGCGGGGGCGACGTCGTCGAGCTCCTGGCGGCGCTCAACACCGGTCACGAGGGTGGCTGCGGCACGCTCCACGCCAACAGTGCCCTCGACGTCCCGGCGCGCGTCGAGGCGCTCGCGCTGGCCGCCGGACTGGGGAGAGAGGCGGCGCACAGCCAGCTCGCCGCGGCGCTCGACGTCGTCCTGCACGTGACCCGCGGCCGAGACGGACGGCGTCGGCTCTCGCAGGTAGCGCTCCTCGGACGCGACGAGCGCGGCCTGGTGCAGATGCGCGCTGCTGTCGAGGTGGCGGCCGACGCGGTCACCGAGGGGCCGGGGCTCGAGGACCTCCTCGCGCTGCTCGAGCGGCGCGCCGGCGGGTGAGTGCGGTGCTGACCCCATGGGCCGTGGTGGCCGTGCTGAGCGCCGGTGCAGCGGCGGCGCTGCTCGTGCCTGGCTGCGCGGCGCGTCCCCGCGCGCCGACCGGCCGAGAGGCGGTCCCCGTCGCCGCCCCCCGACGCGGCGCCCGGCTGCTGGCCGTCGCCGGGCTCTCGGCATCACTGGCGGGGGCGGGATGGGTGGCGCCCCGTCAGGTCGCGCTCGCGGCGATCGTCGCCGGTGCGGGACTGGTGGCCGTGCTGCTGGTGCGTCGACGCCGGGAGGCACGGGCCGCCGAGCAGACCTCGGTCCGGCTGCTCGAGGCGTGTGAGCAGCTGGCGGCCGAGCTGGTGGCCGGGCGTCCTCCCGGGGTGGCCCTCGACCGGTGCGCCCTCGACTGGGACCCGCTCGCACCCGTGGCCGAGGCCTACCGGGTCGGGGCCGACGTGCCCGATGCCTGGCGGCAGGTCGCGCAGCGCCCGGGGGCCGCCGACCTGCGCCTGGTGGGGGCGGCCTGGCAGGTCTCCCACCGCACCGGGGCGGGCCTGGCCGGCGCCCTCGGGCAGGTCGCCGCCGACCTGCGCGCGCAGCACGCCACACGCCGGGTGGTCGCCGGCGAGCTGGCCTCGGCGCGCGCCACGGCCCGCCTCGTGGCCGTGCTGCCGCTGCTCGCGCTCACCTTCGGTGCCGGCGCGGGCGGTGACCCGTGGACGTTCCTGCTCACCCATCCCGTCGGTCTCGCCTGCCGGGGTCTCGGACTCGCCTTCGGGCTGGGCGGGCTGGCGTGGATCGAGGCGCTGGCGCGACAGGTGGTCCGGTCGTGACGAGCGCGGC
>JBFGFQ010000137.1:0-8261 GCA_041579495.1 Nocardioides sp.
GGCCCACCACGCCCATCTCGGGGATGCCGATGTCGTCTCGGTAGTACGACGTCATCACGAACTGGTCGCGGCCGCTGCCCTGGGCGGCCGCCGTGACGTACGCCGGCTTCTGCGCCAGGTCGCGGGCACGCTCGGCCGAGACGACCACGAGCGCCTGCGCCCCGTCGGACTCCTGGCAGCAGTCGAGCAGGTGCAGCGGGTCGACGATCATCCGCGAGGCCTGGTGGTCCTCGAGGGTGATCGGGCGTCCGTGGAAGAACGCGTGCGGGTTGGTGGCGGCGTGCCGGCGGTCGGCCACCGCGACGCGGCCGAAGTCCTCGGAGGTGGCGCCGTACTCGTGCATGTAGCGGCGCGCCTGCATCGCCACCGTGGCCGCCGGTGTGCCGAGGCCCACCGGGTAGGACCAGGCGTTGTCGAGACCGTTGGTGTTGACCTGGGTGTTGGCGGCCACCGACACCTGGCCGAACCGGTCGCCGGAGCGCTCGTTGAACGCGCGGTAGCAGACCACCACGTCGGCGACGCCGGTCGCGACCGCCATCGCGGCCTGCTGCACGGTGGCGCAGGCGGCCCCGCCGCCGTAGCTGATGCGGCTGAAGAAGCGCAGCTCGCCGATGCCGAGCTCACGGGCGACCGCGATCTCGCTGTTGGAGTCCATCGTGAACGTCGTCAGGCCGTCGACGTCGCTCATCGTCAGGCCCGCGTCCTCGACGGCGGCACGCACCGCCTCGACGGCGAGCTGCAGCTCGGAGCGGCCGGACTCCTTGGAGAACTCGGTGGCGCCGATGCCGGCGATCGCGGCCTTCCCGGACAGCGAGCGGCTCATGCGACCCGCTCCCCCACGGCCACGCGCACGGTGCCGATGACGTGGTCGCCCAGCGACACCGCCCCGGTGACCCGCAGCTCCGCGACCCCGTCGGCGACCCCGACGACCTCACCGGTGAAGCGCAGCGTGTCGTAGGGGTACGCCGGCGCGCCGAGCCGGATCGAGATGCCGCGCACGTCGACGTCGTGGCCGAGGTGGTCGGTGACGTAGCGCTCCACCAGTCCGGTCGAGGTCAGGATGTTGAGGAAGATGTCCTTCGACCCGGCCGCCTGCGCGACGTCCCGGTCGTGGTGGACGTCCTGGAAGTCGCGGGTCGCCAGCGCGGTGCTCACCACCAGCGTGGGCGTGATCGGCAGGGTCCACTCCGGCAGCACCTCGCCGGGGGTCAGGGTGGTCATGCGCGCCTCCAGATCGGCAGGGTCAGGTCGTCGTCGACACGGCGCAGCTCCACCTGCACGGGCATCCCGATCTCGACCTCGTCGTCGGCCACGTCGACGAGCTCGCCGAGCATCCGCGGGCCCTCCTCGAGCTCGACGAGCGCGATCAGGATCGGCAGCTCCTTGCCGGGCACCGGCGGGTGCCGGTGCACGACGTAGGAGAAGACCGTCCCGCGCCCCGAGACCACCACGTGGCCACGGTCCAGCGCGAGGCACTCCGGGCACGACGGGCCGGGCGGGTGCCGCAGCGCCCCGCAGGCGTTGCAGGTCTGCACCCGCAGCTCGCCGGCGCGGGTGCCCTCCCAGAAGAAGGCCGTGTCGCGGTTCTGCTGCGGCCGCAGCACCGGGCCCGTCGAGGTGCTCACGAGGCACCTCCCGGCACGAACTTGAGCACCCGGAAGAGCATCGAGGCCACCACCTCGGGCTCGGACACGCCCCGGTCACCGTCGTGGTCGACGTACCAGGTCGAGCGCGAGGTCACGAAGTAGCCCACGCCCATGCCGGTGCGCTTGGGCCCGACCACCGAGTCCAGCGCGGTGGTCACCCGCACCCGCTCCCCGACCCGCAGGGTGCGGTGGTAGGTCTGGTCGGAGTTCGTGCCGAGCACGGCGGTGAAGCCGGCCTCGGTGAGCACCCCCATCATCGCGTGCAGGGGGTCGTCGTCGGAGGCCCGGCCGCCCTGGCCGTACATCGTCCACACCTGGGCCATCGACGGCGGCGCCTCGCCGGCCCGCCAGCGCGGGTTGTCGTTGCCCATCGCCTCGACCCAGTTGCTGATCGTCGGCTGGTTGACCGGGTCGCGGGCCCAGCGCTGGGCCGCCTCGCCCCAGCCGCGGATCCGCTCGGCCTCAGCCATCACCCGCTCGTGCACAACGGGCGCGACGCCGTGCAGCTCCACCGTGCTCCCCACCGGGCTCTCCACCGGGCTCCCCACCCCGGCGCTCACCGCGGCACCCGCGGCAGCCCGAGGCCGAACATGGCGATCAGCTCGCGCTGGACCTCCTGCACCCCGCCGCCGAACGTGAGCACCAGGTTGCGCTTGGCCTGCGCGTCCAGGTACTCCAGCAGCGCCCGGGTCCCAGGCTCGGACGGGTCGCCGTGCCGGTGCACGAGACCCACCAGGTCGGCGGCCAGGTGCTGGACCTGGTCGGCGGCGAAGACCTTCGACGACGACGCGTCGCCGACCGAGACCTCGCCGTGCTCGCCGGCCCGGGCCACCTCCCAGTTGAGCAGCTCGTTGATCCGGAACGCCGCGGTCACCCTGCCCATCACGTCCGCCACGTCGGGACGCTCGAGCACCCCCTGCGCCTGCGCCCACCGGGCCACCCGGTCGCGCAGCCCCTCGATGCGCCCCGCCGGGCCCAGCATCACCCGCTCGTGGTTGAGCTGGGTGGTGATCAGCCGCCAGCCCTGGTTCTCCTCGCCGACCAGCATGTCGACCGGCACCCGCACGTCGTTGAAGTACGTCGCGTTGACGTGGTGCGAGCCGTCGGCGGTGATGATCGGCGTCCAGGAGTAGCCCGGGTCGGAGGTGTCGACGATGAGGATCGAGATGCCCTTGTGCTTGGGCGCGTCGGGGTCCGTGCGCACCGCGAGCCACAGGTAGTCGGCCTGGTGGCCGCCGGTGGTCCACAGCTTCTGGCCGTTGACGACGTAGTGGTCGCCCTCGCGCCGGGCGGTGGTGCGCAGCGAGGCGAGGTCGGTGCCCGCCTCGGGCTCGGAGTAGCCGATCGCGAAGTGCACGTCGCCGCGCAGGATGCGCTCGAGGAACATGTCCTTCTGCTTCTGCGTGCCGTAGCGGATCAGCGTCGGCCCGACGGTCTGCAGCGTGACCGCCGGCAGGTGCACGTCGGCCCACTGCGCCTCGTTGGCGAAGATCGTCTGCTCGAGCTCGCCCAGCCCGCGACCGCCGTACTCGGTGGGCCAGCCGACGCCCATCCAGCCGTCCTCGCCCATCCGGCGCACGGTGCGCTGGTAGGTCTCGCCGTGCCGGTCGACGCCCATCTCGCGGTGGTCGTCCTCGCCGGCCAGCCCCGAGAAGTACGCGCGCACCTCGGCCTTCAGCTCGCGCTGAGCGGCGCTGAGCTCGAGGTTCTTGGCGGCCGGCGACTCGACCGGCACCTCGCCGGGCAGCGTGTCGAGGTCGTGGGCGATGTCGGTGATCCACGAGAAGTAGCGGTGCAGGGGGTAGGTCTCGTCGACGCCGGTGCCCCCGTGCAGGTGGTGGCAGGTGCGCAGCGCCGCCGGCCCCTGCGAGCACACCCAGTACGCCGCCACCGCGAGGTCGTCGGCCGCGTCGAGGCCGGCGCCGACCCGCCAGGCGGCGTTGCGCGCGGCCAGGTCGGTGGTGCGGGTCGCGATGTGGACGTCGGCGACCTGCATGGCCACCGCCTGGAACTGCGCCAGCGCCCGGCCGAACTGCCGGCGCTCCTTGACGTGCCGGGCGGTCAGGTCGCGGGCCCCGGCGAGCACGCCGGCGGCGGTGAGGCACAGCCCGGCGGTCGCGTGGGCGAGCAGCGTGTGGGCCGCGCCCTCGTCGAGCAGGTCGGCGGGCGCGCCGTCGAGCACCACGGTGTGCCGCGCGATCCGGCTCGACGACGGCGACTCCTCCAGCCGCACCCCGGGACCGGCCGGGTCGACGAGCGCGACCACGGTGCGCTCGCCGTCGCGGGCGGTGACGAGCAGGCGGGCCGCGGTGTCGGCGTGGGTGACCGAGATCTTGCGGCCGCTCACCCTCCCGTCGGCGTACGTCGTCGTGGGGACCTCGGCGCGCCGGCGTCCGGCCTCGCGCAGCGCGGGGCTCAGCACCGTCTCGCCGGTGACGACCCCGGGCAGCCACTCCTTGCGCTGGGCGTCGCTGCCGTGCGCGACCAGGGTCGGCACGGCGCAGGCCAGCGTCTCCCAGACCGGCAGCCGCACCGCGCGGGTCCCGGTCTCGTGCAGCAGCACCCCGACCTCCGTGAGACCCATGCCCTCGCCACCGAGGTCCTCGGGCACCGGCAGGCCCAGCAGCCCGGCCGCGGCCAGGTCGGTCCAGGTGGCGTCGCGGTCGAGCGCCTCGCGCACGACCGAACGCACCGCCTCCACCGACTCCTGGTGCTCCTCGACGTCGTATCCGTCTCGCGGCACGCCCTGGCCTCCACTCTCTGCGTCGCACATGTCCGAACAAGAACTGTAACGTGTTCTACCTCAGTCGTCAGCGCTGCACCAGCGCGACCGCACCAGCACGGACAGGAACCACCCCCTTGCGACTCCCGCACCCCCGCCAGCTGCTCGGACCGCCGGTCCACGCCCCGGCCACGCCCGTGCCCGCCGGCCGGCTGGTCGACCTGCCCGGGCGGGGCAGCACGTTCGTCACCGACACCCCGGGGCCCTCGGACCAGTCGCCGACGGTGGTGCTGCTGCACGCCGTGGGCTGCACGGGACTGCTCACCTGGTACCCGTCGATACCCGCGCTCGCGCAGCGCCACCGGGTGCTGACCCTCGATCAGCGCTGGCACGGCCGGGGCATCCGCAGCGAGGAGTTCTCGCTGCGCGACTGCGCCGACGACGTCGCCGCGCTGCTGGACGTGCTGGACGTGGACCGGGCCGTGGTCGCGGGCTACTCGATGGGCGGGGTCGTGGCCCAGCGCGTGTGGCGCCAGCACCCCGAACGGGTGTCGGGACTCGTGCTTGCGGCCACGACCGACCGCTTCCAGCACACCGTGGCCGAGCGGGCCTTCTTCGCCGTCCTCGGCACCGGGATGCTCGGCGCCCGCGGCCTGGCGCGCGCCCGCGTCCTGACCGGTGACGCCCCGGGACCGGAGGCCGACGCCCCGGACAGCCAGGACGACGTCCGGGCGTGGGCGCTGCGCGAGTTCCGCAGCACCAGCCCCTGGGCGGTCGCCGAGGCGGTGACCGTGCTGGGGCGCCACCACTCCCGGCCCTGGCTGGGCCGCATCGACGTGCCGACCGCGGTCGTCGCCACCACCCACGACCGGGTCATCCCGGCCCGGCGTCAGGTCGCGCTGGCCAGGTCGGTCCCGGGCGCCACGCTGCACGAGGTCGCCGCCGGGCACGCCGCCTGCGTGCTCGAGGCCGAGCGGTTCGTGCCGGCCCTCGTCGAGGCGACCGCCACCGTCACTGCTCGAGCGCGGTAGCCGCCGCCTCGAGCTCGGCCAGCGCCACCGGGAACCGCTGCACCAGGTCGTCGACGTCGGGCATCGACTCGCGGCAGGCGATCACGCCCACGTGCAGCTCGCCGGCGTTCGACATGACGGTGACGTTGAGCCCGGCACCGTGGAAGACCGGTCCGAGCGGGTACAGCGCCTCGATCCGGGCGCCGACGAAGAAGAGCGGGACCGGCGGGCCGGGCACGTTGGAGATGACCAGGTTGTGCACCACCGGGTGCCGCTCGGCCAGGCGCAGCCCGGCGTAGGCGCGCACCGCCAGGCCGAAGGTGCGCGGGGCGGCGAACTCGGCCCAGTCCTGCAGCGAGTCGGCGCTGATCGCGTTGTGGTGGTCCTTGGCGTTCCGGTTGCGCACCGCGAGGTCGCGGACCCGCTCGAGGGGGTCCTCGATGTCGGTGCCGAGGCGGGTGAAGAGCGCCGAGACCTTGTTGGCGCCCTCGGAGCGCTTGGAGGAGCTGCGCACGGACACCGGCACCGTGGCCAGCAGCGAGTCGGCCGGCAGCTCGCCCCGGTCGGCGAGGTAGGAGCGCAGCGCCCCGCCGGCGGTGGCCAGCACCACGTCGTTGACCGTGGTGCCGGTCGCCTTCTTCACCGCGCGCACCTGGTCGAGGTCCATGTCGGCCAGGCCGATGGCGCGGTGGGAGGTGATCGTGCCGTTGAACGACGTCCGGGGCGCGGTCAGCGGGGCCGCCATCGCCGTGCCGGCGCGGGCGCGGCCCACGGTGCGGGTGACGAGCGTCGCCGAGGGCGTCACGAGGCGGGCGAGCTGGAGCGGCCGGGTGGCGGTGCTGAGCACCCCGCGGCCCAGCAGCTCGGCGGGCCCGGGCTCGCGGCGGTGCCGGGCCGGCGGCGGCGGGGCCAGCGGGGCGTCGGTGGCCGAGAGGGCGCACAGGTGCGAGATCAGGTTGGCCCCCGAGACGCCGTCGACCGTCGCGTGGTGCATCTTGCTCATCACCGCGACCTTGTCGCCCTCGTAGCCCTCGATCACCCACATCTCCCACAGCGGGCGCGAGCGGTCGAGGGGCAGCCCGGCCAGGTGGCCGGCGAGCTCGGGGAGCTCGCGGTAGCCGCCGGGGGTGGGCAGCCCGAGGCGGTGCACGTGCCGCTCGACGTCGAAGGCCTTGTCGTGCACCCACACCGGGTGGTCGAGCCCCAGCGGCACCCGTCGCAGCCGACGGGTGAAGGCCGGCACGTCGCGCACGTGCGCGTCGATCTGCGAGCGCAGCCGCTCGAAGCTGTAGCCGCCCGGCATCGTGGAGACGTCGAGCACGAGCAGACCGCACACGTGCATCAGCTGCGCCGGTGTCTCGAGGTACAAGAAGCTGGCATCGAGGCCCGAGAGCCGGTCCATGGCACGCCTTCCGTCAGAGTGGAACGCGTTCTAGTTTCGCACATCCGGTGGCGTTGCGCACACCGCCCGCACGAAGCGCCGCACCGCCCTAGAGTGCGCGCCATGGCCTTCCTCCGACGCCAGGTCGTCACCGCCGCCCTGACGGCGAACGCCCTGCGCCCGTTCCCGGGCTACCGCACCGGTCTCCTGGCGTTCTTCCCGAGCTGGCTGGTCGGCGAGCTCGCGCCGCACGTGCTGGCCGTCACCGTGGCCGACGCCGCCACCCACGCCCGCGGCGCGCGTCGCGACCTGCGCGGCCTGGCGCTCGCCGCCGCGAGCACGGCGGGCCTGGCCCACCTGGTCGCGCAGAGCCGCGCGGTGCGCCGCGTCGCGGAGTCCTCGCTGGTCGAGGCACTGGGGGCGGACTTCGAGGACGGGCTGGAGACCCGACCCACCCCGGCCGACCTCGCCCTGCCCTGGCGGCGCCTGGTCTACCCGTTCCGGATGCGCGAGCCCCGCGTCCACGTCGAGCGCGACATCGTCTACGACGACTCCCTCGGCCGCCGCGGCACGCTCGACGTCTACCGGCCGGCCGACACCCCGCTCGAGGGTGCCCCGGTGCTGCTGCAGGTGCACGGCGGCGGCTGGACGATCGGGCGCAAGGACCAGCAGGGCATCCCGCTGATGCAGCACCTGGCCGCCAAGGGCTGGGTCTGCGTGGCCGTCAACTACCGCCTGGCCCCCCGGCACCTGTGGCCGGCGCAGATCCAGGACGTCAAGCGGTCCATCGCCTGGGTGCGCGAGCACATCGGCGCCTACGGCGGCGACCCGGGCTACATCGCCATCACCGGCGGCTCCGCGGGCGGCCACCTCGCCGCGCTCGCCGCCCTCACCCCGCACCGGCGCGAGTGGCAGCCCGGCTTCGAGGACGCCGACACCAGCGTGCAGGTGGCGGTCCCGCACTACGGCATCTACGACTTCGCCGGATCCACCGGGGTGCGGGCCACCGAGCTGATGCGCGACCGGTTCCTCGGGCCGCGGGTGCTGGGCCGGCGCTGGGACGCCGAGCCCGACGCCTTCGAGGACGCCTCCCCCATCCTGCAGGTCCACGAGGACGCCCCCGACATGTTCGTGCTCCACGGGCGCCACGACTCGCTGGCCCCGGTGGAGCAGGCCCGGCTCTTCGTCGAGCGGCTGCGCCGCACCTCGCGCCGCTCGGTCGTGTACGCCGAGCTGCCGGGCGCCCAGCACGCGTTCGACGTCTTCCCCTCGATCCGCAGCTCGCACGCGGTGCGCGCGATCGACCGCTACCTGCACTGGCACTGGCACGGCTACCGCCGTGCCCGCGCCGACGCGCCGGCCTAGCCGTCCCAGCCGTCCTAGCCGTCCCCGACCGCCCGGTGCGCCAGCGCGACCGCGAGGCGTCCGGCCCGGGCGAGCGTGCCGTCGAGGTGGTGCAGCGGCGCGGCGACGGCACCGCGCTCCTCGTCGCTCAACGACGA
>JBFGFQ010000138.1:0-8261 GCA_041579495.1 Nocardioides sp.
GGCCCGACGTACGCCGCCTCCGCAGCGCCGGTGCTGGCGTGGCTGGCGCCGGCGGCGCTGCTGGTCGCGGTGGCCAGCTTCACCGACTCGCTGCTGCACGTGCTGGGTCGTCACCGTGCCCTGCTGGCCTCCTCCAGCGTCGCGCTGGCGGTCAACGTCGCGCTCAACCTCGTCCTGATCCCGGTCCTCGGCGTCACCGGGGCCGCGGTGGCGACCACGGTCTCCTACCTCGTGCAGGCCGTGGTGGTCCTGGTCTTCCTGCAACGGGTGGGGGAGCGCCCGGCCGTGCTGCGGCCGATGCTCAGCGCGGGCGCGGCGTCGGTCGTGCTGGTCGCCGTGCTGGTGCTGCTGCGCCTGCCGGTGCTGGTCGAGCTCGCCGCCGGCGCGGCGGTCTACCTGGCGGTGTGGCTGCTCGTGGTGCGCCGGCTGGCCCCCGAGCAGCAGCAGGTGCTGCTCGGCCTCCTGCGTCGCCGCTCCGCCGCCTGACCGCCGAGCCGGCGCCAGTTCCCCGCCGAGCCGGCGCCAGTTCCCGCCGGGGATTCGGGTGAGCCCCGGCGCGGCACCCATACTTCCCGCTCGTGACGACCTCGGCGCAGTCCCCCCGACCCGCACTCGGCCCCGGCTGGACGACCCTCTCGCGGGCGCTGGTCGTCCTCCTGGGGCTGGCCCTGGTCGGCAGCCTGCTCAACGGCGCATTCTCGTTCTGGGCGTGGCGCACCTTCACCGGATGGGCCGCCGACCCGGCCACCATCGACCTGGACCAGGCCACGACGTACGACACGGTCACGGTGCTCGCAGCCTCGGTCCTCACGCTCCTGCACCTGTCGGTCCTGGTGGTCATGATCGTCTGGCTCTACCGCGCCCACCGCAGCGACCGCATGGACCCGGCGCGGTTGGAGCACCGGTCGGGCTGGGCGATCGGGGGCTGGTTCGTGCCGTTCCTGAACCTGGTGCGGCCCTACCAGGTCGTCGAGGACGTGCGGCTCGGGAGCCAGAGCACCTTCACACCCCCGTCCAACGTCGTCCTGGGGTGGTGGCTCAGCGTGGTGGGCGCCTCCCTCGCCGAGCGGGTCACCGCCGTCCTGCTGGGTGACGTCGACGGCGGCCCGGGCGCCGTCGCCGCCATCGCCCGGGCCAACCTGGCCGACGTGGTCGCCTCTGCGCTCTGGGTGGCGGCAGCGGTCCTGGGCATCCTGGTGGTCCGGAGCGTCACCCGACTGGTCGTGGAGTCGCCGTACGCGCCCCGCACCGATGCCGTCAGGGTCGCGGTCCCTGGGCACCTCGCCTGACCGGCGCCGAGTCGGCGCCAGTTCCCGGCGTACGCCGATGGGTCGGGGGGGCTCGACGGGCGCTCGAGCCTTCGGCCCGCGCTGCTCGACCCACGGCGACCAGCCGCTCGCGGTCGTCAGTCCTGGGCGGCGCGTCGGCGCGCGGCCAGCGCGACGGCGGCGCGACCGCGCAGGCCGCGCGGGACGGCCCAGGTGCCGACGGGGTCGTCGGCGTCGGCAAAGCGGTACTTGTAGTCCTCGTCGCCGCGCAGGAAGCGGAACTCGCGGGCGCCGGACTCCAGGGCGTCGCGCACCGCGTGCACGAGCAGCACGAAGCCCACCGACTCGCGGTCCATGGCCGGGTCGCGACCGAACTGGTAGCAGTAGACGTCGGGACCGAACGCGAAGGTGAGCAGCGAGGAGACGCAACGCCCGTCGACGTCCATCGACCACAGTCGCAGCCAGCCGCGCTCGAGCGCGAGGGCGGCGAAGGCGGTGGTGAAGCGGTGCTGGCGCGGGTCGAGCAGCGGGCTGTCGCCCTCCCAGCGGGCGGCGTGCAGGGCGAAGAGCGCTTCGAGGTCGGCGTGCAGCGTCTCGGCGGTGGCCAGGCGCACCACGACGTCGTGGTCGCGCTCGAGCGTGCGCGGCTTGCGGTTGACCTGGCCGCGGAAGTTCTTGCTCTTGGTGGCCAGCCACGACTCCCACGTCTGGTCGGCCCCGAAGCGCAGCACCGGGCTGACCTCGGTGCTGATCGGGCGCGCCCCCAGCGGTTCCCACCAGGGCGCGGCGACCGGGCAGTCCTGCAGCAGCACCACGTCGGCCGGCAGCTCGCCCGCCTCCAGGGCCGCACGCAGCAGGGGAGCGGCGCGGGGCAGGTCCTCGGGTGCGCACACCGGGCCGAGCAGGTCGGCCGGGCCGTGGCCGATCCAGCGCACCTGGCGCAGCGCCCGCCCGCGCGAGTGCAGCGGCAGCACCACCCGAGGCTGCTGCGGGTCGTCGACGAGCACGTGCGGGGTCGCCCCGTCGGCGTACTCCGCCCACCAGGTGCTGGCCCAGGCGTGGGTGGCGAAGAGGTTGCGGGCGGCCAGGGCGAGGGCGTCCCAGGTCGCGGGGTCGGGTCCTCCGAGGGGCAGCACGCGGCGAGTCTAGGAGGACGGCGCCGCCACCGCCGGCGCGCACGGGACCGGGGTGGGGGTGGCGCGGCATAGGGTGGCGGCGCCATGGACGCCCTGGACCTGTACGACGAGCACGCGCGCGAGCGCTTGGTGCCCGAGCCGCCCAAGCGGGTCGACGCCCCCGAGCGCACCCCGTTCGAGCGCGACCGCGCCCGCGTGGTGCACGCCGCGGCCTCGCGCCGCCTCGCCGCCAAGACCCAGGTGGTGGGCCCCCAGAGCGACGACTTCGTGCGCAACCGGCTCACCCACAGCCTCGAGGTCGCGCAGGTGGCCCGCGACCTCTCGCGGGCGCTGGGCAGCCTGCCCGACATCGCCGAGACCGCCGCGCTCGCCCACGACCTGGGCCACCCGCCGTTCGGCCACAACGGCGAGCGGGTGCTGGCCGAGCTCAGCGGCGCGTGCGGCGGCTTCGAGGGCAACGCCCAGACCCTGCGGCTGCTGACCCGGCTCGAGGCCAAGACCGTCGACGCCGACGGCCGCTCGGTCGGGCTGAACCTGACCCGCGCCACGCTCGACGCCTGCACCAAGTACCCCTGGGCGCGCGGCGCCGCCGAGGCGCCGAGCGGGGTGCACGCCGACGGCTCGCCGCGCGAGGTGCACAAGTTCGGCGTCTACGAGGACGACCTGCCCGTCTTCGACTGGCTGCGCGCCCCGGTGCCCGACGGCGGCGCGCGCCGCTGCCTCGAGGCCCAGGTGATGGACCTCGCCGACGACGTCGCCTACTCGGTCCACGACGTCGAGGACGGCACTGTCGCGGGCCGGGTCGACCTCACCGCCCTCGACACCGCGGCCGTGTGGGCCACGGTGCGCGCGTGGTACGAGCCCGCCGCCGACGACGACGCGCTCGACGAGGTGCTCGCCGGCCTGCGCTCGGTCGGCTCGTGGCCCACGACGCCGTACGACGCCTCCCGGCGCAGCCTGGCGGCGCTGAAGAACCTCACCAGCGACCTGATCGGGCGCTTCTGCGGGGAGGTGCAGGCCGCCACGTTCGCGGCCGCCGACGGCCCCTTCGTGCGCTACCGCGCCGACCTCGTCGTGCCTGAGCGCACCCGTCTGGAGATCGCGGTGCTCAAGGGGGTCGCGGCCCACTACGTGATGCAGGCCGAGGACCGGATCGCGGTGATGGCCCGCCAGCGCGAGCTGGTGGCCGAGCTGGTCGCCCTGCTGGTCGAGCTGGGCCCCGACGCGCTCGACCGGCCCTTCGCCGACGACTGGCACGAGGCGCGCGACGACGCCGAGCGGCTGCGGGTGGTCGTCGACCAGGTCGCCTCCCTGACCGACGCCAGCGCGGTGGCGCGCTGGGAGCTGCTGCGCGCGCGCCGCTAGCCTCTCGCCATGAGCGAACAGCGTGACCGGCTCGTGTGGCTGCCCTTCGACCCCGCCGAGCTGGGCGAGGTGCCGGGCGGGCTGCGCTACGAGGTGGTCGACCCGCGCGAGCACGTGCCCGACTCGGTCGCCGACGTGGCGTTCTACGTGACGCCGTACGCCATGGGGCCGGAGGTCGGCGACGTGCTCGAGCGGATGAGCAGCCTCGAGGTGGTGCAGACCCTCAGCGCCGGGGTCGACAACGTGCGCAGCCGGGTGCCCGAGGGCGTCACGCTGTGCAACGGCCGCGGCATCCACGACACCTCGACGGCCGAGCTGACCCTGACGCTGGTGCTGGCGGCGCTGCGCGACGTGCCGGGCATGGTCCGCGACCAGGACCAGCGCCGGTGGAACACCCGCTGGCGGCCCTCGCTGGCCGACAAGCGGGTGCTCCTGGTCGGCTACGGCGCGATCGGCCGGGCGATCGAGGACCGGCTGCTGCCCAACGAGTGCGAGGTCGTCAAGGTGGCCCGCACCGCCCGGCAGACCGAGCGCGGGCCGGTGCACGGCTTCGACGAGCTGCCCGACCTGGTCGGCGACGCCGACGTCGTGGTGCTCATCGTGCCGCTCACCGACGAGACCCGGGGCCTGGTCGACGCCGACCTGCTGGCGCGGATGAAGGACGGCGCCCTGCTGGTCAACATGGCCCGCGGCCCGGTGGTCGTCACCTCCGACCTGCTGGCCGAGCTGCACGCCGGTCGCCTCGTCGCGGCCGTCGACGTGGTCGACACCGAGCCGCTGCCCGCCGACGACCCGCTGTGGGACGCGCCCGGTCTGCTGGTCTCGCCGCACGTCGGCGGCGCCACCTCCGCGATGTGGCCGCGCGCCCACCGGCTGGTGCGCGAGCAGCTCGAGAGGTACGCCGCGGGGGAGCCCCTCCACAACCAGATGACGGGCGCGTACTGAGCGCGCCGGCCCGCCCGTAGGATCGCCGACGTGGTGGGCAGGATTCGCGAGCAGAGCATCGCCGAGGTGCGCGAGAAGGCCCGTATCGACGAGGTCGTCTCGCAGTACGTGACCCTGCGCAACGCCGGCGGCGGCTCGATGAAGGGCCTGTGCCCCTTCCACGACGAGAAGTCCGCCTCCTTCCACGTCACCCCCTCCCGCGGGTTCTTCCACTGCTTCGGCTGCCAGGAGGGCGGCGACGTCATCAGCTTCGTGATGAAGATCGACGGCCTCTCCTTCGGCGAGGCCGTCGAGCGGCTCGCCGACAAGTCCGGCGTGGCGTTGCAGCGCGACGAGGGCGACGGCACCTACGAGAAGCCCAAGGGCCCCCAGCGCGGCCGCCTCGTGGAGGCGCACAAGGAGGCGCAGGCCTGGTACGCCGACCAGCTGGGCACCCCCGACGCCCTGGTGGCCCGCCAGTTCCTCGACGAGCGCGGCTTCGACCAGACCGCCGCCCAGACCTTCGGCGTCGGCTTCGCGCCGCGCGACGGCGAGGCGCTCTTCCAGCACCTGCGCCAGAAGGGGTTCAGCGTCGACGAGCTGACCACCGGCGGGCTCGTGGCGGTGGGCCGCTCGCCGTACGACCGGTTCCGCGGGCGGCTGCTGTGGCCGATCCGCGACGCCTCGGGCGACACCATCGGCTTCGGTGCGCGCCGGATCTTCGACGACGACCGCATCGACGCGAAGTACCTCAACACCTCCGAGACGCCCATCTACAAGAAGAGCCAGGTGCTCTACGGCATCGACCTGGCGCGCCGCGAGATCGGCCGCTCCAGCCAGGCCGTCATCGTCGAGGGCTACACCGACGTGATGGCCTGCCACCTGGCCGGCGTCGGCACCGCGGTGGCCACCTGCGGCACCGCGTTCGGCGACGACCACGCCAAGGTGCTGCGTCGCTTCCTCAACGACCACGAGGAGTTCCGCGGCGAGGTGATCTTCACCTTCGACGGCGACGCGGCCGGGCAGAAGGCGGCCCTGCGCGCCTTCGGCGGCGACCAGAACTTCGTCTCCCAGACCTACGTCGCCGTCGAGCCCGGCGGCATGGACCCCTGCGACCTGCGCATCCAGCAGGGCGACGCCGCGGTGCGCGAGCTGGTGGCCCGGCGGGTGCCGCTCTACCGCTTCGTGCTCTCCAACGTCGTCTCCCGCTTCGACCTCGACCGTGCCGACGGGCGGGTCGACGCCCTGCGCGAGGGCGCCAAGCTGGTCACCAGCGTGCGTGACAGGTCGAAGGTCGACGCGTTCGCCCGTGAGCTCGCGCAGATGGTCGGCACCGACCCCGACGAGGCCCGCTCCGAGGTACGCCGGGCGGCGGCGCGCGGCCCGCAGAAGTCGGGCCGGCCCGAGCGCCGCGACACGGCCACGCTCAACAGCGGCGGCGGTGGGGCGGGGGAGCAGCCCGCGGCCCCCGCCCGGCAGGCGCTGCCGGACCTGCGCGACCCGCGCTTCGAGCTCGAGCGCGAGACGCTCAAGCTCGTGGTCCAGCACCCGATGGCGATCGGGCGCAGCACCTCCGACATCGGCCCCGACGACTTCACCCACCCGACGTACCGCGGGGTGTGGGCGGTCGTGGCGGCCGCCGGCGGCCCGGCGGCCGGGGCCGGCGACCCCGGCTGGGCGGGACGCCTGCGCGACGCCACCACCGACCCCGACGTGCTCGCCGCGATCTCGATGCTGGCCGTCGAGCCGCTGCTGACCGACAAGGAGCCCGACGCGGCGTACGTCGGCCACCACGTCCTGCGCCTGCTCGAGCTGACCGCGGCGCGCCGCATCACCGAGGTGAAGTCGCGCCTGCAGCGCACCAACCCGGTCGAGGACCCCGACTCCTACAACCGGATGTTCGGCGAGCTGGCGGCGCTCGAGCAGCACCGCCGCGCCCTGCGCGACCGGGTGGTGGGCTCATGAGGTTCCCGCTGTCCGGCGCGGGTCGCCCCGACCTGGCGGTGCAGCGCGGCGAGCGGCTGCTGGCGTGGGCCGAGACCGACGGCACCGTGGTCGGCGGCACCCGCGACGCGCTGTACCTCTCGCTGCCCGACCAGGCGGTGCACCGGCTGCCGTGGGAGCAGGTCGAGGCCGCCGACTGGGACGCCGAGACCGAGACGCTGCGCGTCAGCGAGGTCGGCACCTGGGGCGAGCAGCGCGTCGAGCACGACCTGGTGCTGCGCGACGCGACCCGCCTGCTGGAGCTGGTGCGCGAGCGGGTCACCGCGAGCATGGTCTACCAGCAGCAGGTCCCCCTCGGCCCCCGTCGCGGGCTGCGCGTGGTCGCCCGCCGGGCGCCCTCGGGGCGCGAGCCGGTGCGCTGGTTCTACGAGTACGACGAGGGCGTGGACCCCGCCGACCCGGCCGTCCGGGAGGCCGCCAGCCAGGCGCTGGCGCAGGCCCGGCAGCAGGTCGAGGGCGGTTGAGGACCTCGATTTCTCACGCCACGAGCGCCTTGCTACTGTGTGCGCGCTGCACCGATCCCCTGTAGCTCAACTGGCAGAGCATTCGACTGTTAATCGGAGGGTTGTTGGTTCGAGTCCAACCGGGGGAGCAGAGGACGAGGGGCCCGCACGCGACACTGTCGCGGCGGGCCCTTCGGCGTTCCAGCGGCTGCCTCGTCGCCCGGGTCGGCTACTCGCCCCAGCCCATCGGGAAGACCTCGAACGCGGCGGCCAGCGCAGTGCCCAGGCGCTGACCGGTAGGTCGTGCGAAGCCCTCGAGCATCTCGGCGGCGTCGAAGTGCTCCCAGCCCAGGCCGTCGATGTAGGCGCGGTGCGCCTCGAGCGAGGCGACGCCCTTCGCGAAGGTCTCGGTGGTGTCGACGCCGTGCGTGGCGCCGGGTGAGCCGAAGGCCCACACCGCGCGCACCCCGCCCCACGGCTCGAGGGTGCCGACCGAGCGCTCGCCGGTCAGCTGCTCGGGGAAGACCCAGCGGTTGCCGGCGTCGCGCACCGCGTCGAGGACCGCCAGGCCGACGGCGATGTGGTCGGCCTGGTTGAGGTTGCGTCCGCCCCAGGTCTCGCGGAAGTTGCCGGTCAGCACGATCTCGGGGCGGTGCCGGCGCACCACCTCGGCGATCACGCGGCGCAGTGGCACGCCGTACTCAAGGACGCCGTCGGGCAGACCGAGGAACTCGACCACGTCGACCCCCACGACCCGGGCGCTGTCGACCTGCTCCTGCTCGCGCAGCGGGCGCGCCTCGTCGGGGTGCAGCGAGTCGATGCCGGCCTCGCCGCTGGTGACCATGCAGTACGCCACCTCCTTGCCCTGCCCGGTCCAGCGCGCCACGGCCGCGGCGGCGCCGAACTCCAGGTCGTCGGGATGGGCGACCACGCACAGCATCCGCTGCCAGGTCTCGTCCAGCGGCTCGAGCGGCTCGGCGTGCGTCGACATCTCTCGAGCGTGGCACGCCCCGCCCCCGCCGCGCACCCCCTACGTCGGGGGTCGGGCCGCCCGCGGGAGTTTCATCGGGCGCCCGATGAACCTGTCGCCGGGACGATGAAGTTTCATCGTCCCGGCGGGA
>JBFGFQ010000139.1:0-8212 GCA_041579495.1 Nocardioides sp.
GGCAGGTCGACCCGCACCTCCAGCGGCTCGACCGGCGCGGACTCTCCGGTGACCTGCGCCCGGTAGTCGGCCACCGCCTCGCCGACCAGCCGCACGTACAGGTCGAAGCCGACGCCGGCGATGTGCCCGGACTGCTCGCCGCCGAGCAGGTTGCCCGCGCCCCGGATCTCCAGGTCCTTCATCGCGATGGCCATGCCGCCGCCGAGGTCGGAGTGCTGGGCCAGCGTGGCGAGCCGCTCGTGGGCGGTCTCGGTGAGCGGCTTCTCCGCGGGGTAGAGGAAGTAGGCGTAGGCGCGCTCGCGGGACCGGCCGACGCGACCGCGGAGCTGGTGGAGCTGGGAGAGACCGAGGGTGTCGGAGCGCTCGATGATCATCGTGTTGGCGTTGGACACGTCGAGGCCGCTCTCCACGATCGTCGTGCAGACCAGCACGTCGAAGCGCTTCTCCCAGAAGTCGAGCATCACCTGCTCGAGGGCGTGCTCCCCCATCTGGCCGTGAGCCGTGGCCACCCGGGCCTCGGGCACGAGCTCGCGGATCCGCGCGGCGGCCTTCTCGATCGACTGCACCCGGTTGTGGATGTAGAAGACCTGGCCCTCGCGCAGCAGCTCACGGCGTACGGCGGCAACGATCTGGCGGTCCTCGTAGGCACCGACGTAGGTGAGGACGGGGTGCCGCTCCTCGGGAGGCGTGGTGATCGTGGACATCTCGCGGATGCCGGTGATCGCCATCTCGAGCGTGCGCGGGATCGGCGTGGCGCTCATCGACAGCACGTCGACGGAGGTGCGCAGCCGCTTCATCTGCTCCTTGTGCTCGACGCCGAAACGCTGCTCCTCGTCGACGATGATCAGCCCGAGGTCCTTCATCCGGGTGTCGGGGTTGAGCAGCCGGTGCGTGCCCACCACGATGTCGACGGTGCCGTCGGCCAGGCCGGCCAGGACCTCCCTGGCCTCCTTGTCGGTCTGGAAGCGCGAGAGCCCCTTGAGCACCACCGGGAAGCCGGCCATCCGCTCGCTGAACGTCGACAGGTGCTGGGTGACCAGCAGCGTCGTCGGCACCAGCACCGCGACCTGCTTGCCGTCCTGGACGGCCTTGAACGCCGCGCGCACCGCGATCTCGGTCTTGCCGTAGCCCACGTCGCCGCAGACCAGGCGGTCCATCGGGACCACCTGGCGCATGTCCTGCTTGACCTCGTCGACCGTGGTCAGCTGGTCCTGGGTCTCCTGGAACGGGAAGGCGTCCTCCAGCTCGCGCTGCCAGGGGGTGTCGGGGCCGAAGGCGTGGCCCTGGGTGGCCTGGCGGGCGGCGTACAGCTTGATCAGCTCGGCCGCGATCTCGCGCACCGCCTTGCGGGCACGGCCCTTGCGCTTGGCCCAGTCACCGCCGCCGAGCCGGTCGAGGCTGGGCTGCTCGCCGCCGACGTAGCGGGTCACCTGGTCGAGGGCGTCGGCGGGCACGTAGAGCCGGTCGGCCGGCCCGCCGCGCTTGGAGGCGCCGTACTCGAGGACGAGGTACTCGCGGGTGGCGCCGCCCACCTGGCGCTGCTTCATCTCCACGAACCGGCCCACGCCGTGCTGCTCGTGGACGACGAAGTCGCCGGCCTTCAGCTCGAGCGGGTCGATCTGCTTCTTGCGGCGCGTGGGCATCTTGCGCATGTCGCGCGTCGAGGACTTCTGCCCAGAGAGGTCCTCGCCGGTGAGCAGCACGAGCCGGTTGGTCTCGTCGACGAAGCCGTGGGCGAGCGAGCCGCAGCTGACGGTGACGACGTCGGGCACCAGCCGCGCCTGCTCGGCACCGGCCCCGGTCTCGGCGTGCGGCTCGACCATGCGGGCGGGCACGTCGTGCTCGGAGAGCACCTCGACCATCCGCTGGGCGGGGCCGTGGCCCTCGTGCAGCACCAGCACCCGGTAGCCCTCGGAGCGCCAGGTCTCGAGGTCCTTGATGGCCCGCTCGACGTCGCCGCGGTAGGCGTCGACCGGCTTGGCGGGCAGCGCCCGGCTGGGCACCGCGCCCACGGTGACGTCGACGTCGATGCCGGTCACGGCGCCCGACTCGTCGCGCAGCACCGGCCCGGCGTCGGCGTCGTCGATGCCGAAGGGGCTCACGGTCCACCAGGGCTTGTGCTGGGCCAGGCAGTGCTCGCGCACGTCGGAGAGGGTGCGGTACGACGCCGCCCCGAGGTCGATCGGCGCGCTGCCGCCGCTGGCGGCCGCGGCCCAGCTGGCGCCCAGGAACTCCTCGCTGGTCGCGACCAGGTCGTGGGCGCGCCGGCGGGCCCGCTCGGGGTCGAGCACCAGCACGTGGGTGTCGCTGGGCATCAGGTCGACGAGCAGCTCCATGTCGTCGACGAGCACCGGGGCCAGCGACTCCATGCCCTCGACCGCGATGCCCTCGCTGATCTTGTCGGTCAGCTCGAGCAGCTGCGGGTGGGCCTGGCCGAGCTCGGCCGCGCGGCGGCGCACCTCGTCGGTGAGCAGCAGCTCGCGGCACGGCGGCGCCCAGAGCCGCTCGACGGGCTCGAGGGTGCGCTGGTCGGCCACCGAGAACGAGCGGATCTCCTCGACCTCGTCGCCCCACAGCTCGACGCGCAGCGGGTGCTCCTCGGTGGGCGGGAAGACGTCGACGATGCCGCCGCGCACGGCGAACTCGCCACGGCGCTCGACCAGGTCGACGCGTGAGTACGCCGCGTCGGACAGGCGGCGCACCAGGTCGTCGAGCGGCGCGGTGCCGCCCGGCTCGAGCTCGACCGGCTCGAGGTCGGCGAGCCCCTTGACCTGCGGCTGCAGCACGGAGCGGACCGGCGCCACGACGACCTGGAGCGGACCGTTGCTCGGGTCGGTGCCGGGGTGCTGCAGGCGGCGCAGCACGGCCAGGCGGCGACCGACGGTGTCGGAGCGGGGGCTCAGGCGCTCGTGCGGCAGCGTCTCCCACGAGGGGTAGTAGGCCACGGCGTGGGGGTCGAGCAGGTCGCCGAGCGCGGCCACCAGGTCCTCGGCCTCGCGCGAGGTGGCGGTCACCGCCAGCACGCTGCGCCCGGCGCGCACCAGCCCGGCCACCACGAACGGGCGCAGGGCCTCGGGGCCGGTCAGGTCGAGCGCACGGACCCGCCCCTCCCCCGCGTCGGCCAGCACCTCGGTGAGGGTCGGGTCGGCCAGCACGGCGTCGGCGATCCCGGCGGGGCCGGGGGCGAGGTGGGTCTCGAGGGTCGGGGTCGACACGGGGTGCGGGCTCCTGGGTGGTCGCTGGCGTCAAGCACGGGTGACGCGGCACGGGCAGCGCCCCCGCTCGAGCACGAGACGGGGGTGCGGTGCAGCGCGATCGAGTCTACGACCGGCTACCGACGCCCACCGAAAGCCTGTTCGCGCAGCTCGGCCAGCTCGGCGGCGCGCACCGGGTCGTCGGTGTAGTGCACCCGGCCGTCGGCGGCCACGTCGTCGGCGAGCTCGACGCGCGCCGCGAGGTGGGCGACGTACGCCGCCCGCTGCTCGGCGAGGTCGTCGTGCCAGGACCACACCTCGACGGCGCGGCAGCCCTCGAGCGCCCGCTGCAGCCCCGGGCGGACCCGGGCCGCCTCACCGGCCACGAGGTCGTAGAAGCTGTCGCGCCCGCTGCTCTCGGGGATCGCCGAGAAGGCCGGGCGCAGGTAGGCGACCATCGCGGCCAGCACGGTGTCGGCGCGGCGGGTGGCGGCCAGCGCGGCCTCGCCGCACGCCTCGACCCGGGCGGTCTCGGTGTCGCGGCGCCGCGCGTCGACCGCGGCCAGTGCCAGGCCGACCAGGAGCAGCAGCGCGAGCGCGCCCACCACCCACCGCCGCCGGCGCACGACGCGCGGGTCGGCGGGCGGACGGCCGCCGTCGAGCACCTCGACCCCGGCCACGGCGGACCCTCAGCCCAGCGCGCGGAACGACAGCGCGTGCCAGCGGGGCCCGACGGGCGTCACCTCGACGCGGCGCGGGTCGAACGGGGTGGCCGGGTCGGGCTCGTGCTCGGGGTCGCCGATGGCGCGCACGATGCGGATCTCGAGGCGCGACTCCGAGAGCCCCTCGGCGAGGTCCTCGCCCCACTCCACGACGGTGACCGCCTCGTCGAGCGAGGTGTCGAGGTCGAGGTCGTCGAGCTCCTCGAGTCCGCCGAGGCGGTAGGCGTCGACGTGCACCAGCTCGGGCCCGCCCACGGTCGAGGGGTGCACCCGGGCGATCACGAAGGTCGGCGAGGTGACGTTGCCGCGCACCCCCAGCCCGGCGCCCAGGCCCTGGGTGAAGGTGGTCTTGCCGGCGCCGAGGTCACCGGTGAGCACCACCAGGTCGCCGTGGGTGAGCTGGCCGGCCAGCGAGCGGCCGATGCCGCGCATCGCGTCGGCGGTGGGGGCCTGGAAGACCGCGGTGCGCAGCGGGCGGCGCATCTCGACCAGCGGCGAGTAGCGGCGGATCTCGCGGAAGCCCTGGCGGTCCCAGAAGCGCACGGTGGCCGGCAGCTCCTCGCGCGCCTGCACGATCAGGTCGTCGGTGCCGCGACCGGAGTCGGCGACCGCGTCGACGGCGGCGTCGATGAGCCGGCCGGCGATGCCCATGCCCTGCATGCCCGGCACCACGCCGAAGCGGCGGATGTAGGTGGAGGAGCCGATCGGGTCGAGGATCAGCGTGCCGACCGGCTCGTCGTCGATGACCGCCAGCAGCCCGCCGCCGTCGGCGAGCTTGCCGCGGATCGTGTGCACGGTCTCCTTCAGCGCCCCCGGCGGCGGGTCGAGCGGCGGACGGGCCGAGAACGCCTCGTGCACCACGTGCATCACCTGCTCGGCCGCCTCCGGCCCCACGCGTCGTACGACGACCGCGGGACGCGGGCGGGTCTCCTCGCGCGTCGCGCTCATCGACGCTCCGCCCGCTCGGTCGCGGCCGCGATGAGCTGGTCGAGCTCGGCGTTGACCTGGTCGTGGCTCTCCATGACCACCATGTGCCCGGCGCCCTCGACCTCGACCAGCCGCGAGCCGTCGATGTGGGCGTGCAGCTTGCGGCTGTGGCCGATCGAGGTGACCCGGTCGGAGGTGCCGCAGATGATGGAGACCGGCACCCGGCTGAGCACCTCGACGACGTGGAACTTGTCGAGCGACTCGAAGCTGGGGAAGAACTCGGCGACCACCTCGAAGGGGGTGCGGGCCAGCATCTGGTCGACGAAGCGCACGTACGACTCGGGCACGTCGCCGCCGAAGGCGAACAGGTCGGTGGCCACGATCGCCACCGAGCCGCCGAGGCGGCGGGCCAGGTCGATGAGGCGGTGCCCGCGCGCCAGCGGCACCATCACCCGACCGACCGCACGCCCCAGGAAGGGACCGGCGAGCTTGGCCGGCACCACCGGCAGCAGCAGCCGCCCGACGTCGAGGCCGCCGGCGGTGGTGGAGACCAGGCCGACGCCGACCACCCGGTCGCCGAACAGCTCGGGGCGCTGCTCGGCGAGCGCGATGATCGTCATGCCGCCCATCGAGTGCCCGACCAGCACGACCGGCCCCTCGGGCACCTCGGCCTCGAGCACCCGCGCCAGGTCGTGGCCGAGCTGGTCGATGGTGGCGTGCTCGAGCGAGGAGCGCCCGGACCGGCCGTGGGAGCGCTGGTCGTAGAAGACGGTGCGCACCAGGCCGCGGTAGCCGGCGCGCTGGAAGTGCCAGCAGTCGAGGTTGAGCGCGTAGCCGTGCACGAAGAGCACGGTCAGCGGCTGGTGGCCCGGGCCGGTGGGGTCGGTCGGGTCGTGGGCGTCGGGCTCGTCGACCTCGACGTGCAGCGGCAGGCCGTCGTCGGCGACGACGGTGCGCGCGACGGTGCGCAGCGAGCCCAGCGGGGTGCGGTCGCCCGCGCCACGACGGGCGATGACCCGGCGGCGGCGCGCGACCTCCGCGGCGGTGCCGGCCACGGCGACGCCCGCGAGGGCGCCGGCCAGCCCGGCCACTCGACGACGCATCATGACGACTCTCCCTCGGTGTCGGTCCAGCGGCGCGCGAAGCGCCCGCCGATCCTGCTGACGATCTCGTAGGAGATGGTGCCGCACGCCTCGGCCCAGTCCTGCGCGGTCGGGTCGGGGGCGGTGCCGAAGAGCACCACCCGGTCGCCCGCGCCGACGGCCGGCTCCTCGTCAGGGCCGGCCAGCTCGACGACGAGCTGGTCCATGCACACCCGCCCCCGCACCGGTCGGCGTACGCCGGCGACGCCGACCTCGGCGGTGTTGCCGGCGTGGCGCGGCACCCCGTCGGCGTACCCCACGGGCAGCAGGCCGACGGTCACCGGCGCCTCGGCGACCCAGGTGTGGCCGTAGGAGACACCGTCGCCGGGCGCGAGCCGCTTGGTCATCGCGATCGTGGCGGTCGCGGTCATCGCGGGGCGCAGCCCGAGGTCGGGGGTGCGGCCCGGCGCGGGGTCCAGGCCGTACGACGCCAGCCCGACGCGCACCAGGTCGAAGCGGGCCTCGGGCTGCAGCAGCGCGGCCGCGGAGTTGGCCAGGTGGCGCACCTCGGGGTCGAGCCCGGCGGCCTCGGCGGTGGCGAGCGCCTCGTGGAAGACCCGCAGCTGCGCGGCGTTGGCGGGGTGGTCGGGGTCGTCGGAGGCGGCCAGGTGCGACCAGAGACCGGTGACGCGCCAGTGCCCGGCGCGCTCGCCCTCGCGGGCGGCGGCGACCAGCGCGGGCCAGTCGGCCGGGGCGCAGCCGCCCCGGTTGAGGCCGGTGTCGATCTTGAGCTGCAGGCGCGCGGGCCGCTGCGCGCGGGCGACGGCGGCCACGAGGTCGTCGAGCTCGGCGGTGGAGTAGGCGGTGACGTCGACGTCGGCGGCGACCGCGGGCGCCCAGTCCTCGCCGGGCACCGTCAGCCAGGCCAGCAGCCGGCCGGTGTCGCCGGCCTCGCGCAGCGCCAGCGCCTCGTCGAGAGTGGCCACCCCGAGCCACGGGGCGCCGGCCTCGCGCGCGGCCCGGGCGACGTGGCGCACGCCGTGGCCGTAGGCGTCGGCCTTCACCACGACCATCAGCGCGACGTCGGGGCCGACCTCGGCGGCGATCCGGCGCACGTTGTGGCGGACCGCCGCCAGGTCGACGACGATCTCGGCGCGCCGTGCGTCGTGCGGGAGGCTCATCGGCTCCATCCTTCCACCCGGCGGCTCAGGGCGCGGGCAGGGTCCGCACCACGTCGGCCACGGCGCCCGCTACCTGGCCGGCCACGATCGGCCCGCCGCGCGAGACGGTGGTCGCCGCGGCGCCGTGCAGCCAGGACCCGACGCTGGCGGCGTCGTACGGCTCGAGGCCGGCGGCGAGGAGGGCGCCGATGAGACCGCCGAGCACGTCGCCGGCGCCGGCGGTGGCCAGCCAGGGGGTGCCGGTGGTGGTGGCGCGGGTGCGCCCGTCGGGCCGGGTGACGAGGGTGTGGCGGCCCTTGAGCAGCACCACGCAGCCGTAGCGGCGCGCGGCGGCGCGCGCGAAGTGCAGGGGCCGGGTCTCGATGTCGGCGCGCTCCTCGCCGAGCATCGCGGCCAGCTCGCCGGCGTGGGGGGTCAGCACGGCCGGGACCTCCCCCGCCCTCAGCAGCGGCTCGTGCGGGCCGAGCTGGTGCAGCGCGTCGGCGTCGACGACCACGGGCAGCCCGTGCTCGCGGGCGTCGTCGAGCGCCTCGGCCAGGGTGCCGGCGGCGCCGTCGCCCGCGCCCGAGCCGACGACCCAGGCCTGGACCCGGCCGGCCCCGACCACCTCCGGGTGCGCCTGGCGGACCCGGTCGGCCACGGCCGCGTCGCCGACGTACCGGACCATGCCGGCGAGGCCGGTGGCGGCGCCGGCGACGCTGAGCAGCCCGGCGCCGGGGTACTCCTCGGAGCCGGCGCGCACCCCGACCACGCCGCGGGTGTACTTCTGGGCGTCGTCGGCGGGCCGCGGCAGCAGGCGGGCCACGTCGTCGGCCTGCAGGCTCTCGACGCCCGGCTCGGGCAGGTCGAGGCCGATGTCGACGAGGTGCACCGCGCCGCACGCACCGGCCGCGGGGTCGACGAGGTGGGCGGGCTTGTGGGTGCCGAAGGTGACCGTCAGCGCCGCGCGCACGTGGGGCTCGGGGGTCTCGCCGGTGTCGACGTCGACGCCGCTGGGCACGTCGACCGCGACCACCGGGACCCCCTCGAGCCGTGCCAGCGCCCGCTGGGCGTCGGGGCGCAGGCCGGGCTTGCCGCCGATGCCGACGATCCCGTCGACCACCACC
>JBFGFQ010000140.1:0-8121 GCA_041579495.1 Nocardioides sp.
CCGACCAGCAGCCCGGCCGGCAGCCCGCTCGGCATCACCTACCCGCCCGAGCTGCCGGTCACCCAGCGCCGCGACGACATCGCCGAGGCGATCCGCGACCACCAGGTCGTCGTGGTCGCCGGCGAGACCGGGTCGGGCAAGACCACCCAGCTGCCCAAGATCTGCCTCGAGCTGGGTCGGGGGCGCTCCACCGAGCACACCGCCCGTGACGGGCGGACCCGGCGCCGCGGCGGGTTGATCGGGCACACCCAGCCGCGCCGGATCGCGGCGCGCTCGGTCGCCGAGCGGATCGCCGACGAGCTCGGCCAGCCGCTGGGCGAGGAGTCGGTGGTCGGCTACCAGGTGCGCTTCACCGACCGCACCTCGCGCGCGACGCGGGTCAAGCTGATGACCGACGGCATCCTGCTCGCCGAGCTGCAGCGCGACCGGATGCTGTGGAAGTACGACACGATCATCATCGACGAGGCGCACGAGCGCTCGCTCAACATCGACTTCCTGCTCGGCTACCTCAAGCGGCTGCTGCCGCGGCGCCCCGACCTCAAGCTGGTCATCACCTCGGCGACCATCGACGTCGAGCGCTTCGCCGCCCACTTCGCCGACCGCGACGGCAACCCCGCCCCGGTCGTGGAGGTCTCGGGACGCACCTACCCCGTCGAGGTGCGCTACCGCCCGCTGCTCGACCTCGGCGAGGACGACGACGAGGGCGAGCCGGTCCAGCGCGACCAGACCGAGGCGATCGTCGAGGCGGTGCGCGAGCTGAGCGCCGAGGGCCCCGGCGACGTGCTGGTCTTCCTGCCCGGCGAGCGCGAGATCCGCGACACCGCCGACGCCCTCGCCGAGCTGACCACCTCCACCCGCGGCGGCGGTACCGAGGTGGTGCCGCTCTACTCGCGGCTCTCGGCCGCCGAGCAGCACCGCGTCTTCTCCCCGCACACCGGGCGCCGCATCGTGCTGGCCACCAACGTCGCCGAGACCTCGCTGACCGTGCCGGGCATCCGGTACGTCGTCGACACCGGCGTCGCGCGGATCTCGCGCTACTCCGCGCGCACCAAGGTGCAGCGGCTGCCGATCGAGCCGATCAGCCAGGCCTCGGCCAACCAGCGCTCCGGTCGCTGCGGCCGCGTGGCGGCCGGCATCGCGATCAGGCTCTACTCCGAGGAGGACTTCGAGGGCCGCCCGGAGTTCACCGACCCCGAGATCCTGCGCACCAACCTGGCCAGCGTCATCCTGCAGATGGCCAGCCTGGGTCTGGGCGACGTCGCGGGCTTCCCGTTCGTCGAGCCGCCCGACCGCCGCAACGTCGCCTCCGGCGTGCAGCTGCTCGAGGAGCTCGGTGCCCTGCAGGTCGGCGGCAAGGACAGTGCCAAGGACAGCGGCAAGGACAGCGGCAGGGACACAGGCCCGCGGTTGACCCGGCTGGGTCAGCGGCTGGCCCGGATGCCCCTCGACCCGCGCCTGGGCCGGATGGTGCTCGAGGCCGAGCGGCTGGGCTGCCTGCGCGACGTGCTGGTCATCACCGCCGCGCTGAGCCTGCAGGACCCGCGCGAGCGACCCGCCGAGCAGCGCGCCCAGGCCGACCAGCAGCACGCCCGCTTCAACGCCGAGGAGTCCGACTTCCTCACCTGGCTGAACCTGTGGCGCTACGTCAAGGAGCAGCAGAAGGAGCTGAGCTCCAGCGCGTTCCGGCGGATGTGCAAGCGCGAGCACCTCAACTACCTGCGGGTGCGCGAGTGGCAGGACTTCGAGTCCCAGCTGCGCCAGGTCTGCAAGGAGATGGGCCTCGACCTGGGGCCGAGCGGCTCCGCGGGCGGGGCGGCGTACGACGCCGACGGCATCCACCAGGCGCTGCTGTCGGGCCTGCTGTCGCAGATCGGGCTGCTGGAGGAGCGCGAGAAGCCCGCGCCCGGCGCGAGGGCAGCCAAGGGCCGACGCCCGATGCGGGAGTACCAGGGTGCGCGCGGCGCCCGGTTCGCGATCTTCCCCGGCAGCACCCTGTCGCGGAAGAACCCGGCGTACGTGATGGCCGGCGAGCTCGTCGAGACCAGCCGGCTGTGGGCCCGCCAGGTCGCGGCCATCGACCCCGCCTGGGCCGAGCGGCTGGGCGGCGACCTGGTCAAGCGCACCTGGTCGGAGCCGCACTGGAGCACCAAGCGCGCCGCCGTGATGGCCTACGAGCGCGCCACCCTGTACGGCGTCCCGCTGGTCGCCGACCGGCTCGTCTCCTACGGCAAGGTCGACCGCGAGGTCGCGCGCGAGCTGTTCATCCGCCACGCCCTGGTGCAGGGGGAGTGGCGCACCAACCAGAAGTTCCTCGAGCGCAACCGCCGCCGCCTCGAGGAGGCCGCCGAGCTCGAGCACCGGGCCCGGCGCCGCGACATCGTCGTCGACGAGGAGACCCTCTTCGACTTCTACGACGCCCGCGTGGGCCCCGAGGTGGTCAGCGGCGCGCACTTCGACCAGTGGTGGAAGAAGGAGCGCCAGCGCGACGGCCGGCTGCTCGACCTCGACCCCTCGATGCTGACCCACGACACCGCCGAGGAGGTCCGCGCCGACGACTACCCCGAGCAGTGGGAGGGCGAGGGGCTGACCTTCTCCATCGCCTACCACTTCGAGCCGGGCGCCGCCGACGACGGCCTGACCATCGACGTGCCGGTCGCGACCCTCAACCGGGTCGCCGCCGACGACTTCTCGTGGAACGTGCCGGGCCTGCGCGAGGAGCTGGTGACCAGCTTGATCCGCAGCCTGCCCAAGAACCTGCGGGTCAGCTTCGTGCCGGCCCCCGACAAGGCCCGTGACTTCCTGCGCGACACCCCGCCGGGCGAGGAGCCGCTGCTCGACGCTCTCGAGCGCTGGTGCCGCGCCACCGGCGGCGTCGTGGTGCCGCGCGAGGCCTGGGACTGGTCGAAGGTGCCCGAGCACCTGCGCCCCACCTACCGCGTCGTCGACGACCACGGGCGCGAGCAGGCCCGCGGCAAGGACCTCGAGGCGCTCAAGGCGCCGCTGCGCGGTCAGTTCACCCAGGCGCTCGCCGACGTCGCCACCGACTCCGGGCTGGCCCGCACCGGCGAGACCACCTGGGTCTTCGGCGACCTCGAGGCCTCCTTCACCCAGAAGCGCGCCGGCCACGAGGTGACCGCCTTCCCGGGACTGGTCGACGAGGGCGTCACCGTCGGCCTGCAGGTCGCCGGCTCCGAGGACGAGCGCGACGCCCGGCACCGCCTCGGCGTCCGCCGCCTGCTGCTGCTCGACCTCGACCGCGCCGGCGACGCCTCGGTCAAGCGGGTCCTCGACGGCCTCGACAACGCCCAGAAGCTCGGCCTCGCCGGCTCGCCCTACCCCTCCGTGGCCGAGCTGCTCGAGGACTGCCGGGCCGCGGTCGTCCAGGACGCCGTCGACGCCCGGCCCGCGGTGCGCACCCGGTCGGCGTACGACGCGCTGCTCGCGGTGGTCGGCGCCGACCTGGAGGCGCGGCTGCGCGGCGTGCTGGCCGACGTGGTGCGGGTGCTGGAGGTGTGGCGGCGCGCCGAGAAGGCGCTGTCGGGACGCGCCGAGATGATGGTGCTGCCGGCGCTGACCGACATGCGCGCCCAGCTCGAGCGGCTGGTGCACCGCGGCTTCGTCTCGCAGGCCGGGCCCGCGCGGCTGCGCCGCTACCCGACCTACCTGGCGGCGCTGCTGGCCCGGCGCGAGCGGCTCGAGGGTGGGCACCTCGCGGTCGGCCAGGACCGGCGGCTGATGGACGCGGTGGCCGAGCTCCAGGAGTCCTACCTGCACCGGCTGGCCGCGCTGCCCGAGGGGCGGCCGCCGGGCGAGGCGCTGCGCCGCGTGCGCTGGATGCTGGAGGAGTACCGCGTGTCGCTGTGGGCCCAGCAGCTCGGCACCGACGGCCCGGTCTCCGACCAGCGGATCCGCAAGGTCCTGGGGTGAGCGGCACGGGCGTAGCGTGGAGCGGGTGAGCAGCCCCGAGCCGCGGCCCCACCACCGCCCGATGCAGAAGACCAGCGCCTTCTTCGACGACGTCGAGGGCGGGGTCGACCCCGCCCTGGTCACCGAGGCCGCCGACCGCGCCGCGCAGCTGCTGGTGCGCGGGGCCCGCGAGAGCGGGGACGAGGCGGTGGCCGAGCGGCTGCTGCACCTCGCCGACACCGAGGGCATCGAGGCGGTCGCCGAGGTGTGGGCCGGCTCGCCGGCCGACTCGCTGGCCGGCTGCCTGTGGCGGCTCTACCTGCTGCGCTCGTGGGTGCACGCCGAGCCGGTGCGGGCGGCGGGGGAGTTCGAGGACGGCCGCACGCGCGCCCCGGTCGCCCGGGTGCTGGCCGGGGTCGCCGAGCCGCCGGGCCCCGACGAGCTCAAGGCGATGGTCGACGAGGTGCTGCGCGGCATCGCCGAGGGTGACTTCGCCGACGTCCTCTTCCGCGGCGCCGCCTTCGCGCGGGTCGTCAGCGCCGGCCGGGCCACCCGCGCCGACACCGCCCACGACGACGTACGCCGCATGCTCGCGGTCGCCGAACAGCTCGAGGCCGCGGGCCACGCCGAGCTGGCCGGCCGCCTGGCCTGAGCCGGGCCGAGCCGGGTCGAGCCGGGTGGCAGCCGTCTCACGGACTCGGCTTGAGTCGTGCGGCTCAGCGCCTATGCTGGTCCACGGTGCGCCGGACCGCGGCAGCCCCGGGTCCCAACACAAGCCGCCACGAGCGGCCACGCGCCGTGAGGCGCTCCCGGTCCGGCGTACCATCACAGGCCTCATGAGCTTCCTGCCCAAGGCCTTCTCCAAGCAGCGGCTGTCCGCATCGGCGGGCCGGCTGCGGCGCGGCCCCCGGGTCTCCTACCGTCCGCTCAGCGACGGCCGTCCCGACCCGGGCGAGGTGGTCTGGGCGTGGGTGCCCTACGAGGAGGACGCCTCGCAGGGCAAGGACCGCCCGGTGCTGCTGGTCGCCGCCGACCGCACCCACGTCTACGGGCTGATGCTCACCAGCCAGGACCACGACCGCGACGCGGCCGACGAGGCGCGCTGGGGACGGCACTGGATGGACGTCGGCTCGGGCGCCTGGGACCGCGAGCGGCGACCCAGCGAGGTCCGCCTCGACCGGCTGCTGCGCCTGGACCCCGACGACGTGCGCCGTGAGGGCGCGGCCCTGGACCGCGAGGTCTTCGACGCCGTCGTGGCCGCGGCGCGCCGCTTCCACCGGCTGGGGTAGGGGAGAGCCCGCTCACGTTGTGCGATCGTGACCCGGCTCGGGCCCCGGTCGCGGGCCCGCGCTGGATAGGGTGGCGCGGCAGATCCCCGACGGACGAGGTGGCAGTGGACAGCAAGCGCAGGCAGGCCCGACGGGGTGTCGCCTCGACCGTGGCCCTGCTCGCTCTCGGTCTGGTCGCCACCGCGTGCGAGAGCGACGGCGGCAGCGAGCCGCGGCCCGGGCCCGACCCGGTGCCCGCGCCGCAGGCGAAGGTCGACCTGACCCTGGGCGTGTGGGGGCAGGAGGAGGAGATCGACGGCTACCGGAAGGTGGTCGACGCCTACAACGAGTCCTCCACGACCAGCACCGTGAGCATCGAGGCGTGGCCCGACCGCGACGCGCTCGACGACGCGCTGCGCTCCGGCGAGGCCGACCCGGACGTCTACCTTGCCTCGCGCCGCGACCTGACCTTCCTGCGCGAGGAGGGCTTCGCCCTGCCGGTCGACGAGCTGCTCGACGAGCGCTCGGTCGAGTTCGGCGACGGCTACTCCCGCGACGCGCTCGAGGCCTTCTCGGTCGACACCCGCCTGCAGTGCATGCCCTTCGGCGTCTCGCCGATGGTGATCTACCGCAACACCGACCTCGTCGACTTCGAGCGGATGAGCGAGCTCGAGCTCGACGTGCCCGCACCGGAGTCCAACCGGTTCACCTTCGAGGAGTTCCGCGCGGCCGCGGAGTTCGCCACCAAGCCGCGCAAGCGCAGCAAGGGCGTCTACATCGAGCCGTCGCTGCGGGGCCTGGCGCCCTTCATCTTCTCCGGCGGCGGCGAGATCTTCGACGACGACGACATGCCCACCTCCCTGGCCCTGTCGAGCGACGAGTCGCGCGAGGCGCTGGAGCGCACCCTCGAGCTGCTGCGCCGCCCGAACCTGACCCTCAGCGAGGAGCAGCTGGCCAAGGCCACGCCGCTGGAGTGGTTCGAGCGGGGGCGCCTCGGCATGATCGCGGGCTACCGCGACCTGGTGCCCGAGCTGCGCGCGGTCGAGGGCCTGGAGTTCGACGTGCTGCCGATGCCGACCCTCGACTCCGCCGCGACCATCGGCGACCTGACCGGGCTGTGCCTCAACCCCTCCACCGAGTCGGTGGCGGAGTCGGCCGACCTGCTGGTGCACATGATCTCCGACGAGGTCGTCAGCGAGCTGACCCGCACCGGCTACCTGGTGCCGGCCAACCAGCAGGTGGCGCTGGCCGAGGACTTCACCCAGCCCGCGCTGCAGCCCGACCGCGCCGACCTGTTCACCTCCTCGGTGCGCTCGATGCGGGTCCCGCCGCTGCTGGACACCTGGACCGAGCTGCAGCGCCTGGTCGACGAGCCGATCTCCGCGCTCGTCACCGCTCCCGGCGTGCTCGACCTCGAGGCCGCCACCGAGGCCATCGACGAGCTGTCGCGCCTGGTCCTCGACCCCGAGTCCGTCGAGCCGGACAGCACCGAGGACGCCGAGGAGACCGACGGCGAGGAGTAGTCCCTGGCCCCGGGACTACTCGTCCGGGATCTCCGCGGCGGGCGGCTCGTCCGGCTCCTCGTCGGCGCGCAGGACGGCGTCGACGATCACCGGCCCGACCAGGCCGACCTGCCACGGGCGGGCGCCGAGGTCCTCGAGCGCCTCGGCCACCGCGGCGGCCAGCGCCTCCGGGTCTCGGGGGGCCGGCGGTGCCCAGAGCACCCGGCGCAGGTGGTCGGGGGTCAGCAGGTTCTCCAGCGGCATGCCGTGCTCCTCGGCCAGCCCGCTCATCGCCTCGCGCGCGATCACCAGGCGGCGCGCGGCCACCGGGTCGCGGTCGGCCCAGGCACGCGGCGGCGGGGGACCGTCGGTGCGCGGCGTGCGCGTCGGCAGCTCCGACTCCGGCAGCTCGGCGACCTCGCGCAGCACCGCCGCGAAGCGCGAGGAGTAGCGATCGGCACCGCGGCCGTGGAAGCCCTTCGTGGCCATCAGCGCGTTGCGGTCGGTGGGCAGGGTGGGGGCGGTGGCCGCGGCGGTCAGCGCCGAGTCGGGCACGATCCGCCCCGGGGTCACGTCGCGCTGCTCGGCGATCTGGTCGCGCAGCTCCCACATCGCCTTGACCGCGCCGAGGGCCCGGCGCCCGCGGACCTTGTGCAGGCCCGACGTACGACGCCAGGCGTCGACGCGCACCGGCGCCTCGAACGAGCGCAGCGCCTCGAACTCCTGGCGGGCCCACTCGTCCTTGCCGGTGGCGACGAGCTCGGCGGCGATCAGGTCGCGCAGCTCGATGAGCACCTCGACGTCGAGGGCGGCGTACTCGAGCCAGGGCCGCGGCAGCGGCCGCGTCGACCAGTCGACGGCCGAGTGCTCCTTCTTCATCCGGCGCCCGATGAGGGTCTCGACGAGGGTGGCCAGGCCGACGCGCGGGTAGCCCAGCAGGCGTCCGGCGAGCTCGGTGTCGAAGAGCTCGGTGGGGTGCAGGCCCTCGGCGCGCAGGCAGGGCAGGTCCTGGGTGGCGGCGTGCAGGATCCACTCGGCGTCGCCGATCGCCTCCTGCAGCGGCGCGAGGCCGTCGAAGGCGATCGGGTCGAGCAGGTGGGTGCCGGAGCCCTCGCGGCGCAGCTGGATGAGGTAGGCGCGGCTGGAGTAGCGGTAGCCGGAGGCCCGCTCGGCGTCGATGGCCACCGGGCCCTCGCCGCCGGCGATGGCCTCGCACAGCTCGACCAGGCCGGCCATGGTGTCGACGACCTCGCCGAGACCGTCGCGCAGGGTCAGCAGCGGGGCGGGCTCGGGTGCGGGCTCGGGTGCGGGCTCGGGCGTCGTGTCGGCGTCCCCGGGCTGCCCGGGCTGCCCGGACTGCCCGGACTGCTCTGCCGGCTCGGGCTGCTGGGGGACCTCGGAGGACCTGCTCACGGCCATCAGCGGGCGCCGCGCTGGCCGCGCCG
>JBFGFQ010000141.1:0-8054 GCA_041579495.1 Nocardioides sp.
CTGGCCGGCCCCACGGCCGTCGGCAAGGGCACCGTGGCCGCCGCGGTGCGCGAGCTGCACCCCGACGTGTGGATCTCGGTGTCGGCGACCACCAGGGCCCCCCGTCCCGGCGAGGTCGACGGCGTGCACTACCGCTTCGTCGACGACGCCGAGTTCGACCGGCTCGTCGCGGCCGGCGAGATGCTCGAGTGGGCGGTCGTGCACGGCGCGGCCCGCTACGGCACCCCCCGGGGACCCGTCGAGGAGGCGCTGGCCGCGGGCCGGCCCTCGATGCTCGAGATCGACCTGCAGGGCGCCCGCCAGGTGCGGGCCACGATGCCCGACGCGCTGTTCGTCTTCCTCAAGCCGCCCTCGTGGGAGGAGCTGGTGCGCCGGCTGGTCGGGCGCGGCACCGAGACCGCCGAGCAGCGCGAGCGCCGGCTGGTCTCCGCGCGCGAGGAGCTGGCCGCCGAGCCGGAGTTCGACGTGACCATCGTCAACCACGAAGTTCACGCCGCGGCCCACGACTTGGTAACCTTGATGATGCTCGACCCGAGCGCCAACCCCAACGATCTGTGAGGCCTTCTTGTCTGCCCCGAACATCGACGCCGTGGGAGTCACCAACCCCTCGATCGACGACCTGCTGACGAAGACCGACAGCAAGTACAAGCTCGTGCTGTACAGCGCCAAGCGCGCACGCCAGATCAACGCCTACTACTCCCAGCTCGGCGAGGGCCTGCTGGAGTACGTCGGCCCCCTCGTGGAGACCCACGTGCAGGAGAAGCCCCTCTCGATCGCGCTGCGCGAGATCAACGAGGACCTGCTGACCTGCGAGGACGTCGACCCCGCCGAGCTCGCCGCCGAGGAGGCCGCTGCCAAGGCCGCTGCCGCCGACGCTGCCGCGTTCAGCCAGGGCGAGTGAGCTGAGCACCCACTCCACCACGCAGGCCGCTTCCCCGTCGGGGGAGCGGCCCGCTGCTGTTCCTGGGCCGCCGCGCGTGGTCCTGGGGGTCGCCGGTGGGATCGCGGCGTACAAGGCCTGCGAGCTGCTGCGCCGCCTGAGCGAGTCGGGCCACGACGTCACCGTCGTGCCGACCGCCGCGGCGCTGCGCTTCGTCGGGGCGCCCACCTGGTCGGCGCTGTCGGGCAAGCCCGTCAGCGACGAGGTCTGGGCCGACGTCCACGAGGTGCCGCACGTGCGGATCGGCCAGCAGGCCGACCTGGTCGTGGTGGCGCCCGCCACCGCCGACCTGATGGCCAAGGCCGCCCACGGGCTGGCCGACGACCTGCTGACCAACACGCTGCTGACCGCGCGCTGCCCGGTGGTGCTGGCCCCGGCCATGCACACCGAGATGTGGGAGCACCCCGCCACCCGCGCCAACGTGGCCACCCTGCGCTCGCGCGGCGTGCTGGTGCTCGAGCCCGCCGAGGGCCGCCTGACCGGCGCCGACACCGGCAAGGGCCGGCTGCCCGAGCCCGCCGAGATCTTCGAGGCCTGCCGCGAGGTGCTGGCCGGCGGCGGGCGCCGCGACCTGGCCGGGCGCCACGTGCTGGTCTCGGCCGGCGGCACCCGTGAGCCGCTCGACCCGGTGCGCTACCTGGGCAACCGCTCGTCGGGCCGGCAGGGCTACGCGCTGGCCCGGGCCGCGCTGGCCCGCGGCGCCGAGGTCACCCTGGTCAGCGCCAACGCGACGCTGCCCGACCCCGCCGGGGTCAAGGTGCTGCACGTCGAGACCACCGCCGAGCTGCGCGAGGCCGTCGTCGGCGCCGCCGCCGGCGCCGATGCCGTGGTGATGGCCGCCGCGCCCGCCGACTTCCGCCCCGTCGACGTCAGCACCGCCAAGATCAAGAAGCGCGAGGACGGCTCGGCCGCCCCCGTCGAGCTGGTGCAGAACCCCGACGTGCTGCGCGAGATCAGCCAGGAGCGCCGCCGCCCCGGGCAGGTCGTGGTCGGCTTCGCCGCCGAGACCGGCGACGAGACCGGCGGGGTGCTCGACCACGCCCGCGCCAAGCTGGCCCGCAAGGGCTGCGACCTGCTGGTCGTCAACGACGTCAGCGGGGGAGCGGTCTTCGGCAGCGAGGACAACCAGGCGCTGATCCTGGCCGCCGACGGCGAGGGCGTCGACGTACCACTGGGGTCGAAGTCGCAGCTGGCGCACGCCATCTGGGACCAGGTGACCATCCGGATGAGGGACTGGGCGGTCCCACCCGGTAGAAATGACACGCCCACCCGATGACCGGGTGGGGTACCGCACACGAGGAGCCGAGATGTCCGGACGCCTGTTCACCTCCGAGTCGGTGACCGAGGGTCACCCCGACAAGATCGCCGACCAGATCAGCGACAGCGTCCTCGACGAGATGCTGCGCCAGGACCCGCACAGCCGCGTCGCCGTCGAGACCCTGCTCACCACCGGCCTGGTCGTGGTGGCCGGCGAGGTGTCGACCACCGGCTACGTCGACATCAAGTCGATCGTGCGCCAGCGCATCCTCGACATCGGCTACGACCACTCCGACAAGGGCTTCGACGGCACCACCTGCGGCGTCATGGTCGCCATCGGTGGCCAGTCCGGCGACATCGCCCAGGGCGTCGACACCGGCTACGAGTCGCGGCTGGAGTCCTCGGCCGACGCGATGGACAAGCAGGGCGCCGGCGACCAGGGCCTGATGTTCGGCTACGCCTGCGACGACACCCCCGAGCTGATGCCGCTGCCGATCAAGATCGCGCAGACCCTCTCGGAGAAGCTCTCCGCGGTGCGCAAGGACGGCACGCTGGGCTACCTGCGCCCCGACGGCAAGACCCAGGTCACCGTCGAGTACGACGAGGACAACAAGCCCGTGCGCATCGACACGGTCGTGCTCTCCACCCAGCACGCCGAGGACGTCGACCTCGAGACGATGCTGCAGCCCGACATCAAGAAGCACGTCATCGACCCGGTGCTGGCCTCCTTCGACATCCCCAGCGAGGGCTACCGGCTGCTGGTCAACCCCACCGGCCGCTTCGTCGTGGGCGGCCCGATGGGCGACGCCGGCCTGACCGGCCGCAAGATCATCGTCGACACCTACGGCGGCATGGCCCGCCACGGCGGCGGCGCCTTCTCGGGCAAGGACCCCTCGAAGGTCGACCGCTCCGCGGCCTACGCGATGCGCTGGGTGGCCAAGAACGTCGTCGCCGCCGGCCTGGCCAAGCGCTGCGAGGTCCAGGTCGCCTACGCGATCGGCAAGGCCCAGCCCGTCGGTGTCTTCGTCGAGACGTTCGGCACCGGCACCGTGCCCGACGACGTGATCCAGCAGGCCGTGCTCGACGTCTTCGACCTGCGCCCCGCCGCGATCATCGAGGCCCTCGACCTGCTGCGCCCGATCTACGCCCAGAGCGCCGCCTACGGCCACTTCGGCCGCGAGCTGCCCGACTTCACCTGGGAGCGCACCGACCGCGCCGACGCGCTGAAGGCTGCCGTCGGCGCCTGAGGCCCGCCCCGTGCATGAGTCCCCGGTCGACCGGGGACTCATGCACTTGTCAGGGGTTGCAACACCTGACAAGTGAGCGACTCGCCCGCCCAGTGGCGCTGTCCGCGGCGGCTGCTAGACAACACCCATGCCCGCCCGCCCCGAGGACGCCCAGCCCGAGCTGATGCCCGGGCTGGTGCGCGCCACCCTCAAGGAGTCGCAGGCCAAGGCCCGCGCGACCCGGGAGCGCAAGGCCTCGCAGGCCGAGACCGCGGCCGAGCTGCCGGTGGCGCGGGTGCTCGTCGACGTGCCGCTGGCGCACCTCGACCGCCCCTTCGACTTCTCGGTGCCGGCCGCGATGGCCGAGGCGGCCGTGCCGGGGGCGCGGGTCAAGGTGCGCTTCGCCGGCAAGGAGACCGACGGCTTCCTCGTCGAGCGCGCCGAGACCAGCGAGCACACCGGGGCGCTGCTGCCGCTGCGCCGCGTGGTGAGCGCCGAGCCGGTGCTGACCCCCGAGGTCGCCGCGCTCAGCGCCGCCGTCGCCGAGCGGTACGCCGGCAGCCGCGCCGACGTGCTGCGCCTCGCGGTGCCGCCGCGGCACGCGACCACCGAGAAGGCCGACGTCCCGCAGCCCCCGCCCGCGCCGGCCCGCTCTCTCGACGACGCACGCGCCGCGTGGGCCGACCACCCGCACGCCGCGGCCTGGCTGGGCCACCTGCACTCCGGCGGCGCCCCTCGGGCCGTGTGGAACCCGCCCCCGGGCACCGACTGGCCGCTGCTGGTCGCGCACGCCGCGCTGAGCGCGCCCGGCGGCGTCGTGGTGTGCCTGCCCGACGGCAAGGACGTCGAACGCGTCGACGCCGCCCTCTCAGCCCTGGCCGGCGAGCGGCCCGAGCACGCGGTGCTCACCGCCGACCTGGGGCCGGCCGCGCGCTACCGGTCCTTCCTGCAGCTCTCCCGAGGGCACCGGCGCATCGCCGTGGGCACCCGCGCCGCCGCCTTCGCCCCGGTGGCCGACCTGTCGCTGGTGGTGGTCTGGGACGACGGCGACGACCTGCACGCCGAGCCGCGGGCGCCGTACTGCCACACCCGCGAGACGCTGCTGCTGCGCGCCGAGCTGGCCGGGGCGGCCGCCGTGGTCGGCGGCTTCGCGCGCACCGTGGAGGCCGACCACCTGCTGCGCACCGGGTGGGCCCACGAGCTGGTCGCCCCGCGCGAGCGGGTGCGCGCCGCGGCGCGGGTCGAGGTCGCCGGCGCCACCGACTTCGACCTCGTGCGCGACCCGCTCGCCCGCACCAGCCGGCTGCCCCGCCAGGTGCACGACCTGGTGCGCTCGGCGCTGGTCGAGGGCCCGGTGCTGGTGCAGAACCCCCGCCACGGGTACGTCGCGTCCCTGGCGTGTGAGCGCTGCCGCACCCCCGCGCGCTGCGGGGCCTGCTCGGGGCCGCTGCGGCTGCCCTCGCCGACCACGCCGCCGTCGTGCCGCTGGTGCGGCACCGAGGCGCCCGCGTGGGCGTGCCCGGAGTGCGGTCACCGCGGCCTGCGCGCGCCGGTGCTGGGGGAGGGGCGCACCGCCGAGGAGCTGGGCCGTGCGTTCCCCTCGGTGCGGGTGCGCACCTCGGCCCGCGACGGCGTGCTGGCCCGCGTCGACGACGCCCCCGCGATCGTGGTGGCCACCCCGGGCGCCGAGCCGGTGGCCGAGGGCGGGTACGCCGCCGTGGTGCTGCTCGACGCCTGGCTGCTGCTGGCGCGCCCCGACCTGCGCACCGACGAGGAGGCGCTGCGCCGCTGGGCCAACGCCGTGGGGCTGGTGCGTCCGGGCGGCCGGGCGATGGTCGTGGCCGACGCCGCCCTGGCGCCGGTGCAGGCGCTGGTGCGCTGGGACGTGGGCGGCTTCGCCGCGCGCGAGGCCGACAGCCGCGCCGAGGCCCACCTGCCGCCGGCCTCGCGGCTGGCCACCATCACCGGCGAGCCGGGCGCCGTCGACGACGCCCTGGTGCTGCTCGAGGTGCCCGAGCCGGCCGAGGTGCTCGGCCCGGTCGAGCTGCCCGACGACGAGGGCCGCAGCCGCGTGGTCGTGCGGGTGCCCCGGGCCCGGGGCCACGCGCTGTCGAAGGCGCTGGGCGACCTGCAGCGGATGCGCTCCTCGCGCAAGCTCGACCCGGTGCGGATCCAGGTCGACCCGCCGAGCCTGTGACCCGGCCCCGGCTCCTAGGATGCTGGCCATGCCCACCCAGCCGATCCGCCTGTTCGGCGACCCCGTCCTGCGCAGGCCCGCCGTCGAGGTCGTCGACTTCGACCGCGAGCTGCGCAAGCTCGTGGAGGACCTGACCGACACGATGCGCGAGGCGCCCGGCTCCGGCCTGGCCGCGCCGCAGATCGGGGTCGGCCTGCGGGTCTTCACCTGGTGGGTCGACGGCGAGCTGGGCCACCTGGTCAACCCGGTGCTCGACCTGTCGGAGGAGGAGCAGGACGGCCCCGAGGGCTGCCTGTCCCTGCCCGACCTGGTCTTCGACACCAAGCGCGCCCTGCGCGTGGTCGCCAAGGGCATGGACATGCACGGGGAGCCGGTGACCGTCGAGGGCTCCGAGCTGCTCGCCCGCGCGATCCAGCACGAGACCGACCACCTCGACGGCATCCTCTTCATCGACCGGCTCGACACCGAGGCCCGCAAGGCCGCGATGCGCGAGATCCGCGAGTCGGAGTGGTTCGGCCTCGAGAAGCCCACCGTCAAGCTCAGCCCGCACGCCACGCGCGGGCTGGGCCTGTGAGGAGAGAGACCACCTGATGCGCGTCGTCTTCGCCGGCACCCCCGAGGTCGCCCTGCCCGCCCTGGACGCGATCGTCGCCTCCGACCACGAGCTGGTCGGGGTCGTCACCCGCCCCGACGCGCCGGCCGGGCGCGGCCGCAAGCTGGTGGCCAGCCCCGTGGCCCAGCGCGCCGAGGAGCTCGGCGTGCCGGTCCTCAAGCCCGAGCATCCCCGCGAGCCGGAGTTCCAGGAGGCGCTGCGCGCGCTGCGCCCCGACTGCTGCCCCGTCGTGGCGTACGGCGCCCTGTTGCCGCAGTCGGCGCTCGACATCCCCCAGCACGGCTGGGTCAACCTGCACTTCTCCTGCCTGCCCGCCTGGCGTGGCGCGGCCCCGGTGCAGCACGCGATCTGGGCCGGCGACGAGGTCACCGGTGCCACCACCTTCCGCATCGTCAAGGCGATGGACGCCGGCCCGACGTTCGGGGTGATGACCGAGCGGATCCGCGAGCACGACACCGCGGGCGACCTGCTGGCCCGCCTGGCCGAGGGCGGCGCCGGCCTGCTGGTGCAGACCCTCGACGGCATCGAGGACGGCTCCCTGGTGGCGCGTGAGCAGCCCGAGGACGGCGTCTCGATGGCCCCCAAGATCCTGGTCGACGACGCCCGCATCGACTGGAGCGAGCCGGCCGCCGCGGTCGACCGCCGGATCCGGGCCTGCACCCCGTTCCCGGGCGCCTGGTCGCTCTTCGAGGGCGAGCGGATCAAGATCGGCCCGGTCACCCCGGCCGACGGCAGCCTGCCGCCGGGGGAGCTGGCCGTCGGCAAGAACGACGTGGTCGTCGGCACCGGGTCGACGGCGGTCCGCCTCGGCGAGGTCAAGGCGTTCGGCAAGAAGCAGATGGCCGCGGCCGACTGGGCGCGCGGCGCCCGGCTGGCCAGCGGCGCCCGCCTCGGCGACCCGGCCGAGGACTGACGTGGGGCGCCCGCGGGTCGACCCGGCCCGCAAGGTCGCCTTCGAGGTGCTCAAGGCGGTGCGCGTCCAGGACGCCTACACCAACCTGGTGCTGCCCTCGCTGCTGCGCAAGCACCAGCTCTCGGGTCGCGACGCGGCCTTCGCGACCGAGCTGGCCTCGGGCACGCTGCGCCGCCGCGCGACGTACGACGCCGTGCTCGACGCGTGCACCGACCGGCCGCTGCGCAAGGTCGAGGCCAAGGTGCTCGACGCGCTGCGACTGGGCGTCCACCAGCTGCTGGCGATGCGGGTGCCGCAGCACGCCGCGATCTCGACGACCGTCGACCTGGTGCGCTCCGAGGTCGGCCCCGGCGCCGGCGGCTTCGCCAACGCGGTGCTGCGCAAGGTCTCGCGCCAGGACCTCGACGCCTGGGTCGCCGAGCTGGCTCCCGAGCGCGGCAGCGACCCGGTCGCCCACGACGCGCTCGAGCACAGCCACCCGGCGTGGGTCGTCGAGGCGCTCGGCGCCGCCCTGGCCGGGGTGGGCGCCGGCGACGAGGTGGGCGAACTGCTGGCCGCCGACAACGTGGCCCCGGCCGTCACCCTGGTCGCGCGCCCCGGGCGCAGCGGCCGCGACGAGCTGCCCGGCGAGCCGACGCCCTACTCGCCGCACGGTGTGGTGCTCGGCTCCGGCGACCCCGGCCAGGTGCCGGCGGTGGCCGAGGGACGCGCCGGTGTGCAGGACGAGGGCTCCCAGCTCGTCGCGCTCGCGCTCGCCGACGCGCCGCTGACCGGCCCCGACGAGCACTGGCTCGACCTGTGCGCCGGCCCCGGCGGCAAGAGCGCCCTGCTGGCCGCCCTGGCCGCCGGCCGCGGCGCCGACCTGCTCGCCGTGGAGCGGCAGCCGCACCGCGCCGAGCTGGTGCGCC
>JBFGFQ010000142.1:0-7970 GCA_041579495.1 Nocardioides sp.
AGCAGGCCGGTCGTGGGGTCGGTTCCGTACTGCTGCTGGTGGAACATCTTGCCGCTGATGTTGGGGCGGAAGCCGTGCGTCAGGTGACCGCCGGCGTCGAGGCTCATGCCGAGCAGGCGCTGGTTGCCCAGCTCGCGGCGCAGCTCCTCCCAGTCGGCGTCGGTCAGCTCGTTGACATTCTTGGCCTGGGCCTTCTCCAGCCACGGCCCCTCGACGCGGTGCGCGAGGATCGACCAGAACGCCACCAGGTTGGCGTCGATGCCCGAGTGCGGCTGCACGTAGGCGTACTCCGCGCCGAACAGCTCGCGGGCGTGCTCGGCGGCGATCGACTCGACGGTGTCGACGTTCTGGCAGCCGGCGTAGAAGCGGTGACCGACGGTGCCCTCGGCGTACTTGTCGCTGAACCAGGTGCCCATCGTCATCAGCACGGCCGGCGAGGCGTAGTTCTCGCTGGCGATGAGCTTGAGCGAGGCACGCTGGTCGGCGAGCTCGGCGCGGGTCGCCTCGGCGATCCGCGGCTCCACCGAGGCGATGACCTCGAGTGCCTGGGAGTAGGCGCTGCTGGACAGGCGGGACAGGTCGTCGGTCATGGGCCACAGCCTACGCAGCGCGCCGGCACCCCGACCCGGCACCGGCGCCGTACGACGGCCGGCACCGGTGTGACGTGCACCGCACCGGCAGCGCCGCTGAGCGGGGCTGCACGCGCACTTGTCCGCATGTCGGGACAGCGATCTCACAACATGAGATTTCGGCTTGTGGTGGCGAGGTCCAGAAGTTGAGACTCCTCCCATGAGCCTCGCCGTGACCCACGTCCACCTGGTGGTCCGCCGCCACGTGGACCTCGGGCGCACCCGCAGCTCCATGTGTCGACCTTCCTGAGCCGCCCGATCCCGCGCCTCCCGGCGCACCCGCTCTCGAAGGACACCCGATGACCGAGCTCCTCTCCCCTGCCGCCGCACCTGCCCGCCCGCGACCCAAGCGTGGCGAGGGCCAGTGGGCCCTGGGCTACCGCGAGCCGCTCAACAAGAACGAGCAGGCCAAGAAGGACGACAACCCGCTCAACGTGCGGGCCCGCATCCTGCACACCTACTCGCGCCGCGGCTTCGACTCCATCGACCCGGCCGACCTGCGCGGCCGCTTCCGCTGGATGGGCCTCTACACCCAGCGCGCCCCCGGCTTCGACGGCGGCAAGACCGCGATGCTGGCCGAGGAGGAGCTCGACGACCGCTTCTTCATGATGCGGGTGCGCACCGACGGCACGCTGCTCGACGCCGCGGCCGTGCGGGCGCTGGGCAGCGTCGGGGTCGAGTTCGCCCGCGACACCGCCGACGTCACCGACCGGCAGAACATCCAGTACCACTGGATCCGCATCGAGGACGTGCCGCAGATCTGGGAGCGGCTCGAGGCCGCCGGGCTCAGCACGCTGGAGGCCTGCGGCGACTCGCCGCGCCCCTTCCTCGGCTCGCCGCTGGCCGGGGTCGCGGCCGACGAGATCATCGACGGCACGCCCGCGCTCGAGGAGATCAACCGCCGCTACATCGGTGACCCCGAGTACGCGAACCTGCCGCGCAAGTTCAAGACCGCCCTGACCGGGCACCCCTCCCACGACGTCTCCCCCGAGACCAACGACATCTCGTTCGTGGGCACGGTGCACCCCGAGCACGGACCCGGCTTCGACCTGTGGGTCGGCGGCGGGCTCTCGACCAACCCGATGCTCGCGCAGAAGCTGGGCGTGTGGATCCCGCTCGACGAGGTCGCCGACGCGTGGGCCGGGGTCGCCGCGGTCTTCCGCGACTACGGCTACCGCCGGCTGCGCTCGCGGGCCCGGCTGAAGTTCCTGGTCGCCGACTGGGGCGTGGAGAAGTTCCGCGAGGTCCTGGAGACCGAGTACCTCCAGCGCCGCCTCGTCGACTGCGAGTCGCCGGTCTCCCCGCGCGCCCACCGCGACCACATCGGCGTGCACGACCAGGTCGACGGTCTCAAGTACGTCGGCGTCGCCCCCGTGGTCGGCCGGATCTCCGGCACCACCCTGCTCGGGCTCGCCGACGTGATCGAGGAGTTCGGGCTCGCCGGCGCCCGGCTGACGGCGTACCAGAAGATCGTGCTGCTGGGCGCCGACCCCGCTCGCATCGAGGACCTCGTCGCCCGCCTCGACTCCATCGGTCTCTCGGCCCGGCCCTCCGGCTGGCGGCAGAACACGATGGCCTGCACCGGCATCGAGTTCTGCAAGCTGGCCATCGTCGACACCAAGAACCGGGCCCGCGACCTGGTCGCCGAGCTCGAGCAGCGCCTGCCCGACCTCGACGTGCCGATCAGCGTCAACGTCAACGGCTGCCCCAACGCCTGCGCCCGCACCCAGGTCGCCGACATCGGCCTCAAGGGACAGCTGGTGACCCACGACGGCCAGCAGGTCGAGGGCTTCCAGGTGCACCTGGGCGGCGCCACCGGGCTCGGCGCGAACTTCGGTCGCAAGCTGCGCGCCCACAAGGTCACCAGCGCCGGCCTCGGCGACTACGTCGTATCGGTCGTCTCGGGCTACCTGGCCGACCGCACCGGCCCCGAGGAGCCGTTCGCCGACTGGGTCGCGCGCGCCGACGAGGCGCTGCTGCGCGGCGAGACGGGGGCACCGGCATGAGCGAGCGCGCAGTGCCCTACCAGTGCCCCTACTGCGGTGACGACGACCTGCGCCCGCACGAGGTGGTCGACGCCGACGGCACCGTGAGCTCCCCGCACGGGCAGTGGGCCTGCCGCTCCTGCCTGCGCGCCTTCTCGCTCAAGATGCTGGGCCAGCTGCGCCCGGGGTCCTCCGTGGACGGCGGGGCGTCGTGAGCACCGCGACCACCCGCGCCGCGCGGGCCAACCGGGCCACCGCGACCGAGGGCCGCAGCCCCGAGGAGCTGCGCGAGATCGTGTCGCACTGGGGCGCGGAGCTCGAGCTGGCGCCGGCCGAGACCATCATCGAGTGGGCCGCGGCCACCTTCGGCGACCGCTTCGCCATCACCTCCTCGATGGGTGACGCGGTGCTGGCGCACCTGGCCTCCAAGGTCGTGCCCGGCATCGACGTGGTCTTCCTCGACACCGGCTACCACTTCGTCGAGACGATCGGCACCCGCGACGCCGTCGAGGCCACCCTCGACGTCACCGTGCGCACCGTGCACCCCGAGCTGAGCATCGCCGAGCAGGAGGCCGCGCACGGCCCCGACCTGTTCCGCACCGACCCCGACCGCTGCTGCGCGATCCGCAAGGTCGAGCCGCTGCGCCGCACGCTCGAGTCGTACGACGCGTGGGCCACGGGGCTGCGCCGCGCCGAGACCCACGACCGCGTGATCGCCCCGGTCATCGGCTGGGACGCCCGCAAGCAGAAGGTCAAGGTCTCCCCCATCGCCCGGTGGTCCGACGAGCAGGTCGAGGCCTACATCGCCGAGAACGGCGTGCTGGTCAACCCGCTCGTCCACGACGGCTACCCCTCCATCGGCTGCTGGCCCTGCACCCGGCGCGTCGCCCCCGGCGACGACGCCCGCAGCGGCCGCTGGGCCGGCACCACCAAGACCGAGTGCGGGATCCACGCATGACCGCCCCGCGCCCCACCGACCCGATCACCCCGCTCGACCCGAGGAGGTCCCTCGCATGACCGCTCCCGCCCTGGTGGCCCTGGCCCACGGCAGCCGAGACCCGCGCTCGGCCGCCACGATCGGCGCCCTCGTCGACGAGGTCCGCACCACGCGTCCCGACCTGCGCATCGAGAAGGCCTTCCTCGAGCTGGCCAAGCCCTCCTTCCAGACCGTCGTCGACAAGCTGGTGCGCGCCGGCCACGACGAGATCGTCGTGGTGCCGCTGCTGCTGACCGAGGCCTACCACGCCAAGGTCGACGTGCCGGCCGTCATCGCGGCCGCGACCGAGCGGCACCCCGGCCTGCGGATCCGCGCCACCAGGGTGCTGGGCCTGGAGACCTCGTTCCTCGAGGTGCTCGACGTGCGGATGCGCGAGGCGCTGCAGCGCTCGCGGGTGCGCGAGCTCGACGCGCTGGTGCTGGTCGCCGCCGGCTCCAGCGACGCCCTGGCCAACCAGAGCGTGGCCCGGATGGCGCGCCTGTGGGGCGCCCACCACAAGCTCCCGGTCACCGCGGCCTTCGCCTCCACGGCCCCGCCGGCCGCCGGCGAGGCCGTGCGCGCCTTCCGCGCCGAGGGCAGGCGCCACATCGCGGTCGCCTCGCTGTTCCTGGCCCCCGGCTTCCTGCCCGACCGCGCCGCCGAGCTGTCGCTGGAGGCCGGCGCCGTCGCGGTCTCCGAGCCGCTGGGTGCGCACCCCGAGATCGCGCGCACCGTGCTGGCCCGCTACGCCGTGGGGGCCGTCGAGCTCGTGCCGGTCTGAGCGCCGGAGCGTCCGCTCACAGCACCAGGCGCTCGAGCAGGTGCTCCAGCTGGCGGGCCGGGTCGCGGGTCAGTCCCCCGTGCACCGGCCCGGGCTGGAGCACGGTGCTGCGCGGCGCCTTGAGGAACCCGAAGCGCTGGCTGAGCGGGTGCCCGGCGGCCGCGCCGGCCCCGGTCTCGCCCGCGCACACGCCGCGCACCACCTCGAGCGCCTCGCAGACCCGGTCGAGGTCGAGACCCGGGTCGAGCGCGCCCAGCCGGTCGCGGTCGACGTGCCAGGCGGCGTCGAGGTAGTCGTGGGCCTGCGCGTAGACGACCACCCCGACGTTGAGGAACTCCTCGCGGTCGACGCGCGGCACGCAGCGCAGCGTCACGTACTGGTAGGCCACCAGGTTCACGGGGTTCTCGGGGTTCACGGCGTTCATCGGGCACCGCCCGCCGCGACCGGGAGCCAGGCACGCGTGGCGAGCCGTGCCCCGAGCAGCTCGACGTACGCCGCCCGCACCTGCGCGGGCGTCTGGGCGCCCGGCACCGGCTCGAGCCACTCGTCGGGCACCAGCGCGAGCACCTCGGGCAGGTCGTCGGGGCCCAGCTCGGCGCTGATCTGCTCGTCGGCGGCGGCCACCCGGTCGAGGTGGTCGAGGAGCACGTGGTCGTCGGGGCTCCAGGGCTGCTGGGCGAAGCGCCCGGCCGCGCCCGCGCGCTCCAGGCTGCCCCCCGGCCAGCCGTGGTGGAAGTACAGCGACGCGCCGTGGTCGATCACCCACAGGTCGTCGTGCCACACCAGCAGGTTGGGGTTGCGCCAGGACCGGTCGACGTTGGCGGTGAAGGCGTCGAGCCACAGCACCCGCGCCGCCTCGTCGGGCGTCGAGCCGGGGGGCAGGGTGCCGTCGAAGCCGAAGGAGCCGGGCAGGAAGTCGACGCCCAGGTTGGCGCCGACGCTGGCGCGCAGCAGGTCCTGGACCTCCTCGTCGGCCTCGTATCGGGCCAGCTCCTCGTCGAGCTCGAGCACCACCAGCCGCGGGGTGCGCAGGCCCAGCCGCCGGGCGAGCTCGGCGACGACCACCTCGGCGACCAGCACCCGCAGACCCTGGCCGGCGCCGCGGAACTTGCACACGTAGGTGCCCAGGTCCTCGGCCTCCACGATGCCGGGCAGGCTGCCGCCCTCGCGCAACGGGGTGACGTAGCGGGAGACGGCGACGCGGGGCAGCGTGGCCACGGCGGGGATGCTCACCGCACCGGCTCCTCGTCGAGCAGGCGCCGGCGCTGGGCCTCGACGTCGATGTCGGCCGCGGGCCACGTCGGGCCCAGGTGCACCAGCGTGTCGCGCAGCAGCAGCCCGACGGCCAGGTTGCGGTACCACTTCTTGTCGGCGGGCACGACGTACCAGGGGGCGACCTCGGTGTTGGTGCGCTCCAGGGCCGTCTCGTACGCCGCGCGGTACTGCGGCCACAGCTGGCGGTCGTCGATGTCGACGGGGTCGAACTTCCAGTGCTTGTCAGGGCGGTCGAGGCGCTTGAGCAGCCGCTCGCGCTGCTCGTCGGGCGAGATGTGCAGGAAGCACTTGAGCACCGGCGTGCCGGCCGCGAGCAGCTCGGCCTCGAGCTCGTTGATCGCGTCGTAGCGCCGCTCGACCTCCTCGGCGTCGGCCAGCTCGCGCACCCTGGCCACCAGCACGTCCTCGTAGTGCGAGCGGTCGAAGACCCCGATCCGCCCCGCTGCCGGCAGCGCCCGCCGCACCCGCCACAGGAAGTCGTGGGCCAGCTCCTCCTCGGTGGGCCGGCCGAAGGCGGTGACCTCGATGCCCTGCGGGTCGACCAGTGAGACGGTGTGGCGCACCACGCCGCCCTTGCCGGAGGTGTCCATGCCCTGCAGCACCAGCAGCACGCTGCGGCTGCCGCCGCTGCGCCCCTCGGCGAAGAGCCGCTCCTGCAGGTCGCTGAGCACCGGGCCGAGCTCCTCGAGCGCCTCCTTGCCCTCCGACTTGCCGCCGTCGAAGCCGGGGGTGGCGTCGGTGGGCAGGGCGGTCAGGTCGACGGGACCCGGGGGCAGGCGCAGGTGCTCGGCGATCACCCGAGGCATCCTGCCACCTGCCGCCTCACTCCTGGGCCGGGTCGTCGGGGCGCTCGCGCCCGGCGAGCTCCTCGCGCACCACGGAGAAGGCCAGGGAGGAGCCGTAGCCCTTGCGCGCCAGCATGCCGACCAGGCGCCGGGTGGCGACGGTGTCGTCGACGCGGGCCACCGAGCGCAGCTTCTTGCGCACCAGCACCCGGGCCGACTGCTCCTCGTCGTCGGGGTCGACCTCCTCGAGCACCTCGCGCACCAGCGCGTCGTCGACGCCCTTGCGGCGCAGCTCCTGGGCCAGCGCCCGCGGCGCCAGCCGGCGTCCGGTGGCGTGCTCCCCCGGGCCGCGAGCCGCCACCCAGGCCCGGGCGAACGCCTCGTCGTCGACGAGCCCGACCTCCTCGAAGCGGTCGAGGAGTCGGGTCGCGATCTCGTCGGGCACCAGCTTGGCGGCCAGCTTGTCGGCCAGCTCCTTGCGGCTGCGGGCCCGTCCGGTCAGCTGGTCGAGCAGGATCGTGCGCGCGACCGACTCGGGGTCGGCCTCGGGCCCGTCGGTGACCGGGTCGGGCGGGGGCGCCGGGGCCGGCGTCTCGCGCTGGGTCCAGGCGTCGACGCCGAGGGACACGTCGCCCGCCCACGCGGGCGGGGGACGGTCCTCGTGCAGGTCGCCCACGTCGTGCTCCCGGCTCAGAAGTCGTCGACGCCCACGGGGTCGGCGGGCGCCTCGGCGTCGACCTGCGGGCCGACCCCGAGCTTCTCGAGGATCTTCTTCTCCAGCTCGTCGGCCAGGTCGGGGTTGTCACGCAGGAACGTGCGGGCGTTCTCCTTGCCCTGGCCCAGCTGGTCGCCGTCGTAGGTGTACCAGGCACCGGCCTTGCGCACGAGGCCCGCCTCGACGCCGACGTCGATGAGCCCGCCCTCGCGGCTGATGCCCTTGCCGTACATGATGTCGAACTCGGCCTGCTTGAACGGCGGCGCGACCTTGTTCTTCACGACCTTCACCCGGGTCCGGTTGCCCACCATCTCCTGGCCGTCCTTCAGCGTCTCGATCCGGCGGACGTCGAGGCGGACGGAGGAGTAGAACTTCAGCGCCCGGCCACCGGTGGTGGTCTCCGGGGAGCCGAACATCACGCCGATCTTCTCGCGCAGCTGGTTGATGAAGATCGCGGTGGTGCCGGCGCCGTTCAGCGCACCGGTCATCTTCCGCAGCGCCTGGCTCATCAGTCGTGCCTGCAGACCGACGTGACTGTCGCCCATCTCACCCTCGATCTCCGCCCGCGGAACGAGCGCGGCGACCGAGTCGATGACGAGCAGGTCGAGCGCGCCGGAGCGGATCAGCATGTCCGCGATCTCCAGCGCCTGCTCACCGGAGTCGGGCTGGGACACGAGCAGCGCGTCGGTGTCCACGCCGAGTGCCTTGGCGTACTCCGGGTCGAGCGCGTGCTCGGCGTCGATGAACGCGACGATGCCTCCCGCGCGCTGCGCGTTCGCCACCGCGTGCAGAGCGACGGTGGTCTTACCGGAGGACTCCGGACC
>JBFGFQ010000143.1:0-7965 GCA_041579495.1 Nocardioides sp.
AGGATCAGCGCCGCGCCGACCAGCCCGGTGGCACCCAGCCGCTCGCCCAGCACCACCGCGGCCAGCGCCGCGGCCGACAACGGCTCCACCAGCGTGACCAGCGTGGCCGTCGAGCCGCTGGTGGTGCGCAGGCCCGCGTAGAACGCGGCGTACGCCGCCGCCATCGTGAAGACGCCCAGGTAGGCCAGCAGGGCGAGCGCCGCGGGGTCGGTGGTCAGGTGGGGCCCGTCGCCGAGCAGCGCCAGCGGCGCCAGGACCAGGGCGCCGACGCCGGTGGTGGCGGTGGTGAGGACCAGGGGCGGGGTGTCGCGGGCCAGCGCGCCGCCCCAGCCGGTCGCGAGGGCGTAGAGGACGCCCGCGGCGACGGCCACCAGCAGCCCGGCCAGGGGTCGTGGCCCGACCCCGCCGGCGCCGTGCCCGGTCGAGGTGGAGACCAGGACCAGGCCGGCCAGGGCCGCGGCGACCACGAGCAGCCGGGCGGGCCCGGGCGCGCGCCGGGCCGTCACGGCCTCGCTGGCCCCCAGCAGCACCGGCGCCAGGCCCAGGCTCACCACGGTCGCGACCGTGACCCCGGCCCAGGTGACGGCCAGGAAGTACAGCAGCTGGTAGGCGGCGGTGGCCAGGCCGACGGCCAGCACCCGGCGTGGGCGGCGGCGCAGCAGGGCGAGCAGCAGGCCGGCCGAGCGCTGGACCAGCACCACCGCCAGCAGCGCCGCCAGCGCCAGCGCGAGGCGCCAGGCGCTGATCGTCGGCACCGACATCGGCACCTGCTCGCGCACCAGCTGGACCACCAGGCCGCCGGTGCCCCAGAGGAAGGCGGCCAGGCCGACCTGCAGGACCCCCCAGCGGGCCGACGCGGCGCTCACCGAGCCCGTCCTCCGCCCAGCCGGACCGTCAGCTGGTCGGCGGTGCGGCGCACCTCGGCCGCCAGGGCCTCGACGGCGACCGGGTCGTCGACCTCGGCCACCGGGTAGGTCAGCGCGACGCCGGCGACGGGGTGGTCGTTGTGGTCGCGCACCGACGCGGCGACGCTGGCCATCCCCTCGCTGACCTCACCGTCCTCGGTGGCGTGCCCGCGCTGCCGGGTCTGCACCAGCAGCTCCTTGAGGGCGCCGGGTGTGCGGGGGCCGCGACCGGTGCGGTCCACCATCGCCTCCGGGCCGGGGTAGGTGGCGCGCACCTGCGCCGCCGAGAGGCCCGCGAGCAGCGCCCGTCCGCTCGCGGTCAGGTGGGCCGGCAGCCGGACCCCGACGTCGGTGACCAGCGGGGGCCGGCCCGGGGCCCGCTCCTCGAGCACGTACAGCACGTCGCGCCCGTGCAGCACCGCCAGGTGGGCGTTGTGGCCGGTGCGGTCGACCAGGGTGGCCAGGGCCCGGCGCGCGATGCGCTGCAGCGGCACCTGGCGGGCGTACCCGCTGCCGACCTCGAAGGCGGCCACGCCCAGGCCGTAGAGGTGCTCCTCGGGCAGGTGGGTCACGAAGCCCTCCTCGACCATCACGCCGAGCAGGTGGTACGCCGTGGAGCGGGGCAGGTCGCAGGCCCGCGCGATCCGGTCGACCGGCACCGGGTCGGGCTGGCCGGCCAGGAAGCGCAGCACCCGCAGCGTGCGGGTGGCGGCCGGGACCTGCGAGGCGGCGCGGGGCGACCCGGGGGCCCGGTCGTGCTGCATGAGCGCAGCCTCCCAGACCGCGGCGCGGCGCTCAGGCGCGGTGTCGGCCCTCGGGATCGGTGCCGGTGCCGGTGCCGGTGCCGGTGTCGTTGTCGTAGCCGGTGTCGTGGCCGGTGTCGTGGCCGGCGCCGGCCTCGGGGTCGATCTCGTCGGCGGTCCGGAGCCGGTCCTCCTGCTGCGCCTCGTCGTGGGCCAGCACCTGCTCGGCCAGGTCGACCTCGCGGTCGGCCTCGTCGGCGCGGGCGTGCGCTTCGTCGGCGCGCACCTGCGCCTCCTCGACGCGGTTGCGGGAGGCGGCGATCGGGGCGTCGTGGGCGGCGGCCTGGGTGCGCAGCTGCCCGGCCTGCTCGACCCGGGCGGCACGGAGGCGGGCGTTGCGCTTGGAGACCGCGACGACGACGGCGGCGACCAGGGCCGCGAGGACCAGGACGGCGACGATGAGGACGACCAGCGTGAGGGTGGACATGGGGGGCTCCTACCCGCTCGGCGCCCTCTCCAACCGCGGGGCCTGGCGGGATTCTCAGACCGGGTCGTGCTCGTCGCGCACCGGCACCAGGCCGACGGCCAGCAGCGGGAAGAGCCCCGCGAGCGCGAACGCGGCGGCGTACCCGGCCCGGTCGACCAGCAGGCCGGCCAGTGGCGGCACGGCCGAGGCGGTGAGGTACTGCGCGGTGTTCTGCGCCCCCAGGGCCCGCCCCGACCAGTGCGGTCCGGCGCGCTCCGCGACCGCGGTGAAGGCCAGCCCGTTGTCGGCGACGGTGAGCACCGTGGCCAGCACCACGAGCGGCACCGCCACGGCCGCGTCCTGCCCGGCGGCCAGGCCCAGGAGCACCATCGTGACGCCGGCGGCCACCGCCACCCAGCGCAACGGCCGCAACCGGCTGGCGACCACGTCGCTGAGCTGGCCGGCGGCGATCCGGCCGAGCGCGCCGGCGAGCTGGGCGGCGGCCACCAGGCTGCCCGCGGCCGCCGTCGACCAGCCGCGGTCGCTGACCAGCCAGACGAGCGCGAAGGTCCACACCAGGAACTGCGGCACCACCAGCAGCACCGAGACCCCGTGGACGCGGGCGAGGTAGGAGTCGCGGCGGTAGGGGTTGGGGGCGCGCTGCCCGTCGCGGAGCGCCGGACGCGGCGGGTCGGCGACCACCAGCGCGACCACCAGCGCCGCCAGTGCCGCGACGGCGACCGGGATGCCGAGGGCGGCCGCGACGCCGTACGACTCGGCGACCACGGCGATGCTGACCGCGGCGACCGCGACGCCGGTGGGCTGCGCCATCTGCCGCACGCCCATCGCCAGGCCGCGGCGGTGCGGCGGGAACCAGCCCACCACGACGCGGCCGCTGGCCGAGCCGGTGGAGGCCGCGGCGGCGCCGGCCAGCAGGAGCGCGACGAACAGCGCGACGGGGCCCTGGGCGGTCGTCGCGACCAGCCCCACCACGGCGGTCAGCGAGAGGCCGGTGAGCAGCACGAAGCGCTCGCCGCGGCGGTCGGTCAGCAGGCCCCAGGCCACCAGGGTGAGCATCACGCCGATCGTGGGGGCCGCGGCGACCAGCCCGGCCTGGGGCAGCGAGAGCCCCTCGTCGCGCAGCACGGGGATGAGGAACGCCGGGCCGTGGATGGTCACCGCGGCCGCGCCCTGGGCCGTCGTCGAGGCGCCCAGCATCGCCCAGCGGCGCCGGGTGGAGGGGTCGCGCGCGCCGGTGCGCGAGCGGCTGCCGGTGGTCACGGTCCCATCTGACGCCCTCGGAGGGGGTGGGGACCACCTCGTCCCACGCTCCAGCGGTGTGAGAAACCAGACGGCCCGGGACGACGGGCCGCGTGCTGCGGCTCGTCGTCCCGGGCCGGTGCCGGGTGTCGCGGGTCAGTAGGTCAGCGGTCGGCGATCGTCATCTTCGAGGTCGCCAGGTCGATGACCGCGCCGGTGCCGTCGAGCAGCGTGATGCGCAGCCCGATGATCCGGATGCCGTCCTTGATCTTCTTCCGCAGCCCGGTCTCGATCCTCAGCAGGTTGGGGATCTCGAGGCCGTCGAGGTCCTCGAGGCTCTGCGGGTCGCCGTCGCCGCCGGTGATGGAGCCGACCTTCGCCGAGGCGCTGCGCTTGAGCCGGCCGTTCGCGAGCCGGGTGACCTTCGCCCTCGACTCGATGGCGTCGAGGACCAACGACCCGCCGCCGAGGTCGAGGCTCGCGATGCGTGCGATCTCGGTGCCGACGGCCTTCTTGCGGGTCTGCTCGCCCTTCTGGCGGGCGCTGGCGGCCTGCACGACGATCTGGTCGCCCAGGTTGACGTCGGCGGCGTCGGCCTCGAGCAGCTCGCCGTCGGTGCCCAGGCACGGCATCGTCATCCGCACCACGCGGCCGACCTCGGCCAGCTCGCCGAGCACGTTGGCCTTCACCGGGATGGCGCTGCCCCCGAAGATGCCGGTCTTGAAGCCCTTCTCGAGCTTCGACATGCTGCGGGCCAGCTTGACGGTGGTGCCGCTCGGGATCATGTCGACGACCACGCCCACCGCGTAGGCGCGGGAGCGCTTCTTGGCCGGCTCGGGCTTCTCGATCATCCGGCCCAGGGTGATCGTGGCCAGGCCCGGGACCGGGATGGACTGCCCGGGCGAGGGGATCGGGAGGGTCTGCGGGTCACCGCCGGGCGGGGTGAAGGTGATGCCGGCGATCGTGGTGTCGGCGCTCGCCTGCCAGCCCTCCTCCGCGCTGAAGGACGCCGTCGTGGTGGACACGACGCCGCTGAGCGACAGGCGGCCGCGCTCGGTGTCCCCGAGCACGACCTCGGCGACCTTGTGCTTGGACTTCTGGAAGGTGGTGCCGCCCTTCTGCTTGCTCACCACCCGGGAGAAGACGCCGCGCACGGTGCCGAGACCCGGCAGCTCGCTCTCCTCGACGAAGTTGCGGTTCTTCCTGCCCGCGATGCTCGTGCAGGCCATCGAGCTCAACGCCACGCGGCTCGAGTCGGCGGGCAGCTGACCGCCCTCGACCTCGGTGCCGAAGCCGTTGCCCTTGAAGACGAAGGGGGTGCGGGCGCTCTTCTCGGCGACCGTGGGGGCGGACGAGGTGGTGGCGCCGTCGCGGGGGGTCGGCTCGGAGGCGCTCACCGCGGGGGCGAGCGTCGGGCCGAGCGCCAGGGCTGCGGTCGTGGCCAGGGTGGCCACCAGTGGGACAGGACGGGGGGACATGAGACTCCTTCGACGCGGGTCCCTGGTCCCGAGACAGGGGCGCGCGTGGTCGGTGGGGGTGCCGGTCGATCAAGTGTCGACGATGCTCACGCGCCCGAGGGGTGTTTTCCCTCACCCCGTGGGTGAAGAACTCCGGTCGGGGCGCCGTGCGCCACACTGTCGGGCATGAAGGCACTCGTGCTCGGCGGCGGCGGCATCACCGGCATCGCCTGGGAGACCGGGCTGCTCACCGGACTGGCCGAGGCGGGGGTCGACCTGACCGGCGCCGACCGGGTCGTGGGCACATCGGCCGGCTCGATCGTGGGCTCCCAGATCACCAGCGACACCCCGCTCGACGAGCTCTACCGGCGCCAGCTGCTCGAGCCGGGGCACCCCGACGGGCCGACCGAGGCGGCGCTGGCCGCGATCGGCCCGCGCGTGCTGGCGACGTACGCCGTCGCGGTGCTGCGCTCGCGCGGCGACGCGCGGGCCTTCGGGCGGCTGCTCGGGGCGCGGGCGGTGCGCGCCTCGGAGCGCGGGCGCACGCCGAGCATCGAGGAGAGCTACGACCAGGTGCGCCAGCGGCTGACCACCACCAGCTGGCCCGAGCGCGACCTGGTGGTCACCGCGGTCGACGCCGCCACCGGTGAGCTGGCCGCCTTCGGCCCCGGCGGCGACGTCGGTCTCGAGGACGCCGTCAACGCCAGCTGCGCGGTGCCGTGCGTCTACCCGCCCATCCCGATCGGCGGGCGCACCTACCTCGACGGCGGGATGCGCTCGGGGGCCAACGCCGACCTCGCCGCCGGCTGCGACCCGGTGGTGGTGCTCTCGCCGCTGGACCGCTCCGTCGGGCCGCTGCGCAGCGCCCGCCAGCAGCTCGCCGACCTCGGCGTCCCGCACCTGGTGATCACCCCCGACGACGCCGCCCGCGCCGCGATCGGCAGGAACGTGCTCGACCCCGCCGCCCGCCCCGGCTCCGCCCGGGCCGGGCACGCCCAGGCCGCCGCCCACGTGGCCCGGGTGCGCGAGCTCTGGGGCTGAGGGCCGCCGCGGGAGTTTCATCGGCCGGCCGATGAAGCTCCCGGGTGGACGATGAAACTTCATCGTCCACCCGTCAGGTACGTCGGCCGGCCGATGAAGCTCCTCGGGGCCCGGGTGGGCGGTGCTTCAGCGGGGGCTGTCGATCAGCATCGTGATCGGGCCGTCGTTGACGCTCTCGACCTGCATGTCGGCGCCGAACCGGCCCCGCTCCACGTGGGCGCCGAGGCGCTCGAGCTCGCCGCAGAGCGCGTCGTACAGCGGCTCGCTGACGGGGCCGGGGGCGGCGGCCGACCACGAGGGGCGGCGGCCCTTGCGGGTGTCGCCGTACAGCGTGAACTGGCTGACCACCAGCACCGGCGCGTCGAGGTCGGAGGCCGAGCGCTCGTCGCGCAGCACCCGCAGCTCCCAGATCTTGCGCGCGGTCCAGGCCACGTCGGCGGGGCCGTCGTCGTGGGTGACGCCGAGGTAGACGAGCAGGCCCGGGCGGTCGGTGCGGCCGACCACCTCGCCGTCGACGCTCACGCTGGCACGCAGGGTTCGCTGGATCACGGCTCGCACGTGCCCCATCGTGGCCCAGGGCCGGCCGTGGCCTGGACGCCGCCCCGCCCGTCGAGCAGTCTGGGGCGGTGCCGCACCCGCCGATGTTCGACGACGACGACCCGGTCCTGGCGCGGGTGCGGGCGATCGCGCTGGCCCTGCCCGACGCCGCCGAGAAGGTCAGCCACGGACGTCCGGCGTTCTTCACCACCAAGGTGTTCGCCTACTACGGCGGCTCGGTGAAGGTGGCCGGCAGCTACGTGCAGCACGAGCAGGCCGTGATGGTGCTGACCGACCCCGACGACCGCCAGGCGCTGGTCGACGACCCGCGGATCTTCGTGCCGGCCTACCTCGGCCCGTCGGGCTGGCTGGGCGTCGACCTCGACCTCGAGGGCTCGGACTGGGACGAGGTCGCCGAGCTGCTCGACGCGTCGTACCGGCGCACCGCCGGGGCGCGCCGGGTGGCGCGCCTCGACGGCGGCTGAGCTTTACGCCGGCCGGGTCAGCCGACCCGGGCTCAGGACTCGAGCGCCTGCACGGCCTCGTGGATCGACAGGGTGCGGCGGGCGGACTCGACGTGCAGGTTCTCGACCATCTTGTTCTTGTAGGTCACCACGCCGGAGCCGCGGCCGTCCTCCCACGCCTGGATCAGGCCGCGGGCGTCGTCGACGGCCTCGGGGGAGGGCGCGAACTGCTCGTTGGCGGGCGCGACCTGGCCGGGGTGGATCAGCGTCTTGCCGTCGAAGCCCATCTGGCGGCCCTGGGCGCACTCGGCGAGGAAGCCGTCGGCGTCCTTGACGTCGTTGTAGACGCCGTCGAGGATCTGCACCCCCGCGGCGCGGGCGGCCAGCAGGCTCAGCGACAGCGAGGTGAGCAGCGGCGCGCGGCCGGGCACGTGCTCGGCGTACAGCTCCTTGACCAGGTCGTTGGTGCCCATCACCAGCACCGCGAGCCGCTCGGAGGCGGCCGCGATCTCGCGGACGTTGAAGACGGCCTCGGGGGTCTCGACCATCGCCCACAGGCGGGTGTGGTCGGGGGCGCCGGCCTTCTCGAGCGCGGCGACCAGCGCGTGCACCTCCTCGGCGCTGTTGACCTTGGGCACCACGACGCCCGCAGGGCCGGCCTGGGCGGCGGCGACGATGTCGTCGTCGTGCCACTCGGTGCCGGTGCCGTTGACGAGGATCGTCACGGTGCGCCGGCCGTACTCGCCGGACGAGGCGGCCGCGGCGGCCTGCTCGCGGGCGGCGGGCTTGGCGTCGGGGGCGACGGCGTCCTCGAGGTCGAGGATCAGGCCGTCGCAGGCGATCGACTTGGCCTTCTCGAGCGCCCGCTCGTTGGAGCTGGGCATGTAGAGGACGCTGCGCAGCGGGGTCACGTCGGTCATCTCAGGCCTCCAGGGTGATCGCGTCGTACTGCTTCTTCAGCTCGGGGTCGATCGCGGCCAGCTCCTCGGCCAGCTCGACCATCACCAGGCACTGCTTGAGGGAGGCGTCGTCCTCCATCTTGCCGTCGAGCATCACCGCGCCGGTGCCGTCGCCCATCGCGGCGACCACGCG
>JBFGFQ010000144.1:0-7902 GCA_041579495.1 Nocardioides sp.
CCACCGGCCAGCACGACCGGGTCGTGCTCGCCGCGGTCGACGGCGTGCAGCGGGATGCCGGCCAGGTCGAGGGCGGTGAGCATGTTGGTGTAGCCGAGCTCGGTGGAGAAGCTCAGGCCCAGCACGTCGAAGTCACCGACGGGACGGTGCGCGTCGACGGTGAACTGCGGGATGTCGTGCTCGCGCAGCACCGCCTCCATGTCGGGCCACACCGCGTAGGTGCGCTCGGCCACGATCCAGTCGCGCTCGTTGAGCACCTCGTAGAGGATCTGCACGCCCTGGTTGGGCAGCCCGACCTCGTAGGCGTCGGGGTACATCAGGGCCCAGCGGACGGTCTCGCCCTCGGGGGCGCAGTCCCACTCCTTGACGGTCGAGTTGAGCTCGCCGCCGACGTACTGGATGGGCTTCGAGACGCCGGGCAGGTGCGGCTCCAGGTCGGCGAAGACGGAGCGGCCTGCCTGGCGCGTGGTCTCGACGGTGGACGCGGACATGCAGCAACCTCGCAAGCATCGGTGTGGCGGTGGTGGGGCGGTGGTGCGAAGCATCCAGGGTACGGCGGCGCCGCGCCCCGGGCCATTTCGTCGCCCTCCCTATGCTGCGGCCATGAGCGACCCCGCGGTGCGCGGCCCCGTCAGCTGGACCACGCTGGTGCCGGGGGTGGCGTTCGTGCTGCTGCTGGCCACCTGGGCGAACCACGACGCCTGGCCGGTGCTGGTCGCGGTCGCGCTGGCACTCGTGGGCGCGGTGGTGGCGGCCGTGCACCACGCCGAGGTCGTGGCGCACCGGGTCGGTGAGCCCTTCGGGTCGCTGCTCCTGGCGGTCGCGGTGACCGTGATCGAGGTCGGGCTCATCGTGATGCTGATGATCGGCGGCGGCGACGGGGCCAGCACCTACGCGCGCGACACCGTCTTCGCGGCGCTGATGATCACCCTCAACGGCATCGTGGGCATCTCGCTGCTGGTCGGCGCGCTGCGCCACCACCTCGTCAGCTTCAACGCCACGGGCACCGGGTCGGCGCTCTCGACGGTCGTCGTGCTGGCGGTGGTCTGCCTGGTGCTGCCCGGCTTCACCGTGAGCGCGGAGGGGCTGTCGTACTCGCCCTCGCAGCTGGCGTTCGTCTCGGTGGCCTCGCTGGTGCTGTACGGCGCCTTCGTGCTGACCCAGACCGTGCGGCACCGCGACTTCTTCCTCCCGGTCTCCTCCGACGCCCAGGGCCGGGTGACCGGGCTCCTCGACGAGGACGGGGACGGCCACGCCGACCCGCCCTCGGACCGTGAGGCGCTGCTCAGCCTGGGGCTGCTGGTGGTCTCGCTGGTCGCGGTGGTGGGCCTGGCCAAGATCCTCTCCCCCACCATCGAGGACGCCGTCACCTCCCTGGGGCTGCCCTACACGGTGGTCGGCGTGGTGATCGCGCTGCTGGTGCTCTCCCCCGAGTCGATCTCGGCGCTGCGCAACGCCGCGCGCGACCGGGTGCAGAACAGCCTCAACCTCGCCTACGGCTCGGCGATGGCGGCGATGGGCCTGACCATCCCGACGATCGCGGTGGTGATGATCTGGCTCGACGGCGAGCTGGTGCTCGGCCTCGAGCGTCTCCAGATCGTGCTGCTCGCGGTCACGGTGGCGGTCTCGACCCTGACGGTCGCGCCGGGGCGCGCCAAGACCCTGCAGGGCGTGCTGCACCTGGTGCTGTTCGCGACGTTCCTGTTCTTCTCGGTCATGCCCTGACCCACCCGGGGCGACCCGCCGCGCCTCAGCGCGCGGTGACCAGCACCCGCGGGGCGGAGTAGCGCCGCGGCGCGGGCTCGGTGGCGCGCAGGTGGATGTTCTGCAGCAGGCCCACCGCGAGCAGGCCCGCGAACATCGAGGAGCCGCCGTACGACACGAACGGCAGCGGGACGCCGGTGACCGGCATGATGCCCAGGCACATGCCGATGTTCTGGAAGGCCTGGAAGCCGAACCAGCAGGCGATGCCGGCGGCCGCGACCCGGCCGAAGACGTCCTCGGTGCGGGTGGCGATGGCCAGCGCCCGCCAGATCACCAGGCCCAGCAGCACCACCACCAGGCCCGCGCCCACGAGGCCGAGCTCCTCGCCGGCCACGGTGAAGACGAAGTCGGTGTGCTGCTCGGGCACGAAGCCCGAGCGGGTCTGCGAGCCGTTGAACAGGCCCTGGCCGAACAGTCCGCCGTTGCCGACCGCCACCCGGGCCTGCTCGACGTTGTAGCCGGCGCCGCGGGGGTCGAGGTCGGGGTTGGTGAAGGCCATGAAGCGGTCGACCTGGTAGTCCTTGAGGACCCCGGCCGCCACCGCCACCACGGCCGCGGTGACGCCACCGGCGCCCAGCAGCGCCAGCCAGCGGCGCGGGGCGCCGGAGACGGCCAGCACCCCCACCACGGTCGCGGTGAGCACCAGCATCGTGCCGAGGTCGGGCTGCAGCAGGATCAGCACCGCGGGCACGGCCGCGATGAGCAGCATCAGCCCCACCTCGACCAGGCCCACCCGGGGTCGCCAGCGACCCGCGGCGCGGTGGGCCAGCACCAGGCTCATCCCGATGATGACCGCGAGCTTGGCGAACTCGGCCGGCTGCACCGACATCCCGCCGAGCATCAGCCACGAGCGCGAGCCGTTGATGGTCGAGCCCATCACCAGCACCAGCACCAGCCCCACGAGGGAGGCCAGGTAGACCAGCGGCGCCGCCACCCGGACCCAGCGGTGGTCGGCGACCACGACCGCGGCCATCAGCAGCAGGCCGACCGAGATGTTGAACAGCTGCTTCTCGAGGTAGGCGCGCGGGTTGCCGCCGGTCAGGTCCTCGCGCGTCGAGGTCGCCGACCACACCAGCAGGGTCCCGACGACCACCAGCGCGAGCACCGAGCCGAGCAGCACCCAGTCGAGCCCCTTCCAGCGGAACCGGGGCTTCGTGCCGCCGGCCGCCCGCAGGCGCACCCCGGCGCTCACCGCTGCCCCTTCGAGCCGCTCGCGGTGCGCGCCGGCGGCAGCACCGAGCCGTCGCGGGTGAAGGTCGGCAGCCTGGTCGGGGGCGTGGTGCCGGGGATGGCGGCCTGTGCCGGTCGCACCTGCTCGCCCTCGACGCCGTACAGCGTCTCCCAGATCGTGCGGATCGCCGGGCCGGAGGTGCCCGAGCCGGTGCCGCCCTGGCTGACCATCATCACCACGACGTAGTCCTCGGAGTACGACGCCACCCACGACGTCGACTGCTTGCCGTAGACCTCGGCCGAGCCGGTCTTGGAGCGGATCGGGACCTCGTCGAGCGGGAAGCCGACCATCCGCCACGACATGGTGCCCTGCCGGGTCACCCCGGCCAGCGCCTGGTCGATGTAGCCGAAGGTCTTCTCGGGCAGGTCGACCCTGCCCTGCACCTCGGGGTCGATGCGGCGCAGCACCTTGCCGTCGGGGCCCACGACCGCCTTGGCGACCCGCGGCTCGTAGAGCGTGCCGCCGTTGGCGATCGCGGCGTACGCCCGCGCCAGCTGCAGCGGGGTGACGATGGTGTCGCCCTGGCCGATCGCGAAGTTCACGGCGTCACCGGCGCGGTAGGCGTAGCCCTCGATGCAGAACTCGCGGGAGAACTTGTAGACGAAGTCGGAGGTGTCGGCGTCCTGCGGCTTCTTCGAGATCCCGCAGTAGTAGTCCTTCATCGACTCGTAGTAGTCGCGCTTCCACTGCCGGTCGGCGATCCGGCCGGAGGCCTCGCCGGGCAGGTCGATGCCGGTCTCGCCGCCGAAGCCCCAGTCCTTGGCGGCCTCGACGAGCGGGTCCCGGGCGTCCACGTCGTCGACGTCGGAGCCCAGGCGGCGCCAGTAGTCGTAGCCGATGCGGTAGAAGAAGGTGTTGCAGGAGACCTCGAGCGCCTTGGCGAAGGAGATGTAGCCGTAGGCGCCGGACTCGTAGTTCTTGAAGTCGCGGTTGCCGACCCGGAACGCCGAGGAGCAGTTGAGCATCGTGTCGGCGTCGTAGCCGTTGCTCAACGCACCGGCGGTCATGAACGGCTTCCAGGTCGAGCCGGGCGCGAACTGGCCCTGCGTGGCCCGGCCCAGCAGCGGGGTGCCGGCGGCCTCGGAGTAGAGGCGGGCCAGCTCCTTGTCGGAGATGCCGCCCACCCAGACCTCCGGGTCGTACGTCGGCTGGCTGGCCATCGCCACCACCCGGCCGGTGTCGGCCTCGAGCACGATCGCGGCGCCGGAGTCGGCGACGTACCTGCGCCCGGTCACGGTGTCGGTGGTGGCGCGCGCGGTGCGGATGGTCTCGGCCAGCTGCTTCTCCACCACCCCCTGGACCCGTGCGTCGATCGAGGTGACCAGGGTGTCGCCGGGGCGCGCCTCGGTCTCGCTGTCCTCGCCGAGCACGCGGCCCATGGAGTCGACCGCCACGGACTGGTAGCCGGGCATCCCGCGCAACCACGCGTCGTACTGCTTCTCGACGCCGGCGCGGCCCACCGAGGAGGCGCCGTTGACGCTGGCGTCGCCGTCGGACTCGGCCTGGTCGAGCTCGTCCTCGGTGATCGGGCTGAGGTAGCCCAGCACGTGGGCGAGGTTGACGCCGTAGGGGCGCGGGTAGGCGCGCACGGTCTGCTGCTCGGCGAGCACCGCCGGGTAGTCCTCGGGCTGCTCGAGGATCTTCAGCGCGACGCCGCGCTCGACGTCGGTGGCCACCGGGACCGGCTGGTAGGGCGAGCCGTTCCAGCAGGTGCCGCTGACCGAGCCGGCGTCGCCGCAGGTGACCAGCCGCGCCTCCACCGTGCGGCGGGCCTCGCCGGTGACCGTGGCGACCCGGGTGAGCACCTCGCGGCGGTCGCGCCCGCCCATCTTGCCCAGCAGCGTGCGGTCGACCGAGACCACCCAGGCGGTGCGGTTGGTGACCAGGGGGCGGCCCATGTCGTCGACGATCAGGCCGCGCTGGGGCTGCACGACGATGTCGCGCACCGACTGCGAGGCGGCCTGCGCGGTGTAGGCCTCACCGGTCACGACCTGCAGGTAGTACAGCCGCACCAGGAGGGTGGCGAACAGCGAGAGCACCAGGGCCTGGATGACCACGATCCGCAGCCGGGACCGGCGGGTGCCGGTGGCCTCCTCGCCGCGGGTGGGAGCACGCATCAGCAGGACCTCACGGGGACGTTCGGGTGGGTGTTCACAGGGCGTGGGCGGGTTCGAGGCGGCGGAAGAGCGCCATCAGCGGGGGCAGCACGAACGGCGTGAGCAGCACGTCCCAGACCAGCGAGACCGCCAGCACCGAGAGGGTCTCGCCCACCCCGAGGACGGGGTCGGCGAGCACGACGCCGCTCAGCGCGAAGACCGAGGTGCCCACGAAGGAGGCCGCGGCCACGGTCGCGACCACGGTGGTCGCGGTCGGCCGCGACTCCGGGCGCACCCGGCCCACCAGGTAGCCGACCAGCAGCAGCGCGAGCGCCCAGCGCCCGGCGACGTGGTCGGCCGGCGGGGCCAGGTCGAGCAGCAGCCCGGCCCCGAAGCCGAGGACCATCGCGAACTGCGGGCCCCGGGTCAGCGCACCGGCCACGACCACCAGCAGGCACAGGTTGGGCACCACGCCCTCCCAGGCCAGCGGCCCGAAGACCGAGACCTGCAGGACCAGCGCCAGCGCGACGGCCACCGCCGCCACGACGGCGCGCAGGGCGCTCACCGCCCGCCCCCGACGATCTCGCCGTCGGCGCCGATGACGCCGCGGTCGCTGCGGGTGCCGGTGGGCACCACGACGCCGACGAGGTCGAGCGCGCCGAAGTCGACGTACGGGTCGATGACCGCGCGCTGGGCGGTCTCGCGCAGCGAGGAGTAGACCTTGGTGACCCGGCCGACGGGGATGCCGGCCAGGTACGGCGCGCCGCCGTCGCTGCCCCAGGTCACGACGCTGTCGGCGCGCGCGGGCACCGAGGAGTCGTCGACCAGCTCGAGGTCGAGGCGGCCCTCGTCGCCGATGACGCCGCGGCCGCTGAGGAAGCCCATCTCCATCGAGTCGCCCACCCGGGCCCCGACGGTCGACTCGGGGTCGACCAGCAGCAGCACCGTCGCGGTGGAGCGCCCGGCGCTGAGCACCCGGCCGACGAGGCCGTCGTTGTTGACCACGGTCATGTCGGGCTGCACGCCCGCGTCGGTGCCGGCGTCGATCGTCACGGTGCTCGAGAACGACTGGGCCGGGCCCACGCCGACCACGCGGGAGGGCACCAGCGAGTAGCCGAGGTCGGAGGCGACGCTGGTCAGGCCGTCGTACTCCGCGAGCCGGTTGCGGTCGTAGGCGGAGGTGTTGAGCTCGGAGCGCAGCGCGGAGTTCTCGGCCTCCAGCGCCGCGACCTCCTCGCGCAGCGAGCCGTTGCTCTCGAACCAGCCGCCCACCGCGGTGAAGGGCCGCACCAGCGCGGTGGTCGCGCTCTGCGCGGGCCCGAGGGTGTCGGCGAGCACGCCGCGCACCGGGTCGAGCGGCGAGGAGTCACCGGTGGCCAGGTCGAGGGTGGTCACGCTGGCGGTGGCCAGCAGCAGCGCCACCAGCAGCGAGCGCGAGGCCCGCTGCGGCTCGGCGCCGGGGCCGGGACCACCGGGGCCGGCTCCCCAGCGGCGCTCGCGGCGCTCGTGGCGCGCCATCAGCGACCGGGTGCGCCGGGGGCGGCCGGGCTGGTCGCCGCGCGGCGTACCGGGGGTGCGGCGCGGGGTGGAGACACGGTCGAGCAGGGCCATCAGTAGCGCCTCGGGTCGGTCACGAGCACCTGCTGGAGCGCCTCGAACTCCTCGACGCACTTGCCGGCGCCCAGCGCCACCGAGCTCAGCGGGTCGGGCGCGACGTGCACCGGCATGCCGGTCTCGTGGCGCAGCCGCTCGTCGAGGCCGCGCAGCAGCGCGCCGCCGCCGGTGAGCACGATGCCGCGGTCCATGATGTCGCCGGCCAGCTCGGGCGGGGTCTGGTCGAGGGTGGTGCGCACCGCGTCGACGATCGCGTGCAGCGGCTCCTCGAGGGCCTGGCGGACCTCGGCGCTGGAGACCACGACGGTGCGCGGCAGCCCCGAGACCATGTCGCGACCGCGGATCTCGGCCTCGGGCTCGTCGGGCAGCGGGAACGCCGAGCCGAGGGTCATCTTGACCTCCTCGGCGGTGCGCTCGCCGAGCATGAGGGAGTACTCCTTCTTCATCCACGCCACGATCGCGGCGTCGAGGTCGTCGCCGGCGGTGCGGATCGACAGGCTGGTCACGATGCCGCCCAGGCTGATCACGGCGACCTCGGTGGTGCCGCCGCCGACGTCGACGACCATGTTGCCGGTGGCCTGGTGCACCGGCAGCCCGGCGCCGATCGCGGCGGCCATCGGCTCCTCGACGATGTAGACGCGGCGCGCGCCGGCCTGGTAGCCGGCCTCCTTCACCGCGCGCTGCTCGACGGCGGTGATGCCGCTGGGCACGCAGATGACCATGCGGGGCTTGGCGAAGACGCTGCGCCGGTGCACCTGCTGGATGAAGTAGCGCAGCATCTGCTCGGTGGCCTCGAAGTCGGCGATGACGCCGTCCTTGAGCGGGCGGATGGCGGTGATGTTGTCGGGGGTGCGCCCGATCATCCGCTTGGCCTCGTGGCCCACCGCGAGGATCTCGCCGGTGGTGGCGTTGAGCGCCACCACGCTGGGCTCGTCGAGCAGCACGCCGCGGCCGCGGGCGTAGACCAGCGTGTTGGCGGTGCCGAGGTCGACGGCCATGTCTCGGCCGAAGAAGCTGTTCGCCATGGCGGGTGCGCCTCGTGGTCCCTCGTGCGCGAGTGCTGACCGGGGAAGGTAGGCCGCCCCGCGCGCACGATCCCGGTACGACCCGGTCCCGAGCCTAAGGAGCGCCTACCACAGATCCCGGACGCCACGCCGTGGCACCACGCGCCACACGAGTCACACCGCCGACCCGGCC
>JBFGFQ010000145.1:0-7832 GCA_041579495.1 Nocardioides sp.
GGCGAGATCCACTGCCTGCTCGGTGAGAACGGGGCCGGCAAGTCGACCCTGATGAACGTGCTCTACGGCCTCTACCGCGCCGACGGGGGCCAGATCGTCCTCGACGGCGAGGTGCAGGCCTTCACCGGCCCGGGCGACGCGATCGCCGCCGGCATCGGCATGGTCCACCAGCACTTCATGCTCGTGCCGGTCTTCACCGTCGCCGAGAACGTGATGCTCGGCAACGAGCAGACCGGCTTCGCCGGCTCCCTCGACCTCGAGGCCGCGCGCGCCCGCGTGCGCGAGATCTCCGACCGGTTCGGCTTCCACGTCGACCCGGACGCCGTCGTCGGCGACCTGCCGGTGGGCGTCCAGCAGCGCGTCGAGATCATCAAGGTGCTCTCCCGCGACGCCAAGGTGCTCGTCTTCGACGAGCCCACCGCGGTGCTGACCCCGCAGGAGACCGACGAGCTGATGGAGATCATGCGCGAGCTGCGCCGCTCCGGCGCCGCCATCGTCTTCATCACCCACAAGCTGCGTGAGGTCCGCGAGGTCGCCGACCGGATCACCGTCATCCGTCGCGGCAAGGTCGTGGGCGAGGCCGACCCGTCGGCCAGCAACGCCGACCTCGCCTCGATGATGGTCGGCCGCCCCGTCGAGCTGACCGTCACCAAGAAGGAGCCCGAGCTGGGGGCGGCGTCCCTCGTCGTCGACGGTCTCACCGTCATCGACTCGGCCGGCCTGGTGCACGTCGACGACATCAGCTTCGAGGTCCGCGACGGCGAGATCCTCGCGGTCGCCGGGGTCCAGGGCAACGGCCAGACCGAGCTCACCGAGGCGCTGCTGGGCCTGCAGGACCACGTGCTCGGCTCGATCACCCTCGACGGGCGCGAGCTCGTGGGCCGCAAGGTGCGCGACGTCCTCGACGCCGGCGTCGGCTTCGTGCCCGAGGACCGCCAGGTCGACGGGCTCGTCGGCTCGTTCACCATCGCCGAGAACCTGATGCTCGACCGCAGCTTCCACGCCCCCTTCGTGCGTCGCGGCTCCCTGCAGCTCTCCACCCTGGCGGAGTTCGCCGAGGAGAAGCTGGCGCAGTACGACGTCCGCGCGCCCGGCATCACCACCCCCGCCGGCAACCTGTCGGGCGGCAACCAGCAGAAGGTGGTCGTGGCCCGCGAGCTCTCGCGCGACCTGCGCCTGCTCGTGGCCGCCCAGCCCACGCGCGGCGTCGACGTGGGCTCGATCGAGTTCATCCACCAGCAGATCGTCGCCACCCGCGACGCCGGCGTCCCGGTCATCGTGGTCTCCACCGAGCTCGACGAGGTGGTGGCCCTGGCCGACCGGATCATGGTGCTGTACCGGGGGCGGGTGGTCGGGATCGTCCCGGCCGACACGCCCCGTGAGGTGCTGGGCCTGATGATGACCGGAGAACCGCCCGCAGGAGAGGTCGCATGAGCCGCCCCGAGGACCAGCCGACCGGAGAGGGGACCCAGGGCATCCCGGGTCCGACCGACCGCACCGCCGGCATCACCACCCACGCCGACCCGGACCCCGACGCGCCGCGGCAGGACCGCTGGCACGAGGCGGTCCGCGCGATCACGACCGGCAACGCCCTGGTCGCGGTGCTCTCGGTGCTGCTGGCCGTCGTCATCGGCTCGCTGCTGATCCTGGTGACCGACGACGCCGTGCGCGAGACGTCCGGCTACCTGTTCTCCCGGCCCGGTGACTTCTTCTCCGCCGCGGGCCGCGCGATCTCGGGTGCCTACGGGTCGCTCTTCCGCGGCGCCTTCTACAACTCGCGCGGCTCCGACTTCGCCGCGCAGATCCGGCCCCTGACCGAGACGCTGAAGTTCGCCGGCCCGCTGATCATGGCCGGTCTCGGCGTCGGCCTGACCTTCCGCGCCGGCATGTTCAACATCGGTGGCCGCGGCCAGATGCTGCTCGCCGGTGCTGCCGCCGGCTGGGTCGGCATCAACGTCGACCTGCCGTTCCCGCTGCACCTGGCCGTGGCGGTGCTGGCCGGCATGCTGGCCGGCGCCCTGTGGGCCGGCGTGGCCGGTCTGCTCAAGGCCCGCACCGGCGCGCACGAGGTGATCGTCACGATCATGCTCAACTACGTCGCGTTCTACCTGGTCTTCTACGCCCTCTCGCGCCAGAGCCTGCTGCAGGCCCCCGGGTCGATCAACCCCAAGTCGCTGCCGATGCAGGACTCGGCGGTCCTGCCCGACCTGCTCGGCGACCGGTTCAACCTGCACCTGGGCTTCCTGCTGGCGCTGGTCGCCGTGGTCGTCGTGTGGTGGGTCCTCAACCGCTCCGCGCTGGGCTTCCGCTTCCGCGCCGTGGGCGCCAACCCGCACGCCGCCCGCACCGCCGGCATCGACGTCGGGCGCACCTACGTGCTCGCCATGCTGATCTCCGGCGCGCTCGTCGGCCTGGCCGGCGCCAACCAGATCCTCGGCACCACGACCAGCGGCGTCACCGTCGACCTCGACGCCGGCATCGGCTTCGACGCCATCACCGTGGCCCTGCTCGGACGCTCGCACCCGCTGGGCATCCTCGGTGCCGGCCTGCTCTTCGGCGCCTTCAAGGCCGGCGGCTTCTCGATGCAGGCCTCCGAGGGCATCCCGGTCGACATCGTGCTCGTCATCCAGTCACTCATCGTGCTGTTCATCGCCGCCCCGCCCCTGGTGCGCGCGATGTTCCGCCTGCCCGCCCAGGAGGCCAAGTGAGCACGCCGCACGCTGCCACCACCAGCGACCGAGCCCAGCCGCCCGCGGCCCCGCACGTGGTGACGGTGCGCAGCCCCAAGGTCGCCATCCTGCTCGGCGCGGTCACCCTGGCGCTGGCCGCGGCCGTGCTCGCCGGCTCCCAGAGCGGCGACACGACCTTCCGGCTCTCGACCCGCCGCGACCTGGTCACGCTGCCCGACGTCACGGTCCCCGCGGTGGCCACCGCCTGGGTCGCGGTGGCGCTGATGGCCCTGTGCACGGCCGAGGCCGTGCGCCGCTTCCTGCAGCGCCGTCCGGTCCCGGTGTGGCTCTCGGCCGTCTTCGCCGTGATCGGCATGACCGGCTTCCTCGCCTGGGCCGCGGCCGGGGCCACGCTCCCGGTCATCGGCCTCTTCGCCGGCGCCCTCGCACTGGCCGTGCCCCTGGTCTTCGGCTCCCTCGGCGGTGTGCTGGGCGAGCGGGTCGGCGTGGTCAACATCGCCATCGACGGCCAGCTGCTGGCCGGCGCCTTCGCGGCCGCCCTGGTGGGCTCCCTGGTCGGCTCGGCCTGGGCCGGCCTGGTCGGCGCCATGCTCGCCGGGGCCCTCGTCGGCCTGGTGCTGGGCGTCTTCGCCATCACCTACTTCGTCGACCAGGTCATCGTCGGCGTCGTCCTCAACGTGCTGATCATCGGCCTGACCAGCTTCATGTTCTCGCAGGTCCTGGCGCCCAACGCGTCCTCGCTCAACAGCCCGCCGCGGCTGGGCCCGCTGTCGATCCCGGTGCTGGGCGAGATCCCGGTGATCGGCCCGATCCTGTTCCGCCAGTCGGTGCTGGTCTACCTGCTCTACGTGGCGGTGGCCGTGGTGACCTGGACGCTGTACCGCACCCGCTGGGGCCTGCGCGTGCGGGCCGTCGGCGAGCACCCGCAGGCCGCGGACACCGTGGGCATCAACGTGCTGCGCACCCGCTACCGCACCCTGCTCATCGCCGGCGCCACCGCCGGCGCCGGTGGCGCGTTCTACACGCTGGTCTCGGTCTCGGCCTTCAACCGGGAGATGACCGGCGGTGCCGGCTACATCGCGCTCGCGGCGGTCATCTTCGGCAAGTGGGACCCGATCCGGGCGACGCTGGCGGCGCTGCTCTTCGGCTTCGCCTCGAACCTGTCGGGCGTGCTGTCGATCATCGGCTCCCCGGTGCCCAGCGAGTTCATGCTGATGCTGCCCTACGTGGTGACCGTCTTCGCCGTCGCCGGCCTGGTGGGTCGCTCGCGGCCGCCGGCCGCGGTGGGCACGCCCTACCGCAAGGGCTGAGCCAGCGACCGGAGCGCGGCCTCGGCCAGCAGCCGGGCACCCAGGGTGATCGCGCGCTCGTCGACGCGCAGGTCGCCCTGGTGCAGGTCGTACGTCGCTCCCCCGGGCGTGCGGGTGCCCAGGCGCATCATCGCCCCGGGGACCTCGTCGACGTACCAGCCGAAGTCCTCGCCGCCGAGGCTCTGCGGCGCCAGCACCCGCCCGGCCGGTCCCAGGACCGAGGCCACGGCGTCGGAGAGCAGCGTGTGGGAGACGGACTCGTTGACCACCGGGGGCACCCCGCGCACGTAGTCGACGTGGGCGGTGACGCCGTAGGGCCGCACGATGTCGTGCACCAGCTCGCGCACCAGCCGCTCGGCCTCGGCCCACGCGACGGCGTCGAGGATGCGCACGGTGCCCGACAGGAACCCCCGCTCGGGGATCACGTTGGGGGCGCGGCCGGCCTCGATGCGTCCCCACACGACCGAGACGCCGGTGCGCGGGTCGAAGCGGCGCGACAGGATCGCGGGCAGCTCGGTGGTGACCTTGGCCAGCGCGAAGGTCAGGTCGCCGGTCAGGTGCGGTCGCGAGGTGTGCCCGCCGGTGCCCTCGAGGCGGACGTCGACCTGGTCGGCCGCGCTGGTCATCGGGCCCAGCCGCAGGCCGGCCTGGCCGACGTCGACACCGGGGTCGCAGTGCAGGGCGAAGACCCGGTCGACCCCGTCGAGCAGGCCGAGCCCGATCAGGCGCAGCGCTCCCCCGGGCATCACCTCCTCGGCGGGTTGGAAGAACAGCCGGACCCGTCCGGCGAGCAGGCCCTCGGCATGCACCCGCGCCAGCGCGGCGGCGGCCCCGACCAGCGCGGTGGTGTGCACGTCGTGGCCGCAGGCGTGGGCGACGCCGGGCACGGTGCTGCTCCACGGGTCGCCGCTCGTCTCCTGCACCGGCAGCGCGTCGATGTCGGCGCGCAGCCCGACCACCGACGGCGCGTCGCGCTCGCCGAGGTCGGCGACCAGGCCCGACCCGGGCAGCCGCTCGACCCGCCACCCCAGGGCCTCGACGCGCTCGGCGACCACGGCGGTGGTGCGCGTCTCGCGCCACGACAGCTCGGGGTGGGCGTGCAGGTCGCGGCGCAGCGTCACCAGCGCGTCGGTCCCCGCCTCCACCTCGTCGCGGACGAGGTCGGGGAGACGGGGGTCGAGGCGTGCGTCGCTGGACATCGGGCCCAGGTTAGTGGGGCGCCCGGCGCCGCCGCGCCGAGGGCGGGTCCCGCGCGGATGTCCGGGGTGACGCTACCTCGGGTCGGCGTCGTACGCCGCCAGCAGCCGGTCGGCGGCGACCGTGGCCGGCAGCTCGCCGGCGAGCACCGCGGTGCGGATCTCGTCGCGCACCGCGCGGACCCCCGGCGAGAGCCGCAGCCGCTGGTCGAGCTCGTCGCGCACCATCGCCCAAGTGAAGTCGAGCTGCTGCTCGGCGCGCTTGGCCAGGAGCCCCTCGTCGCCGAGGTGCTCGCGGTGGGCGACCACCCGCTCCCACAGGTCGTCGACGCCGACGTCCTCCAGGCCCGAGCAGGTCACCACGGGCGGGGCCCACTCCCCCTTGCCGCGCACCATCCGCAGCGCCCCGGCCAGGTCGCGCGCGGCGGCGCGGGCCTCCTGGGCCCGGTCGCCGTCGGCCTTGTTGACCGCGATCACGTCGGCGATCTCGAGGATGCCCTTCTTGATGCCCTGCAGCTGGTCGCCGGTGCGGGCCAGGGTGAGGAAGAGGAAGGTGTCGACCATGCCGGCCACGGTGACCTCGGACTGCCCGACGCCGACGGTCTCGACGAGCACGACGTCGTAGCCGGCCGCCTCGAGGACCGCCATCGCCTGCACCGTCGCGCGGGCGACGCCACCCAGGGTGCCCGCCGAGGGCGAGGGCCGGATGAAGGCGTCGGGGTCGGTGGCCAGGCGGCCCATCCGGGTCTTGTCGCCCAGCACCGACCCGCCGGTGCGCACGCTGGAGGGGTCGACGGCGAGCACCCCCACCCGGTGGCCGGCCGCGGTGAGCCGGGTCCCGAGCGCCTCGATGAACGTGGACTTGCCGACGCCGGGCACGCCCGAGATGCCCACCCGCACCACGTCTGCGCGCCCGGACTCGCCGGAGAGCCCGGCGAGCGCGGTCAGCAGCTCGCGCGCCTGCAGCCGGTGCTGCGGGCGCGACGACTCCACCAGGGTGATCGCCTGCGACACCGCCGCGCGACGGCCCTCACGGATGCCGGCGACGAGCGTGGCGACGCGGTCCTGCGCCTCCGGCCCCTGCACCTGTGACCCCTGCACCTGGACCTAGTGCCCGAGCTGGTCGCGGAGCCCCGCCAGCAGCGACAGCGCCGACTCGGCGATGACGGTGCCGGGCAGGAAGACCTCGGCGGCCCCCATCTCGCGCAGCGTCGGCACGTCGTCGGGCGGGATCACCCCGCCGATGACCACCATGATGTCGGGGCGGCCCTGCTCGGCCAGCGCCTCGCGCAGCGCCGGGAGCAGCGTGAGGTGGCCGGCGGCCAGCGAGCTGACGCCGACGATGTGCACGTCGGCGTCCACGGCCTGCTGGGCGACCTCCTCGGGCGTGGAGAACAGCGGCCCCACGTCGACGTCGAAGCCCATGTCGGCGAAGGCGGAGACGATCACCTTCTGGCCGCGGTCGTGGCCGTCCTGGCCCATCTTGGCGACCAGGATGCGCGGGCGGCGCCCCTCGGCCTCCTCGAACTCCGCGGTGGCCTCGAGCACCTGGGTGACCAGGCTGCCGCCCTCGCCGGCACTGGCGGACTCGTCGCGGAACACGCCGCTGATCGTACGGATCACGGCCTGGTGGCGGCCGTAGACCTTCTCCAGCGCGTCGGAGATCTCGCCGACGGTCGCCTTCGCGCGCGCCGCGTCGACGGCCAGCGCGAGCAGGTTGCCGTCGAGCGAGCCCTTGCTGGGGCCCTGCTCGGCCGAGCGGGTCAGTGCCTCCAGCGAGCGGCGCACCTCGTCGTCGTCGCGCTCGGCGCGCAGACGCTCGAGCTTGGCGACCTGCTGGCGGTAGACGTCGTCGTTGTCGACGCGCAGCACGTCGAGCTTGTCCTCGGCGGCCAGACGGTAGGTGTTGACGCCGATGAGCTTCTGCGCGCCCGAGTCGAGGCGGGCCTGGGTGCGGGCGGCCGCCTCCTCGATGCGCATCTTCGGGATGCCCTGCTCGATCGCCTTGGCCATGCCGCCGGCCTTCTCGGCCTCCTGGATGTGCGCCCACGCGCGCTCGGCGAGGTCGTGGGTGAGCCGCTCGACGTAGTACGAGCCGGCCCACGGGTCGATGGTGCCGGTGGTGCCGCTCTCCTGCTGCAGCAGCAGCTGGGTGTTGCGGGCGATGCGCGCCGAGAAGTCGGTCGGCAGCGCGATCGCCTCGTCGAGGGCGTTGGTGTGCAGCGACTGGGTGTGGCCCTGGGTGGAGGCCATCGCCTCGATGCAGGTGCGCTGGACGTTGTTGAAGACGTCCTGGGCCGTCAGGCTCCAGCCGGAGGTCTGCGAGTGCGTGCGCAGCGAGAGCGACTTGGGGTTCTGCGGGTCGAACTGGCGCACCAGCCGCGCCCACAGCGCGCGGGCCGCGCGCATCTTGGCGACCTCCATGTAGAAGTTCATCCCGATCGCCCAGAAGAACGACAGGCGCGGGGCGAACTGGTCGATCGTCATCCCGGTCTCGAGGCCCGCGCGGATGTACTCGACGCCGTCGGCCAGCGTGTAGGCCAGCTCGAGGTCGTTCGTCGCGCCGGCCTCCTGGATGTGGTAGCCGGAGATCGAGATCGAGTTGAAGCGCGGCATCTTCGCGGAGGTGTAGCTGA
>JBFGFQ010000146.1:0-7454 GCA_041579495.1 Nocardioides sp.
CGACTCGGCGATCTGCGAGATCACCGTGTGCTGGTCGTAGTCGTCGGGCAGCGGTGCGCCGCCGCGGGAGAGCCGGTCGAACTCGTCCGGGTCGACCAGCCGCACCCCGATCTCGCGGGCCAGCACGATGACGCTCATCATCATCGCGATCGCGATGGCACCCAGCAGGGCCAGCGTGGTGGCGGCGTTGCGGCTCTTGGGCCGGCGGAAGGCCGGCACGCCGTTGGAGACCGCCTCGACACCGGTCAGCGCGGCCGCGCCCGAGCTGAAGGCGCGCGCCAGGAGGAGCATCAGCCCGATGGTGGTCAACGGCTCCTCGAAGCCGCTGGCCGGGGTGATCGTGATGTCGGCGCTCTCGGCGGGCAGCAGCGAGTCGTTCCACCACTGCCACAGCCCCCAGCCCACCATGGCCGCCATCGCCACCATGAACGCGTACGTCGGCACCGCGAAGAAGGCGCCCGACTCGCGGATGCCGCGCAGGTTCATCGCCATCAGCAGCACCACCAGCCCGCAGGCGAAGCTCGCCTCGTGGCCGCTCAGGGCCGGCACCGCGGAGGCGGCGTACTGCGCCCCGGCGGAGATCGAGACCGCGACCGTCAGCACGTAGTCGACCAGCAGCGCGCTGGCCACGGTGGTGCCCGCGGTGACACCGAGGTTGACCTTGGCCACCTCGTAGTCGCCGCCGCCCGAGGGGTAGGCGTGCACGGTCTGGCGGTAGGAGGCGATCACCGCGGCCATCACGACCGCGACGGCCAGCGCGACCTTCCACGACCACACGTACGCCGACGCGCCGGCGAGCGAGAGCATGATGAAGATCTCGTCGGGCGCGTACGCCACCGACGACAGCGCGTCGGAGGCGAAGACCGGCAGCGCGATGCGCTTGGGGAGCAGCGTCTCCCCCAGCTGGGAGCTGCGCAGCTTGCGCCCCAGCAGGATGCGCTTGGAGACGTCTCCGACACTCACGAGCGGGAAGGCTACGGCACCGACGCCCCCCGGACGCCGTTGCGGCTACCGTGGCCCCGTGCACGTTGTGATCATGGGCTGTGGCCGGGTGGGTTCGACCCTGGCCAACAGCCTCGAGGAGCGGAACCACACGGTGTCGATCATCGACAGCGAGCCCGACGCGTTCCGACGCCTCGGTCCCGCCTTCAACGGCGACAAGGTCGCCGGCATCGGCTTCGACCAGGAGGTCCTGGAGAAGGCCGGCATCCGACGCGCCGACGCGTTCGCCGCGGTCTCCAGCGGCGACAACTCCAACATCATCGCCGCGCGGGTCGCGCGCGAGACCTTCGGCATCCAGCAGGTCGTCGCCCGCATCTACGACCCGGGGCGTGCCGAGGTCTACCAGCGCCTGGGCATCACCACGGTCGCCACCGTCAAGTGGACCGCCGACCAGGTGCTGCGCCGGATCCTGCCCGCCGGCGCCGAGCCCGACTTCCGCGACCCCAGCGGCACCATCCGCGTCGACCACATCACCGTGCCCGAGAACTGGATCGGCAGCCGCACCATCGACCTGCAGGTCCAGACCCGCAGCCGGATCGCGTGGATCGACCGGCTGGGCGAGGGCATGCTGCCGGTGCGCGAGACCGTCCTGCAGGAGGGCGACATGCTGCACCTGGTGATCCGCGAGGAGAACGCCGCGCACACCTATGCGCGGCTCGAGCAGGGACCCGAGGAGCACTGATGCGCGTCGCCATCGCCGGAGCCGGGGCCGTGGGCCGCTCCATCGCCCGCGAGCTGATCACCAACGGCCACGAGGTGCTGCTGATCGACAAGAACGCGGCCTCGATCAAGCCCGAGCGCGTCCCCGACGCCGAGTGGCTGCTCGCCGACTGCTGCGAGATGTCGTCGCTGACCGAGGCACGTCTCGAGCGCTGCGACGTGCTGATCTCGGCCACCGGCGACGACAAGGCCAACCTGGTCGCCTCGCTGCTGGCCAAGACCGAGTTCGGCGTGCCGCGCACCGTCGGGCGGGTCAACCACCCCAACAACGAGTGGCTCTTCAGCGAGGCGTGGGGCGTCGACGTCAACGTGTCGACGCCGCGGATCATGTCGGCGCTGGTGGAGGAGGCGGTGAGCATCGGCGACCTGGTGCGCCTCTTCACCTTCCGCCAGGGCAAGGCCAACCTGGTCGAGATGACGTTGCCGTCCGACTCGCCGTACGTCGGCAAGCCCAGCGGCCTGATCCCGCTGCCCGACAACTGCGCGCTCGTGACGATCCTGCGCGACGGCCAGGTCTACGTGCCGACGCCCGAGCAGCCGGTGGAGGCCGGCGACGAGCTGCTGCTGGTGGTGCCGGCCGAGCAGGAGGACGAGCTCGAGCGGCTGCTGGCGCCCTCCACCCACGGCGGCTGACTAGTCGCGCGGGGCGCTCTCGACGGGCGTGTGGTTGCGGTCGAGCACCCACATCATCGCGGCGAGCGCGCCGAGCTGCAGCGGCCAGCCGAGCACGATCTTGAGCACGCCCAGCACCGCGATCGCGGTCTCCGCCGCGATCGCCCCGGACCAGCCGGCCAGCCAGATCGGCCCCTGCGCGACCACACGCACCACGCAGGGCGCCGCCAGCATCCAGGTCAGGGTGCTGGTCAGGCGCACGACCTGCTTGTCGTCGTGCCACGCCGTGGCGTCGCCGGTGACGCTGCCGACCATGAACCCGACCAGCGGCCAGCCGACCAGCACGGTCAGCGTCAGTACCACGGCGTACCCGCCGTTGTAGAGGATGCCGGGCAGGAAGTAGGCCAGCGCCTGCTCGTCCTCGCTGCCGCCGCGGCGCGCGGCGAGGGTGACGAAGAACCAGCCGATGCCGATGCCGAAGAGCGCGTTGAGGGCGAACTGCACCGTGGAGCGCTGCACCAGCCGCACCGCCAGTGCCAGCACCGCCGCGGCGACGCTGACGACCAGCGCGACCTGCAGCTGCTTGGTGCTGAGCCACACCACGGTGAACAGCAGGGTCGGCACGGCCGCCTCGACCATGCCGCGCCGCCCGCCCAGCGCCCTCGCGAGCTGGCTGCGCACGACCGACTCGACGGTCTCGACGTCGGCGGTGGTCACGGGATCAGCTCGTAGCGGGGGTTGAAGATGACGCGGACGCCGTCCTGGGTGCCGATGCGGCCCTCGACCGACATGGACACCCCCGGGTTGATGCCGGCGATGCGGCGCCGGCCCAGCCACACCACGGTGATCGACCCGGTGCCGTCGAAGAGCTCGGCCTCCAGGGCCGGCACACCGCCGCGCGGACGCAGCGTGACGGTGCGCAGGGTGCCGCGCAGGCGCACCCGCGAGCGGTCGGCGGCGTCGGCGATGCAGTCGTTGCCCGGCTCGGCGTAGGTGCGGCGCAGGTCGCGCGCCTCCTGCTCGGAGCTGTTGGCCCAGCGGCTGATGCTGCGCCGCAGGCGGCTCTTGTCGGGCATCGGTCCTCAGTCGTGGTCGTGGCCGAAGTGCGGGTCGTCGGTGGAGCGGCCGCGGTCGTCCTTGGTGCCGGGGGGCACCGCGGGCCCGACGCGGCGCGCGCCCTCGGGCAGCACCAGGTCGAGGGCCTCACCGACGGGCATCGCGCCCTGGCCGCGCTCGACGCCGACCTGGGTGAGCGCGCTGAGGTAGGGCTCGTCGATCTCGGTGCCGCGAGCGGGCGCGCCGATCAGGGTGGCACGCAGCATCCAGCGGTTGCCGTTGACGCCCACGATGCGCGAGAGCTGCTTGCCGGTGCGCCCGTCGGGCATGGTGCGGGTCAGCTCGCAGACCAGCTCGGTGCCGAAGCGGCCCTCCTGCTCGGTCGCGGTGCCACCGCGCTGGACCATGTCGGCCGCGATCTGCGGGCGCACGTCGCCCCACAGGTCCCCGCCCCGGGGCGCGGCGAACGCGCGCAGCTCGAGCGCGCCGTCGGCGCCGGCGAGCAGCACGGCCTGGATCTCCTCGGTGGCCTCGTCGACCTGCAGCCGCAGCTCGAGGCCCTCGGGGGGCCTGACGAGCAGCGAGCCGAGGTCGATGCGCTGCTCCCCCTCGGGCAGCTCGGGGAGGTCGGCCGCGTCGAAGGGTCCCTCCGGGGACGCCTGCGGCGCCTGCGTCGAGGCCTCGTCGGCCCCGGCGGGCTCGGTGGCGTCGGACTTGCGGCGGAACTTCACGGGCGGGGCTCCTCGAGATGGTCAGGGCTGGGCGTACGAGCGTCGGGTCGGGGCGCGCCGGCCGTGGCCGAGGCGAACCCACCAGTCGAACCGTATCCCCCGTCACCCCGCGGCGACGAAGGCAGCGCGTCGACCTCGACGAAGCGCGCCCGCTCCACGCGCTGCAGCACCAGCTGGGCCACGCGGTCGCCGCGACGCAGCTCGACCGGCTCGCGGGGGTCGAGGTTGACCAGCAGCACCTTGACCTCCCCGCGGTAGCCCGCGTCGACGGTGCCCGGGGTGTTGACGATCGAGACCCCGTGGCGCGCGGCGAGCCCCGAGCGCGGGTGCACCAGGGCGACGTACCCGGTCGGGAGCGCGAGCGCGATGCCGGTCGGCACCAGCGCGCGCTCGCCGGGCTCGAGGCGCACGTCGACGGTGGTCAGCAGGTCGGCGCCCGCGTCGCCGGGGTGCGCGTACGACGGCAGCGGCAGGTCGGCGTCGAGGCGCACCACGTGGACAGGCAGCTCGGGCAGCTCGGTCGGCACTGGGTCGGTCACGGACGGGACCCTAGGTCATCGCCGCGCCCGTCGCAGTGGGAGAATCGCGCCGTGGACGCGACCTCTGACTACCGCGAGCGACTCTCGGTGCCGCTGCGCTGGTGGGTGCAGGGCACGATGCTGGTCGCCAGCCTGTGGCTGGCGGTCGTCGTGGCCGTCCCCGAGCCGTGGGCCTGGGTGGTCACCGGCATCGCGGTGGCGCTGATGACCGCGCTGCTGGTCGGCTACGGCTCCCCCGTGATCAGCGTCTCCGACGGGGAGCTGCGCGCCGGCCGGGCCCGCATCGGGCTGCGCCACCTGGGCGCCGCCGAGGCACTCGACCCCGAGGCGGCCCGCCGCGCGGCGGGCGTCGAGGCCGATGCCCGCGCCTACCTGCTGCTGCGCCCCTACCGCAAGCGTGCGGTGCGGGTGGCGGTGGCCGACCCGGCCGACCCGACGCCGTACTGGCTGCTGAGCACCCGGCGTCCCGACGACCTCGTGGCCGCGCTGCGCGCCGCCGCCCCACGGGTGTCCCCGCCCTCCGGGAGCAGTGGGTAAGGTCGCGCCCATGGCATCCGGTGGTGGCTCCAAGGTCTGGTCCCTCATGTCGGTCGGCGCCTCGGTGGGCGCGGCGATCGCTGCTCGCAAGGCGCTCGAGGCGTCGTGGAAGACGGCGGCGCGGCGCAAGCCCCCGGCGAACCCCGCCGACCCCGACGTCGACTGGTGGGAGGCGGTCACCTGGGCGGTGAGCACCGGCGCGGTGGCCTCCGTGGCCCGGATGCTGGCCCAGCGCCGGGCGGCGGAGTACTACACCCGCTCCACCGGCCACCTGCCCCCGCCGCTGCAGAAGGACGGCCAGTAGCCGCCCACCCCGGCAGGCACGACGAAGGCCCGGTCCCCCTGTGGGGACCGGGCCTTCGTGCTGTTCGTGCGGTGATGCCGATGATGCTGCGTGCGGTGCTGCTCAGACGCAGTCGCGGCAGATCATGGTCTTCTCGTCGGCGAGCTGCGAGCGGTGGTGCACCAGGAAGCAGCTCATGCAGGTGAACTCGTCCTCCTGCTTGGGCTTGACCTCCACCGCGAGCTCCTCGTGCGACAGGTCGGCGCCGGGGAGCTCGAAGGACTCAGCGGCCTCGGTCTCGTCCTCGTCGACCTTGCCGGAGTTCTTGTCGTGGCGGCGAGCCTTGAGCTCCTCGATGCTCTCCTCGGACTGGTCTTCCTCGTTCTTGCGCGGTGCGTCGTAGTCGGTGGCCATCGTCGCCTCACTCCCCTCGTGGTCTCGTGTGCTGCGTGTGTGTCGTCGGCGCCAGATTGTGCACCATCGGGAGCAACAGCGACACACCGGCTGTGGTGACGCGACCTGAACAGCCGGTGCGGCGCCGCTATTCCCCCGCGCTGCCGGGCGTGGCGTAGCCCGAGTCGACGACCAGCGCCCGGAACTCGTCGAACGAGCCGGCGGGGGCGCAGACCAGCAGGTCGCGCCCGCTCGCGCCGGTCAGGACCTCGGTGCGGGCACCGGCCCCGCGGGCCACCAGGGCGCCTGCTGCGTGGTCCCACAGGTGCACGCCCTCCTCGACGTAGGCGTCGACCGTGCCGTCGGCCACGGCGCACAGGTCGAGGGCGCACGAGCCGAGCCGGCGCACGTCGCGCACCCGCGGCAGCAGCCGCACCAGCGAGCGCGCCTGGCGCTCGCGCACGTCGCTGTCGTAGGAGAACCCGGTCGCCACCAGCATCTGCGCCGCCGGCGCGACCGCGCGCACGCCGATCGGGCGGCCGTCACGGGTCGCGACCGGCCCGTCGGGCCCCAGGTGGGCGGCGTACTCGGCACCGGTGGCGACGTTGAGCACCACCCCGGCCACGACCTCCGACCCCGCGGCGCCCTCGACCTCGGCCGCGATCGAGACGGCGTACTGCGGCAGCCCGTAGAGGAAGTTCACGGTGCCGTCGATCGGGTCGACGACCCAGCGCACGCCGGAGGTGCCGGCGACGTCGTCGCCCTCCTCGCCGAGCACCGCGTCGTCGGGCCGCGCCTCGAGCAGCAGCCGGCGCACCAGCTCCTCGCTGGCCCGGTCGGTCTCGGTGACCACGTCGACGTCGCTGCTCTTGGTGCCGGCCACCTCGACGGGCCCGGCCCGGTGCTCGCGCACGAGGGCCGCGGCCGCCCGGGCCACGTCGAGGGCCAGGTCGCGCAGGGACTCCGGGTCGCTCATGCCCCTCGGCCGCACAGCGCGGGACGCGGCGCGCGCGGGTTGGCGCAGCAGCCCACCGGGCAGACGTCCCACATCGGGCCGGTGTCTCCCACGGCGGCGCGGGCGACGTCCTCGCCGCGCTCGACGGTGGCGCGCTCGACGAGCAGGTCGCGCACGGTGGCCACGAAGCGCGGGTCGACGCCGGCGGTGGCGGCGCGGCGCACCGGCAGCCCCAGCTCGCCGGCCGTCTCGACGGCCTCGGTGTCGAGGTCGTAGATGACCTCCATGTGGTCGGAGACGAACCCCACCGGCACCATCACCGCCGCCGGCACGCCCTCGGCGTGCAGCGCCTCGAGGTGGTCGTTGACGTCGGGCTCGAGCCACGGGACGTGCGGCGCCCCGCTGCGCGAGCAGAAGACCAGGTCGTGCTCGTGCGTGGTGCCGGTCTCGGCCGCCACCCGCTCGGTGATGACCCGGGCGACGTCGCGGTGCTGGGCGACGTAGGCGCCGCCGCCGTCGTAGGTGGCCTCCGGGTCGCCGCTGGACTCGTTCATCGCGGTCGGGATCGAGTGGGTCACGAAGACCAGCCGGGCCCCGGCCCGCACCTCCTCGGGCAGGTCGGCCAG
>JBFGFQ010000147.1:0-7450 GCA_041579495.1 Nocardioides sp.
CAAGGCCGGCAGCGCCCAGGACGGTGACGGTCCGCAGCACGTCACCCTCGTCACCCCGTTGCCCTCCGTCGCCATCAGCTACACCTCGACGGTGAGCAACAAGGGCAAGGCGATCTCGCACTACTCGGTGCGGTACGTCGCGGCCACGCCCACGTCCACGCCGACCCCGACTCCGACTCCGACTCCGACGCCGACCCCGACGCCTGAGCCGACTCCCGAGTCCACGCCGCCGCCGACCTTCCCGCCGAACCCACCGACCAACCCGGGCGGGCCGTTCGACTGGAACTGGAAGTACGCGGACCCGACGTGCGCCGGGCTCGTGGTGGCCTACCCGGGCGACCTGCCCCAGGGCCAGGCCAACGACGTCAACATCCGGCTGCGCACCCCCGCCGGCCAGGTCACGCTGAACTACCACAACGACGAGGGCACCTGGTCGGGCACGCGGGCCTTCCCGTACTCCCAGCACCGCGGCTGGCCCGCCGGCACCACCGACTACACGGTGGAGTGGGTCCAGGTGGCCGGCACCAACTACCACTGGGAGAAGGGCCTGCGCTGCCTGCTCGACCCCAGCGGCGACCCCAGCACCCTCACCGTGCCCCGCGCCGTGACCGCCATCGAGAGCTTCGCGGACACGAAGGTGAGGCTGCACCGCGGCCAGCGGGTGGCCAGCGACCTGGTGGCCGTCGACCAGCCGGGCCTGTCCTCGGTCGAGCTGCAGCGCCTGCGGGGCGAGGAGTGGACGACCAAGCGGACCCTGCCCGCCGACAGCGGACGCGTGCTCGTCTCCTACCCCAAGGAGCGCCGGAAGGGTGTCTCCCGCTACCGCCTGGTCGTGCCCGGCTCCGAGTCGGTCACCGGCGCCGTCAGCGGGGTGCTGAAGGTGCGGGTCCGCCGCTGAGCGCGGACCCCCACAGCGACCTCACGGACCGGGTCCGTCAGCGGGTGACCACCTGCCGACGGATCCGGTCCTTGCGGATCTGGGCATCGGTCCACGCGAAGCGCACCCACCTCTCCTGCGAGAACAGCTTGGTCTGGTCCCGCGAGAACCGCGAGCGCGGGTCCTCGGACTGTCCGTAGGTCAGGATCGTGCGGGCGTCGAGGCCCTTGCGGCCGCGGTAGCTGATCGCCTGGATGTGCGAGGAGCCGTAGGTGATCGGGCGGTAGCGGTCGGCGTGGTCGCGCACGTCGCGCGAGGCCAGGGCGTTGGCGTTGCCGAGCGCGTCGCCCGTGCCGCCGCCGAGGCCGTACGGACGCGCCCCACGGTCGCCGGCGACCTGCAGCGTGCCCCAGCGGGCGTCGAAGGCGAGGCCCGCGTCGCGCACCGCGTCGATCGCCGCCTGCATCGCGTCGACCACCTGCGGGTTGTCGGTGTTGAGGTCGCGCGGGGTGTTCAGCGGGTCGGCGGGGTCGAACGGCGTGCGCCACACGGTCTCGGCCAGGCCCAGCGGCGCCGAGGGAAGGCGCTTGACGAACTCCTCGAAGAGGTGGACGCCGCGCGAGCCCTTGTCGGAGCGGCCGTCCCAGGCGGCCAGCGCGGCGCAGGCCTCGGTCTCGCCGGTCTGCGCGCACACCTCGTCGAGGGCTCCGTCGGCGCGCATCACCTCTCCGGCCATCACCCGGTTCTCGTGCTGGTGGCCGCGGAAGCTGCGCGGGGTCTCCTTGCGCCCGGCGGCGAGCCGGTCGGCGACGTAGGCGGAGACGACCCGGGTGCGCATGGTCCGCTCGCAGCGCTCGCAGCCGATGATCCCGGCGTACCCCTCGAGGCGCACCTCGTCGTTGGGCAGCCAGTAGGAGTCGTTGGCGTTCATCACCCAGTCGCGGCGCACCACGGAGGGCAGGTTCTCGGGCCCGAAGATGCCGGGGCGCTGGGCGTCGTCGTCGGTGCCCCAGGCGCACGACGAGGAGGCGCGGGTGCCGTCGAGACCGGGCAGGCCGGCGACCTCCTCGAGCAGGCGGCCCACGGGCGTCATGCAGCGCTGGGCCAGCTCGTCGGGCACGTTGGGCACCACCGAGTGGTCGGCGTAGAGCACCCGGCCGTCGCGGTCGGCGGCCGTGGTGTTGACCCAGGGCATCCCGCTGCCGGCGTCCTGGCGGCGCAGCAGGTCGCGCACCCCCGTCGCCTTGCCCATCTCGAAGAAGGTGTCGATGGTGCGCAGGTGCTCGGCGTTGGCGTCGCGCAGCGCCCACACCGAGCCGGCGCCCCAGGGCATCAGGGTGTCGGGCGAGTCGACGACGTACCCCTCGGCGGTGCGGTAGAGGTCCTCGGTGACCGTGCTGACCCGGCCGTCGTCGCCGAGCACCTCGATCTCGACCTCGCGCCGCTCGAGCTCAGCGGGGCCCGCGTCGGTGAGGTACGTCGTGGGCCCGAGCGTGACGTACTCGTAGGGCGTGAAGCGGTAGGCCGTGGAGACGGTGTGGCTCCAGGCGACGTCGTCGTTGAAGCCGATGTTGACCGCGGGCGAGCCGACCAGCGAGGCGCCGGCGACGTCGTAGCGGCCCGGGATCGTCAGGTGCTGCTGGGTGAAGTGGTAGCGCCCGCGCCACGGGAAGTGCGGGTTGCCGAGCAGCATGCCGCCGCCCGTCGAGGTGGACGCCGAGCCGGCGGCGGTGGCGTTGGAGCCGAACGGCGCCTCGGGGTCGCGGCCCAGGGCGGTCAGCAGCGCGTCGCGGTCGACCTGGGAGGCGCGCACCGGCAGGCTCGGCAGCCCGGGGTCGCCCGGACCCGGCGGCGCCGCGTCGGCGATCTGCGGCACGAACACCCCGGTCGAGGCCAGCAGGTTGGCCAGGTAGACGCCGTACCAGAGGTCGGTGGCGGTCACGTCGGGACGCACGTAGCCGGCGCCGCGGCAGGCCTCGTCGCGCACGTCGTTCTCGCGCACCCACTCGTTGACGCCGGCCACGTAGCCCTCCACGAGCTCCCGGGACTCCCGGCCCGGGCCGCGCACCTCGTCGGCGAGCAGGGTCTCGACGACCTTGCGCTCGCGCAGGTCGGTGACCAGCGTGTCGACCTGCAGGTTGGTCGCGTTGAGGGTGACCTGGTCGTTGTAGCGGGCCTCGGGACCGAACCAGCGCGAGCGCTGGCCGCGGCCGGTGACCAGGGTGTCGAAGAGCGTGCAGGCGGTCATCTCGGTGGCGGCGTACCCGCTGCCGAAGCCGAGCGAGGTGACGTCGCGGGCCTCGATGTGCGGGATGCCGTGCTTGGTCCAAGTGATCTGCGCGCGCAGGCCGGCCGGGCCGCGCTCCGCCGTCGCGGCGGCTCCGGTGAGGGCACCGGTGGCCAGGGGGACGGTGGCCAGGGGGGCCAGGACGGCGGCGGTCAGCGTGGCGAGCAGCCGCGAGCGGCGGCGGATGGGGGGCATGACTGCCCTAACGGCGCTGCGTGACGTGCGTTACGCACCCCTCTTACCGGAGTGCTCGGCGAGGTCAGCGCGGGTCGATGTCCTGGTGTAGGCGCAGCTCGGCGTGCAGGGCGTAGGGCACCGGCAACCGGCGCTGCTCGAGCTCGTGCACCAGCGCCTCGAGGGAGCGGCGCAGCTCGAGGTGCGCGCGGCTCAGGTCGTCGCGACGGCCCGGGTCCTGCCGGCGCAGCGCCACCTCGTCGCGGGCCAGCCGCACCCGCTCACGCAGCATGGTCAGCGGCAGGTCGTTGCCCGGCTCGCGCACGTGTCCCCCTGTCGCCTCGGTGGTGCTCGTGCCAGCCTACGCGGCCCGTCCCGGCACGGCCGGGCGGCCGGGTCAGAGGTACAGGCCGGTGGACTGGTCGCCGACGCGCTCGGCGGCCACGGCGTGCACGTCGCGCTCGCGCATCACCACGTAGGTCTCGCCGTGGACCTCGACCTCGGCCTTGTCCTCGGGGCCGAACAGCACCCGGTCACCGGCCTCGACGGCCCGCGCGTGCGGACCGACCGCGACCACCCGGGCCCAGGCCAGGCGCTGGGCGCCCATCGCCGCGGTGGCGGGGATGACGATGCCGCCCGACGAGCGCCGCTCGCCGGCCTCGGCGTCGAGCTCGACCAGCACCCGGTCGTGCAGCATCTTGATCGGGGTCTTCTCGCTCATGGCGACGCGGCGCTTCAGTTGGTGATCTTGCGGACCACGATGAACGCGGCGACCACGCCGACGACGGCGCCGACGGTCTTGAGGATGTTGTCGGTGCGCGGCTCGCCGGTCTGCGGGTCGACGTAGTGGGCCTTGATGGTCCAGATCTCGCGGCCGACGATCGTCTTGGGGCTCGCGCGGTGCAGCAGCTGGTCGATGGTGCCCGCCAGTCGCTCGCGGGTCTCCTCGATCTCACGCTCGAGGGCGCTGGGGTCCGTGGTCACGACGTCACGCTATCAACCCCGGGACCTGCCCCGTGACCACCCCGCGGGGCACGCGGACCTGCGGCCGGCGGCGGCCCGACCGTGCGGGGGTCGAAGCCGAAGGGCAGCTCGAGACGGTGGGCGCGCATCAGGGCGTCGTCGGTGAGCACGTCGTAGGTGGCGCCGTCGGCGACCACCCGACCGTCGCTGAGCACCACCGAGCGCGGGCACAGCTCGAGGGCGTAGGGCAGGTCGTGGGTCACCATCAGCACGGTGACGTCGAGCGAGCGCAGCACGTCGGCCAGCTCGCGCCGCGAGGCCGGGTCGAGGTTGGACGACGGCTCGTCGAGCACCAGCACCTCCGGCTCCATCGCGAGCACGGTGGCGACCGCGACCCGTCGGCGCTGGCCGAAGGACAGGTGGTGCGGCGGCCGGTCGGCGTACGCCGCCATCCCGACCTGCTCGAGCGCGGCCGTCACCCGGGCCTCCAGGGCGGCCCCGCGCAGGCCCAGGTTGTGCGGGCCGAAGGCGACGTCGGCGCGCACGCTGCCCATGAACAGCTGGTCGTCGGGGTCCTGGAAGACGATCCCGACGCGCCGGCGGACCTCCTGCAGGGCGTCCTTGTCGCCCACCTCGAGGCCGCTGACCGACACCGACCCGACGCCGGCGGTGTGGATGCCGTTGAGGTGCAGCACCAGCGTGGTCTTGCCGGCGCCGTTGGGCCCCAGCAGCGCGACCCGCTCGCCGCGGTGCACCTGCAGGTCGACCCCGTAGAGCGCCTGGTGGCCGTCGGGGTAGGCGTAGGCCAGACCGCGCACGTCGAGGACCGGTGGCTGCTCGACGCCCATCAGTGACCGCCCTGCTCGGGCATGGTGCCGGTGTAGCCGCGCGAGAGCATCGCCAGGTGCACCCGCTCGCCGCGCTCGTAGGAGCGGATGAACAGCGCGCCGGTCGAGCGGGCGATCACCGGCCACTGGCGGGGGTCGCGAGCCCGGAACCCGCGCGACTCGCGCGCTACCCGCATCCGTTGCATCTCGCTGGTCACCACGTCGAGGTAGCGCACCATGAACGCCATGATCTGCACCATCAGGCTCGGCACCCGCAGCCGCTGCAGGCCCGCGAGCAGCGCCTGCGGCTCGGTGGTCGCGGCCAGGGTGAGCGAGGCGAGGACGCCCAGGGTGGCGGTGGCCAGGATGCCGAAGGCCGCCAGCAGACCCGGCCGGCTGAGCGAGACCCCGAGGACCTCGACCTGCTCGCCGTAGGCGACGAAGGGCAGCACCAGCGCGAAGACCACGAACGGCACCTCGACCACCATCCGCTTGAGCAGGTAGGTGGGCGGCACCTGCGAGAGCGCCACGACGCCCAGCAGCACCAGCAGGTAGGCGCCGAAGGCCGCGAACCAGTCGTCGGGGGTGGCCACCACGACCAGCATGAAGCCCAGCAGCGCGAGCAGCTTGAGGTGCGCCGGGGCGCGGTGCAGCGGGGAGTGCCCGTGGTAGTGCAGGCGGTGCCCGTGGCCGGCGCCCACCTCAGGCCCGCGTCTGGTCGGGCTGCTCGGGCTGCTCGTCGGACGTCGAGCGGCGGCGCACGCCGTAGGCGAGCGCGGTGCCGAGCACGAGCACGACCAGCACGCCCACGACCCCGGCGACTCCCCCGCCAAGGCGGTCGCCGTCGAGGAACCCGGCGTCGTAGCCGGCGAACGGACCGTCGGCCGCGCCGTGCTCGGTCTCGGTGTCGGCGAAGCCCTGCTCCTGCGAGACCTTGGTCAGCCCGTCGGGGGTGGAGGCCGCGTAGAAGCTGACGACGCCGGCCAGCAGCAGCGAGACCAGCAGCGCGCCGACGACCACGGCGCGGGTGCTGACGGTGCGGCGGCTCACGCGGTCACCGCCGGCCGGTCGGTCTGGCCGGTGCGGATCTCGAGGGTGCGGGCGGCGAGCACCGGGCGGGCGCCGCGCACCAGGTCGGGACGCACCGCGAGGATGCCGGCCACCGCCAGGAAGGTGATCAGCCCCTCGCCGACGCCGATGAGGGAGTGCACCCCCACCATCGCCGCGGTCAGCGTGTCGAGCGGCACCGGGGCGGCGCCGCCGACGGCGTACAGGGCCACGAAGAGCAGCGAGGCCACCGGCACCGAGACGAAGGCGCCGATGCCGGCGAGCACCGGCACCAGCGCGAGCCGACGGGGCAGCACCGCCTGCAGGGCCCGGAAGACGCCGTAGCCGACGACCACGGTGGCCAGGCCCATGACGGTGATGTTGGTGCCGATGGCGGTGATCCCGCCGTCGGCGAACATCAGGGTCTGCACGACGAAGACGACGCTGGTGGCCAGCACGGCCGTCCACGGTCCGACCAGCACGGCGGCGACGGCCCCGCCCATCAGGTGCCCGCTGGTGCCGGCGCCGACCGGGAAGTTGAGCATCTGCGCGGCGAAGACGAACGCGGCGACCAGTCCGGCCATCGGCGCGGTGCGGTCGTCGAGCTCGCGGCGGGCGCCGCGCAGCGCGACGCCGATCGCGGCGACGGCCACCACCCCGGTGGCGACGGAGGTGGGGGCGTCGAAGAACCCGTCGGGCACGTGCATGGCCGCTCCTGGGCAGGTCTCGGGCTGGGACTAGGTTGGACGCCGGTCGGGCATCTCCGCCCACCCTACGTTGTTGCAAAGTGTTCGCAACAAGGCCCGCAACGGATTGCTCCCAGGAGGACGACATGACCACGACGCCCGCCCCGCGCCTGTCCCCCGGCGACCCGGCGCCCGACTTCACCCTCGTCGACGACGCCGGCGACGAGGTCACCCTCTCGTCGCTGCGCGGGCGCAAGGTCGTCGTGTACTTCTACCCCGCCGCGATGACGCCCGGCTGCACCAAGCAGGCCTGCGACTTCACCGCGACCCAGGACGCCTTCCGCGAGGAGGGCTACGAGGTGCTCGGCGTCTCCCCCGACAAGCCCGAGAAGCTCGCCCGCTTCCGCGACGCGGAGGCGCTGGGCATCCGGCTGCTCTCCGACCCCGACAGGTCCGTGATGGCCGCCTGGGGCGCCTTCGGCGAGAAGAAGATGTACGGCAAGGTCGTGCAGGGCGTGATCCGCTCCACCTTCGTCGTCGACGAGCAGGGCGACCTCGAGGTGGCGCAGTACAACGTCAAGGCCACCGG
>JBFGFQ010000148.1:0-7424 GCA_041579495.1 Nocardioides sp.
GGCGAGACGGCGAGGCGCCCCCGCTTTACCTTCGCGCCGTTACGGATGTTTGACTCCGACCATGCGTCTCTCCCACCCCGCCACCCCCCGGGTCGCCCTCGGGAGCACCGTGCTCGTCCTCAGTGGCTGCAGCGGCGACGACGACAGTGCCGCTCAGCCCGAGCCCACCGTTTCCGCTTCCCCGAGCTACGACGAGAAGACCGGCGTCACCGACGACGGCAGCGGTGACAAGCAGCGGGAGTGCAAGGTCGAGGTGGAGGTCACCGGAGGTGCCGAGGCCACGTTCAAGGGCAAGGGTGAGTCCGTCCAGCCCGCCTCCGGGCAGCCGGCCGCGTACTACATGTACGAAGGGAAGAAGGGTTCCATCCAGGTCTTCGCGGGCACCGGAGACATCGGCACCAGTGCCGTCGTGACCGTCGACGGGATCGCCTACACCACCCCGCCCGAGGACCCGACCGGTGTCGACGCCAGCGAGGACGGCACGTCCGCGACCGTCGACGCCGTTGCGAACCCCACCAAGGGTGGCAGCGCTGACGTCGTTGCCGAGTTCACCTGCGGGAAGGGCTGAGCCGCACGATCCAACGCCGGCGCGGGTGCTCGGTGACCGTCCACAGGTCGCCGGCCGCGTCGGCGTACAGGTCCTCGGGGCCCATCGGTGCCGCCCAGGGGCGACGGGCCAGGTCGCCGGGGGAGCCGGTCCACAGCGAGCCGGGCACCCACGGGCCGTGCGAGGTCATGACCGACCAGCGGCCCTCGCGCTCCACGACTCCCTGCATGCCTGCGACGCCGTCGCCGACGACGACCGGTCCGCCGCACGGCAGCCCGGTCTCGGCGTCGACCGGGATGCGTGCCAGCCGCCGGGTCCGCTTGCCGCGGGCGTACTCGCCCACGACGAGCCCCGACGCGCCGGCGGACAGGAACGAGTAGCGCAGCGGCTCGACGCCCTCAGGCGCCGAGGCGCGGTGCGCGTGGCGCACCGGGAGCACCAGCTCGCCGTCCACGGCCACGACGTCGTCGAGGTGGGCGGTCCAGAAGCCGCGCGCGGTCGCCGCGACGTGCAGCCACCGGTCGGTGCGGGCCAGGCCGCCCGCGTGCACCTTCAGCGGCGCCAGCGACACGGAGCCGTCGTCAGCGATGCTCGGCACCACCAGCCGCACGTGGCCGTACCAACCCGCGCGCGTGTCGACCACCGAGATCCGCGAACCGCGCGACTTCGCGTACCACGACACCAGCAGCGTCGGGTCGCCGTCGGCGGCGTCGGTGATGCCCTGCGGCCACCACTCGCGGTCACGACGGTCGGCGGCCTCCCAGGTCCACGCCCTCAGCCCGAGCGCGCGCAGCGCCCAGCTGCGCCGCAGCTGCCCGGTCAGCGGCACGCCCTCGAGGCCCACCGCCCCCGGCACCCGCGGGTACGCCGCGCTGCGCGCGAGCACCAGCCCGCTCGCCTCGTCGGTCCACGACGCCTCCACCGGCGGCGCGCTCATGCCGTCGGCTCCGTCAGCGTCACCGAGCGGGCGCGGCCGCCCCGGGTCGCGATCGCGACGCCGACCACCGAGAGCGTCAGCCCCAGGATCTCCCGGGCCCCGAGGGTGTCGCCGAAGGCGAAGAAGGCCAGCACCGCGGTCACCGGCGGCATCAGGAAGAAGACGCTGGCGCCCGCCCCGGCGCCGCCGCGGCGTACGAGCACGCCCAGCAGCAGCAGGCCGACCACCGAGTTGATGCCCGCGATCCACAGGATGGCCAGGAGGCCGCCGGCCGGGTCGAGGACGCCGCTCGTGCCCTCCACCGCCAGCGCCACGACCGCCAGCGGCACCGCCGCGACCGCGCACTGCACGGTCGCCGACCAGATCGGGTCGGCGGTGACGTGGATCCAGCGCTGGCCCAGCGTGCCCAGGCTCAGCGCCAGCAGGCTCGCCACGCCCAGCGTGACCCCCAGCGCGCCGCCGGCTTGGTCGACGTCGGGGCCGAGGACCACCAGCACCCCGACCACGCCCGCGGCGAACCCGACCACCTGCACACGGCGCAGCCGCTCGCCGAGCAGCAGCCCGGCCAGCACCACGGTCAGCACGGGGGACAGGGAGTGCAGCAGGGCGGCGAGGGTCGCGCCGAGCCCGACCCCGAAGGCGACGTACACCAGCCCGAACTGGATCGCGTTGAGCACCAGCCCGACCGCCCCGACCCGCACCACCTCGTCGCGGGTCATCCGGAACGGGCCGCGCAGCCACCACGCCAGCGGCGCCAGCAGCACCGCCGCCAGCGCGAAGCGCAGCGCCAGCAGGGTGAACGGCTCGACGACCGTCACGCCCGCCGGCCCGGCGATGTAGCCCGACGACCACACCAGCACGAACGCCGCCGCCGGCACCAGCGGGACGGCGCCGGGCGGGGGAGCGGTGCGTGGTGTGGAGGCGTCCCGAGAGGTCACGGGGCCAGCCTGCCTGATGGGAGGTGGGAAAGCCGGGTCGATATCGTGCGGGGCGTGGGTGAGCGGCGACTGGTGGTGGGGGCGGCGATCGTGCGCGGGGCGCGCGTGCTCGCCGCGCGGCGTACGACGCCACCGGAGGCCGCGGGCCGCTGGGAGCTGCCGGGCGGCAAGGTCGAGCCGGGCGAGCAGCCCGCCGACGCCCTCGAGCGCGAGATCGCCGAGGAGCTCGGCTGCGAGGTCGAGGTGACCGCCTGGCTGGGCGGCAGCAGCGCCATCAACGACCACCTCGAGCTGCGGGTCGCGGTGGCCCGCATCGTCGACGGCGAGCCCGCCCCCCACGAGCACGACCTCCTCACCTGGGTGGGCGCCGACGAGCTCGACGGCCCCGACGGGCTCGACTGGATGGTGGCCGACCGGCCGTTCCTGCCCGAGCTGACCCACGTGCTGCGCACGGCCGAGACCGAGCAGCGCCGCGCGGTGCTGCGCGCGGTGCTCTTCGACGAGGACGACGCCACCGCGGTGCTGCGGCGGCTGCGCGCCGACGGCTACGAGGCGCACCTCGAGCGCGAGCGCCTCGCCGGCGAGGACGACGACGAGGACCACCCGTGGGCGGTGCTCACCGACGCGCCCCAGTTCGTCGTCGAGGTGCTCGTCGACGAGCACGACGGCTGGCTCGACGACGACACCGTCGCCGCGGCCCCGCCGCCCGCCGCGCCCCTCGACCTGCCCTCGGCCCCCCGGCGCATCAAGCGGCCGGGCGCGCAGACCTAGGATCGGGTCCATGTCGACCACCTCCGGAGACCAGCGCCTGCTCCTGGTGCACGCCCACCCCGACGACGAGTCGATCGGGCAGGGCGCCACGATGGCCAAGTACGTCGCCGAGGGTCGCGGCGTCACGCTCGTCACCTGCACCGCCGGTGAGATGGGCGAGGTCCTGGTGCCCGAGCTCGAGCACCTCGCCGCCGACAAGGACGACCGGCTCGGCGAGCACCGCCGCACCGAGCTCGACGCGGCGATGAAGGCGCTCGGCGTCACCGACCACCGCTTCCTCGGCGGCTTCGGCCGCTACCGCGACTCCGGCATGAAGTGGCACGCCGACGGCCACGCCGTCGCCGCCGACCAGATCCACGACAACGCCTTCTGGCGCGCCGACCTCACCGAGGCCGCCGACCTGCTGGTCGAGGTGATCCGCGAGGTCCGCCCCCAGGTGCTCGTCACCTACGACCAGTTCGGCGGCTACGGCCACCCCGACCACATCCAGGCCCACCGGGTCGCGACGTACGCCGCGCAGCTCGCCGCGGTGCCGTCGTACCGCAAGGACCTCGGCGCGGCCCACGACATCGCCAAGATCTACTGGGGCGCGATGTCGGAGAGCCGGATGCGCGCCGGGCTGCGCGCGCTGCGCGACGCCGGGGACACGACCTCCTTCGAGGGCATGGACCCCGACGGCCCGCTGCCGCACTTCGTCACCCCCGACGAGGACCTCGCGTGCGGCGTCGACGCCACCGACTACGTCGACACCAAGATGGCCGCGCTCGCCGCGCACGCCACCCAGATCACCACCGACGGGCCGTTCTTCGCGCTCTCCAACAACGTCGGGGCCACCGCCTGGGGCGTGGAGTACTACCGGATCGCCAAGGGCCGACTCGGCCCGGTCGGGGAGGACGGTCTCGAGACCGACCTCTTCGCAGGGCTCTGAGTCGGCTGCTGCCCATGCCCCTGCGCGTGCTGGGGGTGGGCGCCCTCCTGCTCGCCGGGGCCCTGACCGGGCTGTGCGTGCTGGTGCTGCACGGCACCGGCTGGGGCCTGGCCCTGGGCGCGGCCGCCACCCTGGCGCTGCTGCTCGCGCTGCCGCCCGGCTTCACCACCCGGGTCGCCTTCGCGCTGGGGATGACGCTCTTCCTGGTGCAGGCGCTCCAGCAGCGCCCCGAGGGCGACTACCTGGTCGGCTCGGGCCTGCTGGGCTACGGGCTGCTGGCGCTCGCGCTCGTCGTGCTGGTGGCGGCCGTGGTGACCGTGCCGCGCGCGCCCCGCTCGACCCCCGGCGAGGATTCAACGCTCTAGGGATCCGCTTTTAGAGTGGATCGTGTGAGCCGAGACCCCAAGCGACCCTCCGACGACCGCGAGTCCAGCGGCGCCAAGGCCGTGGTGCTGATCCTCGGTGTCCTCGTGCTGCTGGCCGGCGGCGGCTACGCCGCGGCCGGTGCCGTGGCCGGCGACAAGGTGCCGCGCGGCACCACCATCGCCGGCATCGACGTGGGCGGGCGCAGCCCCGCGCGCGCCGAGCGCACCCTGGCCGCCGGGCTCGACGAGCGCCTCGGCGCGCCGCTGAGCGTGGCGGTGCCCGGCGCCGGCACCCGCGAGATCGACCCGGCCGAGGCCGGCCTGTCGGTCGACCACGCCGCCTCGGTCGCCGAGGCCGGCGGCCGCTCGTCGTGGGCCCCCGACCGGCTCTGGGACTTCTTCACCGGCGGCGAGGACCTCGAGCCCGTCGTCGAGGTCGACGAGAGCGCCCTCGACGAGGCGCTGGCCCAGGTCTCCGCCGACGTCGCCAAGCCGGCCGTCGACGGCCAGGTGCGCCTCACGCCCACCGGCGTGCGCACCACCAAGGCCAAGGCCGGTCGCGAGCTCGACCTCGAGGCCGCCCGCGAGGCCCTCGTGGCGGCGTACGTCGCGATGGCCGGCGGCGACGACGACGCCACCGCCGAGCTCGCGATGACCGATGTCGAGCCCGAGATCGACGACGCCGACGTCACCCGCGCCGTCGAGGAGTTCGCCAACCCCGCCATGTCGGCGCCGGTCTCGCTCGACTTCGGTGACGCCACCGTCTCCCTCGACCCGCAGCAGTACGCGCCCGTGGTGCGGCTCAAGGCCGTCGACGGCCGGCTCGAGCCGGCCGTGAAGACCAAGAAGCTGGTCGGCCTGGTCGACGCCGCGACCGCCGGCGACGGCGCCCCCGTCGACGCGACCGTCGCGCTGGTCGACGGCAAGCCGAAGGTGGTGCCCGGCAAGCCCGGCCTGACCTACGACCCTGCCGACGTCACCGACGCGCTGCTCGACGTGGTGGTGCGCCGGGAGGGGCGGCGCAGCACCGAGGTCGAGGCCAAGGTCGAGAAGCCGGAGTTCACCACCGCCGACGCCCGCGCGCTCAACATCCGCGAGCAGGTCTCGACGTTCACCACCTACTACCCCAACGCCGAGTACCGCAACGTCAACATCGGTCGCGCCGCCGAGATCATCGACGGCACCGTGCTCGCCCCCGGCGAGACCTTCTCGATGAACGACACGGTGGGGGAGCGGACCCGCGAGAACGGGTTCACCGAGGGCTTCATCATCTCCAACGGCATCCTCAAGGAGGACCTCGGCGGCGGCGTCTCGCAGATGGCCACCACTCTCTTCAACGCCGCGTTCTTCGCCGGCCTCGAGGACGTCGAGCACAAGCCGCACTCGTTCTACATCGACCGCTACCCGGTCGGGCGCGAGGCCACCGTCGCGTGGGGCGCCATCGACCTGCGCTTCAAGAACGACACGCCCCACGGCATCCTCATCGACACCAGCGTCACGCCGGGCGACGCGACCGGCACCGGCGTGGTGACCGCGACCTTCTACTCCACCAAGTACTGGGACATCAGCTCCAAGACCGGTGAGCGCTACGACTACACCCAGCCCACCACGCGCACCCTGACCGGCGAGGACTGCTACGCCTACGAGGGCTCGCCGGGCTTCTCGATCAACGTGTGGCGCTACTTCCGCCGCGCGGGGGAGTCGGAGCTGGAGCGCACCGAGAAGTTCAACACCGTCTACACGCCCTCCGACGGCGTGGAGTGCAAGCCGGCTCGGTCGGGCTCCGGCGGCTGATCCTGCGCCTATCGTGAGCGGGTGCTCGTCCACCTGCGGCTCACCGCGCCCACCGACCTGACCGACGCCGTCCGCGAGACGCTGTGCGAGCCCGACTGGGCCACCAACGTCACGCTGCAGCGCGACGTGGTGATCGACCCGCCCGGCGACCTGCTCGAGTGCGACGTGGCGCGCGAGAAGGCCGGTCCGCTGATCGACAAGCTCGAGCGCTGCGGGCTGAAGGAGCGCGGCTCGATCCTGGTCGTCGACCCCAGCGGCGCGCCCTTCGACCGGGCCGAGGAGCTGGAGGCGCTCGCGCCCGGGCACCCCGACGACGCGGTGATCTGGGAGCAGGTCGAGGCCGACGCCGAGGGTGGCGCCGACCCGACCGTCTCCTACCACCTCTTCCTGGTGCTCGCGGTGGCGCTGGGCGCGGTCGCGGTGCTCACCGACTCGGCGGTGCTGGTGGTCGGTGCGATGGTGGTGGGCCCCGACTTCGCGGTGGTCGCCTCGGCCAGCGCGGGGGTCGTGCTGGGCCGGTGGCGGTTGGTACGCCGCAGCCTGCAGCTGCTGGTGCTCTCCTTCGTGCTGGCGATCGCGGTCGTGGGGTTGTTGTGCCTGCTGGGCCGGGCCACCGGGATGATCGACCTGGCCGACGTGACCGCCAAGCGCCCCAACACCGGGTTCATCTGGCGCCCCGACCAGTGGTCGCTGGTGGTCGCGCTGATCGCCGGCGCCGCGGGTGTGCTGGCGCTGTCGATCCAGAAGACCTCCACGATGGTCGGCGTCTTCATCAGCGTCACCACCGTGCCCGCCGCCGGCAACCTGGCCCTGGGGCTGGCGTTCCTCGAGACCGCCGAGATCCTCGGCTCGCTGGCCCAGCTCGGCATCAACATCGCCGGGATGCTGGTGGCCGGCACGCTGGTGCTGGCGGTCCAGCGGCGCTGGTGGATCCCGATCACCGCCGGCGCCGAGCGGGTCTTCCGCGCCCTGTCCTACGGCAACGACGACGGTCGCGCCGCGTCGGCCGGCGCGGGGAGCAGCCGCGACGAGGGGATCGGCGTACGCGACGAGGACTGAGGGGTGCCGGGAGCCGCGGGCCGGCGGCCGGTCCGGGCGGCGTACTGGGCGGGCGAGTCGCTCACTTGTCAGGTGTTGCAACCCC
>JBFGFQ010000149.1:0-7421 GCA_041579495.1 Nocardioides sp.
AGCGCCGGTGGCGGCAGGGCGAGCGCGGGCGCCGGCCCGGTCGGGGCCGGGCCCAGCGGCGCGCCACCGGCGGCCGGCACGGGGTCGGCGGCGGGGGCAGGGGTGTCAGGACCGACGGGCGGTCCGCCCGTGCTGCCGCACGTGAGCAGGGTGCGCGCCGAGGCGACCCGGGTCCCCGCCACGGCAGCGGTGAACCGGAGCAGGTGCCGACCCGCCTCGTCGGGACAGGTCACGGTGCCGCGCGCGGGCAGGCGGTGGCCGCGGCGCACGTCGATGCCCGACCATGTCCACGACGCCGGCGTCTGCTTCTCCACGCGCACGCTGCTCCGCATCCGCAGCGTCACCTCCTGCGGGGTCGCCTGGGCCAGCAGGACGCGCCGCAGCGCGCCCGCGACCGTCGACAGGTCGGCCAGGTGGAGGGCCGTCGTGGTGCAGACCAGCGGGTCGCCCTCGGCGATCTCGGTGGTCCCGTTGCCGCGGCAGTCGACCCCGCCCGGGGGCGCGAGGGCCGCGGTCGCAGCGGCGACGTCCTCGAGGTCGCGGCGAGCAGGCGTGTCGAACGTCCGCCCGGCGGCGTCCGCCGCCTCCACGCCGGCGTACCTGCCGGGGACGCCGTCGTCGCCGGTCTCGCGCACGACCTCCAGCCCGACGACCCGCACGTCCTGGCGGGCGAAGGCGGCGTACACGTCGGCGCGCGCCGGTGCGTCGGGGTCGCCCTCGTCCATGAACGCGGTGTCGGTGACCACCACGACGGTGCGCAGGGCGCCACGCCGCCACGTCGGGGCCTGCCCGGCCGGGACCGAGGGGCCGGTGGTGCCGACGAGACCGGCGCCGGTGGCCGTCTGGTGCAGCGCCACCAGGTGCGCCTCGTCGCCTCCGCCGGTGCGCAGGGCCTCGAAGCCGCGCACCAGGTGCGGGCCCGGACGCGCCAGGTCGGCGTGCCGGCGGTAGCGGGAGCCCTCGCGGGTGCCGAGCTCGCCCACGCCGGCGTGGAGGTCGACACCGGCCCGGGTCAGGCGGTCCACCAGGTCGCCGAGCGACTCGGCGACGGCGTCGATGTCGGGCTCGAAGCTGTTGGAGGTGTCGACGAGGAAGTAGACGTCGAGCGGCAGCGGGCGTGCGGGCAGCGCGAGCAGCGCGTCCAGGTCGACCTGCTCGCCCGTCGCCGCCTCGAGACGGGCCGGGGTCCGCAGGCCGGCCGGGGCCGGCGCAGCCGGCGTACCGGTGTCGAAGGGGTCGAGATCGACCTGCCCGGCCGGGGTGGGGCCGGAGGTCGGGGACAGCGTGAGCAGCTCGCCGCGGGTGTGGAGGTGCACGGCGTCGATGGAGTCGGCCTGGACCCCGCGCACCCACGGGAGCGCCAGGTCGTCGATGTCGAGCAGCGAGCCGTCACGTCCGACCAGGTAGAGGCCAGTGTCGGGGAACGCGGCCGCGTTGCCGCGGTCCCAGGTGGAGACGACGACGCCGGCGCTCGTCCAGGCGGCGCGCCACGGCACGCCCACCAGGGCGTCGGGCCCGACGGGGGCCCGGGTCGCGAGCCGGTCGCCGAGCAGCAGCTCCTCGACGGGGCTGGTGGTGTCGACCTGGCGCGCCACCAGCAGGTCGGGGTCCTGGCCCGGTGCCTCCGAGAGGAACGGTCCGGTGAAGGCGCCGACCTCGTCGACGGCGCGGCGCCAGGTCAGGCCAGCGTCCTGCGAGACGACGGGCACGCTGGTGCGTCCGTGCAGCACCTGAGGGGTGCGGGGGTCGACGGCCACGTCGACCAGCACCGGGCTGGCGATGCCGTCGAGCGGCCTCGTGCCCCCTCCGGGCAGCAGCAGGGCGGCGGGGAGGAGGGTCCAGCTGCGGCCGCCGTCGTGGCTGCGGTACAGCCCGGAGGCGGTCGGGACGAGGAGCAGGTCGGGGTGGGTCGGGCTGGCCCGCAGGACGCCGGGGGCGCCGGGCATCGGCGGGGCCGCCTCCTGCGCCCAGGTCTCGCCGCCGTCGGTGCTGCGCAGGACGACCGTGCTGGTGCCGTCGCGCTTCTCCGCGGCGGCGGGGGTGAGGAGGAGGCCGGCGTCGACCCGCTCCGCGATCCCCTGCCCCACCGCCACCACCAGCCAGACCCGGCGGGGGTCGACCGGGTGCTGGAGGACCTGCAGCACCCGGTCGTGCTCGGCGGAGACCGGGAGCTCGGCCGTCGGGGCGTCGGGCAGCCGCCAGACCTCCCGCCAGGTGCAGCCGTCGGTGGTGCGCAGCACCGCCTGACCGTTGGTGAGCAGCTGGCGCGAGGGGACGGTGCGCTCGACGGCGTGCGAGAGCGCCTGTCGCGGACCGACCGGGAAGTCCGGGACGAGACGACGTGTCCACGTCCCGGACTCCCCCACGACGACGGCAGCGCAGGGGGTGTCCGCGCGGGCGGTCGCCGGAGCCGGGCGCAGCGGCCCGAGAACCGCCACCACCAGCGCGGCAGCGAGGCACAGCGCCCCGCCCGCTCGTGCCACCCGCGTGGCTGCCGTCGTCGTCATCGATCGCGCCTGGTCAGCCGCGGGCGTCGCAGTAGGTGTCCTCGGCGGTGTGGAAGACACCGGCCGGGTCGCCGGTGCGGTCGTGGGCGGCGTGCAGGGCGCCGGCGACCGGGTCGGTGCAGGCCGGGGCGGCCTGCGCGGCCGGGCCACCGAGGACGAGCGCGGTCGCCGCGACGGTGGCGCCCGCGAGGGAGCCGAAGAGGCGGCGGGTGGAGGGAGCGGTGGGACTCATGTCGTTCTCCTTGGGGGGGTTGGGAGTGGAACGAGAGGAACGTACTGACAATGATTCTCATTCGCAACCTGACAGCGGGACCGCCGGGTCCCGGCCGCCCGGGGGTGCGGGGCCGGTAGCGTCCGGGCGTGGCCAGCCCTCGTCGATCCGGTGCTCGCCGACGCAGCGGCTCCCCGCGCCGGGGCGGGACCCGGCCGCCATCGCGGCCGCTGCCGGTCGCCGGGCCGGGCGAGCGGCTCTGGGTGCTCGACGTGCCCTACGGGACCCAGGTCGACGGCGCGACCTGGCACCCGGCCGTCAGGACCCACCTGTACGCCGGGCGCGCGCTGCCCGCCCACCTCGCGCCGTACGCCCCGGGCCCGCACACGCTCGGTCGCTTCATCGAGGGCACGCTCAACCCCGGCGAGCCGAGGACCGACGCCGAGCCGGCCGAGGAGCTCGAACCACGACGGCTCCAGTTCGAGGCGGCCGACGCGATCGCGGCGCGCGCCGCGGCGGGCGGACGCCAGTTCCTGCTGGCCGACGAGCCCGGCGTGGGCAAGACGATCTCCGCGGTCCTCGGGGCCTCGGCGGTGGGCGACCTGCGCGGGGCGCGACGGGTGCTCGTCGTCGCCGACCGGCCCGCCGCCATCACGATCGGCCACTGGTGCCGCACCATCTCCGCCCTGGGCGACGGCGGCCTCGAGTGGGTCGTGATCACCTGGGACCGGCTCGACAAGGTCACCGACCACACGTGGGACGTGATCATCGCCGACGAGGCCCACGCGCTGCGCCGCACCACGACCAAGCGCTGGAAGCTCTGGGCGCGGATCTCGGGCCACGGGAAGCCGCACGACACGGCGCCGTTCGTCATCGCGACCACCGCGACGCCCGGGCACACGCCGCTGGAGCTGCCCTACCTCGCCCCGGCCTACGCGCAGGCGCTCGGCGAGCCGATGAAGGAGTGGGCCTCGACGACCCAGCCCGGCGCTGCGTTCGCCTCCGCGCTCGAGCGGCACGGCGTCGGAGTGGAGCAGGGCCGCTACGGCGCGACGTGGACCACCGACCCGGTCCGCCGCGCGGCCGACCTGGGGCTGGTGCGCGGCTGGCTCGAGGAGGAGCAGCCCCCGGCGATGCTGCACCGCGCCGCACCGTGGGGGCCGGTGCCGATCTCGGGCATGCCGGTGGCGCTCACCCCGGCCGAGCGAGCGGCGTACGAGGCCGAGTGGGGCGAGTTCTGCCGCGAGATGGACATCGCCCGGCGCGGCCGCAACACCGCGAGGGGCCGGGCCGCGCTGCTGCGCTTCCGGCAGAAGGCCGGCCTGATCCGGGTCGACTCCACGGTCGAGTGGATCGCCCAGCAGGTCCGGGCGGAGCGACAGGTGGCCTGCTCGGTCGAGTTCGTCGCGACCGCCGCCGACCCCATCGCCGACCGGCTGCGCGACTCCGGCATCGAGGTCGCCACGATCTACGGCCGCGACCGGTTCGACCCCGAGGCCGAACGGCTCCGGTTCCAGACCGGGCAGGCGAGGGTCTGCGTGTTCACCACGGTCGCCTCCATCAGCCTGCACGCCGGCGAGACCCTCGCCGACGGGCGCCGCGCGAGCACCGAACCGCGGGTCGGCGTCTTCCACCAGGCCCGCTTCTCGGGGATCGCCGGACGCCAGGTGACCGGCCGCACGCACCGCGACCACCAGGTGTCGCCGTGGCACATCGCCTACGCCGAGGGGACCGTCGAGGAGCAGGTCGGCCGGGTGATGGTGGAGCGGATCGCCGCCGCCTCCGACACGGTGGGCAGCGACACCACCGGCCTCACCGACCTCGCGCAGCTGCTCGGCGCCGACTGGCTGCCACCCACGACGCTGACCGAGGACGGCGCCTGACGCTCTCCCGGCGACTCGGCCCGATCAGTCAGGTCGGTCCGTCACCCCGTTGCTACTCTTGCGCCGCGGCAGCCTCCCCCGTCTCGGCCGGCGATCGATTCCGGACTCTCCGGCAACCGGTCTCCAGCACGCCGCACCACCCGGTTCGGCGCGACGACCGTCTGCGCCACGGAACCTCGAGTCGAAAAGAGCCCACGAGCGATGACCGTCCAGAACGACCTCTCCGCCGAGGACGAGGCCGCCTACGAGGCCGAGCTGGCCGCACGTGCGCCCTCGCTCTACTCGCGCTACGTCGGTGCGATGCTCTACTTCATGGGCGCGGCCCTCATCGCCGGCGCCGTCGTGCACTACCCGATCGACCCGCTGCAGTACTCGGTGATCTGCGTCGTCGGCGCCCTCGTGTTCCTCCTCGGGACGTTCGTCAACGAGTTCGTCCTCGCCACCGAGCGCCCGGACGCTCGACAGGCGCTCGGCCTCGTGGCCTTCTCGCTGCTGCTCTCGTTCGGCGTCGGCATGGTCGGTGGTGGCATCCAGCACTTCACCCAGTTCCCGGAGCGCTCCGCGGTCATGACACCGATCGGCCTGGTGATGTCGTTCGCCGCCTTCATCGCGAAGGACGCCGACGGTCGCTGGCGGCACGCGTTCAGCCTCTTCGGTGCAGGTGTGGTCGCGGTGGCGGCCCTCACCTGGCTGGGCATGTCCGCGCTGGGCGACACCCTCGACCCCGCCGAGCACAGCCACGGCGACTCCACCGGGATCTCCGACGTACCCAGCGTGCCGGACGACCAGCAGCAGCTCGTGGGCACACCGGACGGAGCTGCGGACGACGGCCACTCCTCGCACGACCACTGAGCCCCACCGATCCAGTCCTGCCATGACCTACTGTCTTTCATAGGAGTCGCCGGTCGGCGACATCGGTCGTCGGGAGGAGGCGGGCAGTGCGGCAGCTCGGTCAGCTCGAGGCCTCGGTGATGGACCGGGTGTGGGCCGCGGAACGTCCGCTGCTGGTCCGCGAGGTGCTCGAGGACCTGCAGCAGGACCGGGACCTGGCCTACACCACCGTGATGACGGTGATGGACAACCTCCACAAGAAAGGCCTCCTGACCCGGGAGCGGCAGGGGCGGGCCTACGCCTATCGGGCCGTCCAGAGCCGCGAGGACCATATCGCTGAGATGATGGAAGCGGTGTTGGACTCAGCCGAGGACCGGGCCGCGACCTTGCTGCGCTTCGTCGAGACCATCTCTGCCGAGGAGGTGGCCGAGCTCAGGGCGGCCATCGACCGGACAACGGACCGGAGCGAGTCCTGAACGCCACGCTGCTGTTGCTCTCGTACGCCACGGTCGCGGCCACCGTGGGCCCGCGGGTCTTGCGAGGGGCCGCGTGGGAGGAGCGCTACCCCCGCGCAGCCATCGCTGCCTGGCAGGCACTGAGCGCCTCCACGGTCACGGCGGTGCTGCTGGCGGGCCTGAGCGCGGCCATGCCCATGACGGCGGGGGCGATCACAGCCACCTCTCCCGCCGACTTCCTGCGCACCTGCGCCATGCTGCTCCTCGACCAGTACGCCACCCCCAGCGGTGCACTGGCCACGACGGGCGGACTCGGCGTCGCGACCGTGGTGTCGGTCCGGATCCTCGGGAGCGCCGCCCGCACGGCGCACCGCGTGACCCGGGCCCGACGAGCTCAGCGGCTACGTCTTGCCGTCCTGGCGCATCGCGATCCAGCCACCGGCATCCTGGTCCTCGACCACGCCGAGGCGGCGGCGTACTGCGTGCCCGGCCGCGGCGGTCGGGTCGTGGTCACCAGCGGCGCTCTCGGCCGACTGGGCTCTGGCGAGCTCGAGGCGGTCCTGGCGCACGAACGGGCTCACCTGCGCGGTCGGCACGACGTGGTGGTCGCCGCCGCGACCGTGCTGAGGGACGCCTTCGGCTTCGTGCCGCTCCTCGCCGCGGCGGCCGACCGGATACCGCAGCTGGTGGAGATGGCCGCCGATGACGCCGCCACACGCTCTGCGGACCGTCGTTGCCTGGCTCAGGCCCTGCTGAGCCTGGGCGGCGCGCCGACGCCGACAGGGCTGCTCGGGGCCGGCGGGTCGACAGCGGCTGCGCGCGTACGGCGACTGGTCGCGCCGCATCGGCACTTCGGCGTCGTGCGGGGACTGGCGGTGAGCGCCGGGATCGCGGCCGTGCTGATGCTCCCCCTCGCGTTGGCCACCCTCCCTGTCCTGGCGGCTGTCGGCGAAGGCTGTTGCCCCGTCGACTGGCCGGCCTGATCGTCGCGTCCTGCCACGAGTGCCGGTCGCGGTCCAGCGGACGCTCCTGATCCGACCGCAGCGAGAGGCACGACGACCTGACCGCTGAAGAGCGCACCTTTTAACTACTATGTATCTTAGTTGGACACCTACCGGACGGAGACGCGCATGAACGGCACGGAGATGGGCGACCTGGGCATGAGCGGCATGATGATGTGCATGTTCGCGGTCGGCCTCCTAGCAGTGGCAGCGCTGGCCACGGTCGTCGTGTCGACCGTGTGGGCGACACGCCGCCGGTGCGCCGCGGGGCCCGAGGATGCTGCTTCCGCGCAGGAGCAGCTGGGACGCCGGTTCGCAGCAGGGGAGATCGACGAGGACGAGTTCCTCAGCAGGAGATCGCTCCTGAACGACTAGGTGACACAGCACCTCCCACTCGCGCCACCCCGTCGAGTTCGACGCCAGCCCCCACCGGGCGACTGGCAGCATCCCTCCCTCAGCGAAGGACCCCCACACCCATGGACATGCGTTCCGTCGTCCCCGACTGGCTCACCCCGGTCGCCTGGACCTACATC
>JBFGFQ010000150.1:0-7282 GCA_041579495.1 Nocardioides sp.
GCCGCCTCGGGCTCGGACTGTGCGCGGGACAGCACGATCGCCGCCGAGGTCAGGAGGGCGGCGATCACGGCGGCAGCGATCCCGGCGAGGCGTTGGTCGGCCTGGAGGAAGAGGGCCGCCGCCCCGAGGGTCATGAGCAGCGACGCCGCCCACAGCGCCGTACGGCGCCCGGAGGCCGGGTCCCAGGGCTGGAGGTCCTGCTCGACCACGTCGGTCATCGCCTCGACGACGTCGTCGTAGACCGGTGGTGGGGTGTCGTCGGCACCCGCGCTGACGGTGATCACGTGGCCGTCGTCCACGCCCTGCAGAGTCAGGCCGGAGTCATCCGCGAGGCGGCGTCCGTCGGAGGTGGTGAGTCGGTAGCCGCCGTAGACGGTCGCGGAGTCGAGCAGCCCGACGCTGCGGGCCAGCTCGGGGAGCAGCTCGACGACCGGGATGGAGCCCGGGAGGACCAGGTCGACGCGGCGCGTGCCCGAGGCCACGGTGACCCGCACGAGCCCCGACGCCTGGGCGTGGGCCTGACTCATCGCTCTCCCTGTCGTCGACTGGCGCTGCGCGCATCATGCACCGTGCTCCGCGCGTCGCACCCAGGGGCCGTGCGGGCCCGGCTCACATGAAGCGCTTGGCGCCGTTCGCGTCGGCAGCCTGGTAGTCCTCGCGCGAGGAGGTCACGGCGAGGTGGGTCTCCCGCAGCAGCTGGGTCATCTCGCTGATCGCGGTGTCCCACGTGCGCTTGGCCTCGTGGTAGGAGGTCTGCTGGGCACCGATCCAGTCGTCGCGCAGCGGCTTGAGCTCGTTCTCGAGGCGGTTGAGGCGCTCGTTGATGTCCTCGACGCCCTTCATCATGTCGGCAGCGGCCTGGTCGAGCGCCGCGTGGTTGACGCGAATTCCGTCGAACGTCATGGCGTGGTCCCTTCGGAGGTGTGGTCGCTCAACCGAGCTTGTTGAGGAGGTGCTGCATGTTGGAGGCCTGCTGCTCGTCGTTGGCGACGTTGTCGCGCTCGGTGAGCGTGAGCGAGTCGGCGAAGTCGTCGAGCGCCTTGACGATGTCGTTCTGCTTCTGCGTCCAGGTGTGGTGGAGGGTGAAGAACGCGGTCGCGCCCTGGCCGCCCCACTTGGCCTGCACCTGGGAGATCTGCCCGCTCAGCTTGGCGCTCAGCGCGTTGAAGTCGAGCTTGGCCTCGGCCACCAGAGCCGCCGCCTTCGTCAGAGTGCCCTGGCCTTGGCCGTAGTCGCCGGTGTTCGACATGTCGCCGTCTCCTGAGATGAGTCGTTGGGGTGGTCCGCTCCTGCCGTGCTTGTGCCCGGGGCCGACCGGGCTAAACCCGGGAGCGCTCATTTCCACAGGCTCGACATGAGCCCCGCTGCGGCGACCACCGAGGCGACCGCGAAGGCCGCGCTGAAGGACTCCGCGAGCTCGGCCCGCCGCGCCCACCACGCCGAGCACCAGCCCCGGCCGAGGGCGACGGCCACGAGCACGACCACGGCGCCCAGCACCGTCGTGAGCAGCGCGACGCTCGTCGCGAGCCCCGGTCCGGCACCCGCGAGCAGGTCCAGCGCGAGGGCCGCCCAGCAGACCAGCCCGGCTGCCCGCAGCGCCGCCCGCGCACCACGGTGCCGATGGCTGCGCGCCGCCAGCACGAGTGCCGCCCCGCAGAAGCCGACCTGGCTGCGCGCCCCGACCACGTCGGCGGTGACCCCGGAGACCTGCACCTCCCGCAGCAGCAGGACGGCGCAGAGCCCGGCCACGACCAGCACGGCCACGCTCGAGGCAGTCACCAGGCGCGCCGCGCGCTGCGCGACCGCGACGACGACCCCGTGGGGCACGACGATCCGGCCGCGACGGCGTACCGGCTTCTCACGCGCCGACCAGGCGGTCACGGCCAAGCGCTCGAGGTCGAGCAGGTAGTGGTCGGGGACGTCGACCGCGAGCTGGGGCACGAACCTGGCGGCGAGCGTGGCCACCAGCAGCAGGACCGACCACACCACCTGGGCGTCGATGCCCGCCAGGGCCGCCCCCGTGGTCGACGTGAAGAGCGTGGCCCCGACCAGGATCCAGACGCGCAGACCCTCCTCGGCGCGACGGGTCAGCGCGCGGGCCACCGCGGCGCAGAGCGCGGCGGCGAGCGCAGCGGTGCCGAGGACGGTCGGCAGACGTGCGGCGGCGGGGTCCCAGGCGATCGCGAGGGCCGCGGCCCCGGCGAAGGCCGGCGCGGCCAGCACCCGCTGCTCGGTCCAGGTGCCGCCGGGCACGCAGCCGAGCGCGGCGGCCACGACGAGCACGCCGAGCGTGACGTCGCGGGCGAGGGAGTCGGCCAGCGTCGCGGCGTACGCCCCGGCCACCACCGCCACCGTCACGGCTGCGGCGCACCACCAGGCCGCCGCGGTCCCGCTGCCGGCACGGCCGGTGGCGCCGGTCACGCCGTCCGGCTGGTCGGGGCCGCCCGGTGCCGCCCGACGCGCTCGCGCGCCCGGCGCGGACGTCGGGCCGTCGCTCGCGAGCAGCACCGCTCCGGCCCCGACACCCGCGTCGGCGAGGGAGACGTCGGCCGGGAGCGGCCGGCCCAGACGGGTGTAGAGCCGCGGCACGGTGGGGAGGCTGGTCTGCCGTGAGTACTCCGCCGCGACGTCGGCTCCCGACGCACCCGGGGGGACCTGCAGGTCCAGCACCCCGGCCGGACCGTGCACGCTCAGGGCCAGCGCCTCGGGCAGGGCGGCGCGGTCGCCGGGCACGGACGATGCGCTCACGGGACCTCCGTCCGGGGCTGGGGCTGGAGACAGGGCTGGTGATGGGGCTGGTGATGGGGCTGGAGATTCGTGAGGGCCGGCGGGGAGGCCCGGGGCGACACTGCGTGGAGGGTATGCCCCGGATCGCGCGCTCCTTATCATCGGATCTTCTCCGCCGCTCGGGTGCGCGGCGCACGAGCGCGAGGTGGCACGGGTGACGACGGTCCAGTCGGGACGGGCGGGCGGCCCCGCCACGACGTCCGACCCGACGTCCGCCGCGACGTCCGCCACGACGTACGGCCAGGCGCTCGGCGGGCCTCGGGCCGAGCGACCCGAGATGCCCGGCGGACGGATCGTCCTCCAACCGCCTCCGCAGCTGCAGCCCCACGAGGGCGCCGCCGGGGTGGCGATGAACGCCATCCCCATGCTCGGCAGCCTCGGCTCGATCGTCCTGGTCGCCACGCTCAGCAGCGGCGGCGGCACCAACGCCGTGCGCGGCTTCCTGACCGCCGGCATGTTCCTGTTCGCCACCCTCGGCTTCATCTTCGTGCAGATCGACCGGCAGAAGAAGCAGCGGGCCCAGCAGGTCACCGGGTCGCGCACGGAGTACCTGCGCTACCTCTCCAGCGTCCGCGCCACCGCCCGCCAGGCCGCCGAGCAGCAGCGTCGTGCGCTGACCTGGGACCACCCCGACCCCGCCTCGCTCCCGGCGCTGGCGGAGGAGCGGTCACGGGTGTGGGAGCACCACGCGAGCGACCCGCAGTTCCTGCACGTGCGCTACGGACGCTGCGCCCAGCCGCTCGCCCTCGAGCTGGTGCCGCCCGACAGCGCCCCGCTGGACGACGTCGACCCGGCCGCGGCCTCCGCCCTGCACCGGCTGCTCGTCGTCCACCGCACGCAGCCGGACCTGCCGGCCTCGGTCAACCTGCGGGCCTTCGACCGGGTCGAGCTCTGCGGCGAGGAGGAGCAGGCGCGCTCGCTGGCCCGCTCGATCATCTGCTCCGCGACGGCGTTCCAGTCGCCCGAGCACCTGGTCGTGGCCGTGCTCTGCACCGAGGACCAGCTCGCGCACTGGGACTGGGTCAAGTGGCTCCCGCACGCCCTGAGCCGGGAGAGCACCGACGCCGTCGGACCGATGCGGATGGTCGCCACCTCGCTCACCGACCTCGCCGCCCTGCTGCCGCCCGACCTGAGCGAGCGGCCGCGCTTCGGCGCCGACGACCGCGAGGCCGCGCCCCACATCCTGCTGGTCACGGACGGCTTCGAGCTGCCGCCCGGCAACCACGTCGTACCGCCCGACGGGTTGCACGGCGTGACCGTGCTCGACCTCCCCACTCACTGGGACGAGCTCGAGGACGCCACCCGGCTACGCCTCCAGCTCGGCCCGAGCAGCCCCGGTCGACCGGTGCCGCTCGAGGCCGTGCGGCTGCGGGCCGAGCCGGTGCGCGCCACCGCCGACCAGTGCGACGTCGCCACCGCCGAGGCCTTCGCGCGACGTCTCACCCCGTTGCGCAGCGTCACGGCCGCGTCGTCCGGGGAGGGCGCCGGCGGCGAGATCAGCGGCCCCACCGACTTCATGGACCTCCTCGGCCTGGGTGACGTGCGCGCCTTCGAGCCCGCGACCGCCTGGCGCAGCCGCCCGGCCCGCGACCGGCTCCGCGTGCCGATCGGCGTCGGGGAGGGCGGGGCGCTGGTGCACCTCGACATCAAGGAGTCCGCCCAGCAGGGCATGGGGCCCCACGGGCTGTGCATCGGCGCCACCGGCTCGGGCAAGTCGGAGTTCCTGCGCACCCTGGTGCTGGGGCTGGCGATGACCCACTCCCCCGAACAGCTCAACATGGTGCTCGTCGACTTCAAGGGCGGCGCGACCTTCGCCGGCATGTCGCACCTGCCCCACGTCTCGGCGGTGATCACCAACCTCTCGCAGGAGCTCACCCTGGTCGATCGCATGCAGGACGCCCTGTCCGGCGAGATGGTGCGCCGCCAGGAGCTACTGCGCGAGGCCGGCAACTTCGCCTCGATCCGTGACTACGAGAGGGCCCGCGCCGCCGGCGAGGACCTCGCCCCGCTGCCCTCGCTCTTCATCGTGGTCGACGAGTTCTCCGAGATGCTCTCGGCCAAGCCGGAGTTCATCGACCTGTTCGTCGCCATCGGGCGCCTGGGGCGCTCGCTCGGCCTGCACCTGCTGCTCGCCTCCCAGCGCCTCGAGGAGGGGCGCCTGCGGGGGCTGGAGTCGCACCTGTCCTACCGGGTGGGGCTGCGCACCTTCAGCGCCCAGGAGTCACGTGCGGTGCTCGGGGTGCCCGACGCCTACGAGCTGCCGGCCGTGCCGGGGCTCGGCTACCTCAAGCCCGACCCGACCACGATGACCCGCTTCAAGGCGGCCTACGTCTCGGGGCCGCCCGCGGCCGGACGCCAGGGTGCGATCCGTGACGAGGGAGGGCACGTGCGCGGCATCCTGCCCTTCACCATCTCGCGGGTGGTCTCCCCCGAGCCCGAGCCGGCGACCGACGCCGCCGTGCCCCCCGCCCCGCCCACCGACTCGCAGGAGACGCTGCTCGACGTGGCCGTCGCCCGGATGGCCGGCGGGTCGGCTGACGGCGTGGCGGCGCACCAGGTCTGGCTCCCGCCGCTCGACGAGCCCGACACCCTCGACGCGCTGATGGGCGACCTGGTCGCCGATCCCGACCTGGGGCTGGTCTCGCCGCACTGGCGGGCTCTGGGCGGCCCCGGCGGGCTCGTCGTCCCGCTCGGCACGGTCGACCGCCCGCGCGAGCAGCGGCGCGACACCCTCTCCATCGACCTCGGCGGAGCCTCCGGCCACGTCGCCGTGGTCGGAGGACCCCGCAGCGGCAAGAGCACGCTGCTGCGCACGCTCGTGACCAGCACCGCGCTCACCACCACCCCTCTGGAGTCACAGTTCTTCGTGCTCGACTTCGGCGGCGGCACGTTCGCCCCGCTGGCGGCGCTGCCGCACGTGGCGGGCGTCGGCACCCGCGCCGAGCCCGACGTCGTACGACGGATCGTGGCGGAGGTGCAAGGCGTCGTCGACCGCCGCGAGAGCTACTTCCGCGACCAGGGCATCGACTCGATCGAGACCTACCGGACCCGGCGCGCCCAGGGGCGCGTCGACGACGGCTATGGCGACGTCTTCCTCGTCGTCGACGGGTGGAGCACCCTGCGCTCGGACTTCGACGACCTCGAGCTCGAGCTGCAGCAGCTGGCGTCTCGCGGCCTGACCTTCGGGCTGCACCTGGTCACGGCGACCGGTCGCTGGGCCGACTTCCGCGCGGCCCTGCGCGACGTGCTCGGCACCCGGCTCGAGCTCAAGCTCGGCGATCCCATGGACTCCGAGATCGACCGCAAGGTGGCGCAGCTCGTGCCGGGCGGACGCCCCGGGCGAGGCCTCGTGCCGGGCAAGCTGCACTTCCTCGGGGCGCTCCCCCGTCTGGATGGCGACCACGGCGCCGACACGCTCGGTGACGGTGTCGACGACCTCATCGCCCGGGTCTCCGCCGCCTGGCGCGGGCCGGCCGGACCCAAGCTGCGTCTGCTTCCCGCACGCGTCGGCCTCGACCGGGTCCGCGAGCTCGCCGGAGTCGGGGCGGACGCGCCGACCACGATCGGTCCGCGTCCGCTCCTGCTCGGCATCGACGAGAAGGAGCTCGCCCCGGTCGGGCTCGACCCCGACCTCCAGCCACACCTGCTCGTGCTCGGCGACGGCGGGTCGGGGAAGAGCGCCGTCCTGCGTGCGCAGGTGCACGAGATCATGCGGACCCGCACCCCCGCCCAGGCGCAGATCGTGGTCGTCGACTACCGGCGCTCGCTGCTGGGCGAGGTGCCCGAGGAGTACCTGCTCAACTACCTCACCTCCGGCGTCCAGGCGGCGCCCGCCCTCAAGGACCTCGCGACCTACCTCGAGAGCCGGATCCCCGGCCCCGACGTCACCCCCGAGCAGCTGCGCAGCCGCACCTGGTGGACCGGTGCCGAGGTCTTCGTGGTCGTCGACGACTACGACCTGGTCGCCACGCAGCAGAGCTCACCGCTCGCACTGCTCCAGCCGCTGCTGGCCCAGTCGCGTGACGTCGGGCTGCACGTGACGGTGGCCCGCCGCTCCGGTGGCGCCTCCCGCGCGATGTACGAACCGGTCATCCAGTCGCTGCGCGACCTCGCGATGCCCGGTCTGGTGCTGTCGGGCAGCCCCGACGAGGGGCCGCTGCTGGGCAACGTGCGCCCGACCCCGATGCCACCCGGGCGCGGACGCCTCATCACCCGCGAGCGCGGGATCGAGGTCGTGCAGACCGCCTGGACCGACGTCAGCCTGTAGGCGAGCCGTGGTCCGGGGCGTCTTGAGTAGCCGGGGAGCACCGCCCTGGTCGTCGAGTAGCCGGGGAGCGAGCGCAGCGAGCCACCGGCATATCGAGACGCCCACCGCCCCAGACGTCGGCGCGCACCTCACCGCATCTCGATACGCCGGCCCCGCTCCTACGTCGCGTGGGACCGGCTACTCGATGACCCAACACCACCCTGGTCGTCGAGCAGCCGGGCAGCGAGC
>JBFGFQ010000151.1:0-7236 GCA_041579495.1 Nocardioides sp.
GCAGGTACTCCTCGTCAGGGCCGACGTTCGCCTCCTCGAGCTTCTCGAAGACTGTGGTGGCGTAGGAGCCGAAGAGCGCCGTGGCCGCGAGCACCGCCGTGGCGATCGCGATGCCCTTCGTGATCGCCTTGGTGGTGTTGCCGACGGCGTCGAGCTCGGTGAGGATGAGCGCCCCCTCCTCGCTGACGTCGCCCGACATCTCCGCGATGCCCTGGGCGTTGTCGGAGACCGGGCCGAAGGTGTCCATCGCGACGATCACGCCGACGGTCGTGAGCAGCCCGGTGCCCGCGAGCGCCACGGCGAAGAGCGACACCGTCAGGGCCGCGCCGCCGAGCAGGTAGGCACCGAAGACCGCGGCGCCGATGACGAGGGTCGTGTAGACCGCCGACTCGAAGCCGACCGAGAGCCCGGAGAGGATGACGGTCGCGGCGCCGGTGAGCGAGGTGCGTCCGACGCCCTTGACGGGCTCGTGCTCGGTGCCGGTGTAGTAGCCGGTCAGGGCCAGGATCCCGGCCGACATCACGATGCCGATCACGACGGCAGCCGCGGCGATGAAGCGCGGGTCGCCCTCGAAGGCGGCGAACTCGGCGCCGAAGTCGGCGAAGTCGCCGGGCAGGTAGACGTAGGAGAGGACGACGCTGGCGAGCGCCGCGATGCCCGAGGAGAGGTAGAACGACTTGTTGATCGTGGTCAGGCCGTTCTCGCCGGCCTTGGGCGTCGTGAGGTAGACCCCGGCGACCGCGGTCAGGGCGCCGATGGCGGGGATCAGGAGCGGGAAGACCAGGCCCTTGTCGCCGAAGACCTGCGAGCCGAGGATCAGCGCGGCGACCAGGGTGACGGCGTACGACTCGAAGAGGTCGGCGGCCATGCCGGCGCAGTCACCGACGTTGTCGCCCACGTTGTCGGCGATGGTGGCGGCGTTGCGCGGGTCGTCCTCGGGGATGTTCTGCTCGACCTTGCCGACGAGGTCGGCGCCGACGTCGGCAGCCTTGGTGAAGATGCCACCGCCGACCCGCATGAACATCGCGAGCAGCGCGGCGCCGAAGCCGAAGCCCTCGAGCACGTCGGGAGCGGAGTCCTGGAAGAAGAGCACGACCAGGCTCGCCCCGAGCAGGCCGAGGCCCACGGTGAGCATCCCGACCATCGCCCCGGTGCGCAGCCCGATCGTCATGGCCGCCTCGCGCCCGGTGGTCTCGGCGGCAGCGGCGACGCGCAGGTTGGCGCGCACCGCGAGGTTCATGCCGAGGAAGCCGACGGCGGCCGAGAAGCCCGCACCGACGACGAAGAACACCGAGCGGAAGACGCGCACCGTCGTGTCGTCGGCCGGGAGGATCAGCAGCGCGAAGAACGCGACGGCCGCGAAGATGGCCAGCGTCCGGAACTGCCTGGTCAGGTAGGCGTTCGCCCCCTCCTGCACCGCCTGGGCGATGTTCTTCATGTTGTCGGTGCCCTCGCCGGCGGCGAGCACCTCGTTGCGGAACATCGCGGCCATCCCGAGCGCGCCGAGCGCGATCAGGGCGACGACGACGACCAGTACGAGATTGCCGCCGGAGAGCTCGACGGCCATCGGGGCGAGTGGGGCGAGTGCAGAGACTGCAAGGTCTGGGCCTGCCATCTACTTCCTCCTGCGCTTGGAGTGGGTCATGCGAGGCCGGATGTGACCTACGTCATGTCCGAACGCAGCGGAGTTTACGCAGCCGGGCGTGCCTGGCAAGCGCTGGATGTGACGTGGGACACAGGCGTGTCGCACGTCTGCCGGCCCGAGCGGGCTGGGGCCACGGCCGTCGGGCCTCAGGCGAGCGCGGCCTCGGTGCTCTCGTGGATGACGAACACCTTCGCCAGGCCGGTGATCCGGAAGATCTTGAGCAGCCGGTCCTGGTTGCAGATCAGGTGGAGGGAGCCGTCGTGGGCCCGCACCTTCTTCAGCCCGCCGACGAGCACCCCGAGGCCGGTGGAGTCGAGGAACTCGACCGCGGCCATGTCGATGACGAGGTGGTAGGTGCCGGCGGCGACGAGCTCGGTGATCTTGTCGCGCAGCTTGGGGGCGGTGTAGACGTCGATCTCACCGGCGACGGCCACGATGGTGCGCCCATCGACGTCGCGTGTTTCCAGAGTCAGGTCCACGTGGTTCTCCCGGAGGCGCTGTGCAGGTAACGGCAGGTGGTGCAACAGGGGTGTAGTCGGTAGCGGGACGCACACAGTCCGATAACCAGCCTGGGGTATCAAACCACGCTCCGCCGCGCCGGTGCACGCCGGCGCAACATTCGTCCGAACGAGCGGAGTCGCCGCTGTCGGTGCACCTTGCCACAATCGACGCATGCCCTCGTCCGCAGTCTCCCTTCCGGTGGCCGACCGCCTCCACCGGCTCGCGGCGGTGCCCGGCCGTGACGGCCGGCTGACCCACGTCGAGCGGGTGGCGGCGCGCGAGCCGCGGACGAGCGCCTGGCCCGCCTGGGTCGATCCCGACGTGCGCCGCGCCTTCACCGACCGCGGGGTCGCCCTGCCGTGGGCCCACCAGGTCGAGGCGGCCGACGCGGCCTGGGCCGGGGAGCACGTGATCGTCTCGACGGGCACGGCCTCGGGCAAGTCGCTCGCCTACCAGCTGCCGGCCCTCAGCGCGGCTCACGGCGCCCGCGACCGACACGGTCGACGGGGCGCGGCGACGCTCTACCTCTCCCCCACCAAGGCGCTGGCCCACGACCAGCTCTCCTCCCTGCTCGAGCTCGGGCTGCCCGTACGGCTCTCGACCTGCGACGGCGACAGCAGCCGCGACGAGCGCGACTGGGCCCGCGCCCACGCTGAATACGTCCTGACCAACCCCGACATGCTCCACCGCTCGATCCTGCCCGGGCACGAGCGGTGGTCCGGCTTCCTGTCGTCGCTGCGCTACGTCGTCGTCGACGAGAGCCACCACTACCGCGGGGTCTTCGGAGCCCACGTCGCCCACGTCCTGCGGCGCCTGCGGCGCGTCTGCGCGTCGTACGGCGCCAGCCCGACGTTCGTGCTCGCCTCGGCCACCACCGCCGAGCCGGCCCTGACCGCCTCGCGCCTGACCGGCCTCGACGTCCGCGCCGTCGTCGACGACGCGTCACCGCGTGGCGAGCTGACCCTGGGCCTCTGGGAGCCGCCGCTGACGTCGTTCACCGGCGAGAACGGCGCGCCGGTCCGGCGGGCGGCGAGCTCGGAGACCGCCGACCTGCTGGCCGACCTCGTCGCCGAGGACGTCGCCACGCTCGCCTTCGTGCGCTCACGCCAAGGGGTCGAGCAGGTCGCGCTGACCGCGGCCGCGCTGCTCGACGAGGTCGAGCCCGGCCTGGGTGGTCGGGTGGCGTCCTACCGCGGCGGCTACCTGCCGGAGGAACGCCGGGCGCTGGAGTCGGCGCTGCGCGCCGGCGAGATCACCGGGCTGGCCGCGACCAACGCGCTCGAGCTCGGGATCGACGTCCACGGTCTCGACGCCGTCCTGATCGCCGGCTTCCCGGGCACGCGCGCGGCCCTGTGGCAGCAGCTGGGGCGCGCGGGTCGTGGCGCCCAGGACGCGCTCGGGCTCCTGATCGCCCGCGACGACCCGCTCGACACCTACCTCGTGCACCACCCGGAGGCACTGCTCGGCCGGCCGGTGGAGGCGCAGGTCTTCGACCCCGACAACCCGCACGTGCTGGGTCCGCACCTGTGCGCCGCCGCGCAGGAGCGACCGCTGACCGCCGCCGACTTCCCGCTGTTCGGGCCGCGGGCCCGTGAGGTGACGCTCGCGCTGACCGAGGCCGGGCTGCTGCGGCGCCGGGCCGCCGGGTGGTTCTGGACCGACCGCAACCGTGCGGCCGACCTGACCGACATCCGCTCGGCCGGCGGGGCTGCGATCTCGCTCGTCGAGTCGAGCACCGGGCGGGTGATCGGCACCGTCGACGGCGCGCGCGCCGACGGCACCGCCCACACCGGCGCGGTCTACCTGCACCGCGGGGAGACCTGGCTGGTCGACGAGCTCGACCTCGACGACCACGTCGCCACGATGACCCGGTGCGCGCCCGGCTTCCCGGGCTACACCACCTCGGCCCGGGAGATCACCGACATCACCATCACCGCCGAGCGCGAGCACCAGGAGTGGGGGCCGTGCCGGCTCTCCTTCGGCGACGTCGAGGTCTCGCACCAGGTCGTCTCCTACCTCAAGCGCCGCCAGCCCTCCGGGGAGGTGGTGGCCGAGGAACCGCTGGACCTGCCCGAGCGCGCCCTCGCGACGTCGGCGGTCTGGTGGACCGTGCCCGACGACCTGCTCGCCTCCGCCCTCCCGGACGGCGTCGACCTGCCGGGGGCCGCGCACGCCGCGGAGCACTGCGCGATCGGGCTGCTCCCGCTCTTCGCCACCTGCGACCGCTGGGACATCGGCGGCGTCTCGACCGCGCGGCACGCCGACACCGGCGTGCTCACGGTCTTCGTGCACGACGGGCACCCCGGGGGAGCCGGTTTCGCCGAGCGCGGCTACCGCGCCGCCCGCGAGTGGCTCACGGCGACCCGCGAGGCGATCGAGTCGTGCACCTGCCCCGAGGGGTGCCCCTCGTGCGTGCAGTCACCCAAGTGCGGCAACCAGAACAACCCCCTCGACAAGCGCGGTGCGGCTGCGCTGCTCGGCGTGCTCCTGGCCGCGGGGGCCTCACGCGAGCCCGCCTCTCCGGAGGCCGTGAGCCAGTAGCCTCGCCCCATGCTGATCCTCGGACTACTGGTCATCCTCGTGGGCGTCGTGCTGCTCCTGCTCGGCGTCTTCGCCACCGAGGTCAACTCGGTCAACGGCGCCGGCCAGGTCGAGTTCGTCGGCATCGACGTCAACGCCACCACCTTGTTCGTCCTCGGCCTCGCGGCCGGGGTCGCGGTGCTCACCGGGCTCGCGATCGCGCGTCACGCCGTCCGACGCCAGATGAGGCAGCGCAAGGAGAACAAGAAGATGGAAGAGCTCTCCGCCAAGCTCGAGCGCGCCGAGGCCGAGCGCCGCCGCGACCTCGACGGCGACCGCTGACACGCCGAGTCGGCGCGTCTAGGCGCCGACTCGCGCATCACGAAGGGTCGGGGCCGGCGCGGCTGTGGGCGCGGAGGGCGCCCGCCTGCCAGCCGCGCCAGCGCGGGCCGGTCACGGCGACGGTGACCGCCACGTCGCGACCGGCCCCCAGGCACTGCTCGAGGTGGGCTCCGTTGGCCTCGGCCACGGTCCGGGCCGCCGCGCAGGGTTCGTCGCGGTTCGTTGCCGCGGCCGCAGCCGCTCCGGCGAGGGCGGCGAGATCGGCGGCTGACTGAGCCGTGCGGTGGGCCACGAAGAGTGCCGCCACGACGCTGAGCGCGTGGGCCACCAGGACGAGGAGCCCGAGCAGGGCCACGGCCAGGACGGTCGCCGCGCCGCGGTCGGGGTCACGCGCCTCCCCCGGGCGGCTCACGGGCTCGCCGTCCCCTCCGTGACCGCCACGGCCTCGGCCCTCACGGTGACGGCCGGCCACCAGCGGAAGAGTCCGCCGGGACCCTGGACGTCGGCCGTCGCGAGCGCGACCACCTGTCCCCCGCTGTCGGTCACCGCCACCGTGCCCCCGTCGGGTGCGACACGCTCGCCGACGGCGACCGCCGCCGCGACGTCGTCGCCGCGGGCAACGGCCCGGGCGGTCTCCCGCGCTGCGTCGATGACACGCAGCTGCGCGGCTCCCAGCGACAGGAGCCAGACGAGCCCGATCGTCGTCATCAGCAGCACCGGCAGCACCAGCGCGGTCTCGGCGGTGACCGCTCCCCGGTCGGCGGCGGTGCGCCGACCGGGGACGCGGCACCTCACCCGAGCCCGAGGAGTGACAGCACGTGGTCGAAGAGGGTCTTGAGCAGCTGGTCGCCGAAGCCGCCGGTGAGCATGACGTAGAGCAGGCCGGCGAGACCCGCCCCGGCCGCGGTGCCGACGGCGTACTCGGCCGTGGTGATCCCCCGCTCGTCACGCGAGGTCAGGGCCTGGTGCTGGTGCTGGTGCATGGAGGTGCGTCCTTTACGTCGGGACCGCCGGGTGCGGCCCGTCCTCGAGAACCCTGCGCCGCCCGGCCGTCCCTCGCCGGCGCCCGCCGACGACCTGTGGAGGACCACCCGTCTCCACCGCTCGGTGGACGACAGGTGGGCGCACCCACGGCTCACCAGCCCATGGTGGCCACCAGTCCGGCCACGAGCGGCACGATCCCGATCAGCACGAACGACGGCAGCAGGCAGAGCCCGAGGGGGACAGCGGCCTTGACGCCGACCGCGCGAGCCCGGTCCTCGGCGGCGCCCCGGGCCGCACGGGCGAGGTCGTCGGCCAGCCGCTCGACCGCGGTCACGACCGGTGCTCCGGTGGCGTGGGCCCGCCCCATGACCCGGCCCAGCACCGCCAGCTCGTCGTCACGCTCGAGACCGGCCCAGACCTGGGTGGGGTCGCCGCCGAGCCGGAGCCGCGCGGCCACGGCCACCAGGCGGTCGGCCGCAGACCCCGGCAGCGCCTCGGCCACGACGGACAGCGCCTCACCCGGGGCGGCTCCCGACCGCAGGGCCGAGGCCAGGAGCGTGACGACCGCTGGGACGTCGCGTCGTACGGCGTCCCGCTCGGCGCGCAGGGCCGGGGACTCGGCGCGCTCGATCACCACCCAGACCGCCACCGCTGCTGCGGTGCCGGCCGGGAGCGACAGCGGCCCACCCACGACCGTGGCCGCACCGATCGCCGACAGCACCGACCAGACCCAGCGGTGCCGCCGAAGCCACCCGGGCGCGTCGTCGGCCACCACCGGGGCGTCGGCCCGCACCCCTGCCCACCGCGGTCGCCCGGGCAGCAGCAGGGCCACCGCGCCGGCCGCCGCCACGGACGCGAGGACGCCGGCCCAGGCCGCGCTCGTCACGACCGGACCACCTGTCGCGCCAGCGCCTCGATCCACGCCAGCCCGCCCAGCCCGAAGGCGAGTCCGAGACCCAGGCAGGCGAGACCGACGGGATGGGTGAGCAGGAACGTCCACGGGTCGCCGCCCGCCCCGGCGCCGAAGGTGAGCGCGAGCAGCGGTAGCACGGCCACGAGGCGGGCCGTGGCGCGCGCCGAGGCCAGCTCGCCGGCGACCACCCGGCGCGAGGCGTGCCGCGCGCGCAGGTCGGTGGTGACCTGCGCGAGGGCGCCGGCCAGGCCCGCCCCGGTGCGGTGGGAGACCTGCCAGGCCGCCCCCACCAGGCGCAGGTCGGCGGCCCCCGGGCGCTGCGCGACCTGCC
>JBFGFQ010000152.1:0-7228 GCA_041579495.1 Nocardioides sp.
GTCTTGCCCAGCAGGTACCAGCCCACCCACTCCAGGGACGTCGCCCCGAGGGCACCGCCGCCGGCGACCAGCACCGCGAGGTAGACGAACGGGAAGGCGAGGCCGTCGTTGAGCCCGGCCTCGGCGGTGAGAGCGAAGCGGACCTCGTCGTCCTCGTCGATGGGCGCGCAGTCGTCGGCCTTCCCGGTGCCGTCGGTGGCGCTGTGCGTGGCCGGGCCGCCGACCTGCACGTCGGAGGCGAGCACCGGGTCGGTGGGGGCCAGGACGGCGCCGAGCAGGATCGCGACGGCCGGGGCCAGGCCGGCCCACCAGCCGAGCATGGCGACGCCGGCGATCGAGAGCGGCATCGCGATGCCGAGCAGCCGCCAGGTGGGCGACCACGCGCGGCGGGAGGCGCGCTGGCGCGGGTCGAGGGGGCGGTCGAGCGCGAGTCCGACGCCCATCAGCGCGATCAGGACGGTGAGCTCGGTGATGTGCTCGATCGCCGCCCGGTTGTCCTGCGGGTTCAGCGGGAGGTCGTCGGGCAGCGGGGTCAGGCCCAGCAGCATGCCCAGGCCGACCAGGACCATGGGCGAGGTGAGCGGCAGGCGACCCAGCGCGCTGGGCAGGACGATGGCCAGCAGCAGGCTGGCGCCGGCCACGAGGTAGACGAGGTCGGCTGTCACGGCTCCGAAACTACCGGTGCGGTCGTGCCCCTGGGGGTGACCCGTGGGCCACCCCCGGGGGCACGAGGCGCGGGATCAGAAGCCGCCGAACAGCGTGCCCAGCGTGATCACGACCGCCAGAGCCGCCAGCGGGATCGCGACGGCCACCACGAAGATGTCCTTGTAGGACTGGCGGTGCGTCAGTCCGCAGATCGCCAGCACCGTGACCACGGCGCCGTTGTGGGGCAGCGCGTCGAAGCCGCCGGCGGCCAGCACCGTGACCCGGTGCATCAGCTCCAGGCTGATGCCCTGCGCGTCGGCGAGCCCGCGGAACTGCTCGCCCAGGGTCTGCAGCGCGATGCTCATGCCGCCCGAGGCCGAGCCGGTGATGCCGGCGAGCACGTTGACGGCGACGGCCAGCGAGATCACCGGGTTGCTGGAGATGCCCAGCACCGAGTCGCGCACCATGCGGAAGGCGGGCAGCGAGGCGATGACGGCGCCGTACCCGACCTCGCTGGCGGTGTTGAAGATCGGCAGGAAGGACCCCATGGTGCCGTCGTTGACCGACTCCTTGACGTTGCCGAAGCGCTGGTAGTTGGTGGCGACGACGATCAGCGTGGAGACGACCAGGGCCACCACGATCGCCCAGATGCCGCCGACGGTGTCGATGTCGGTGTTGCCGTAGGCGTCGCCGGCCAGGTAGTCGGTGTCCATCGCCGGGAAGACCCAGGTGACCAGCACGTAGTTGAGCGCGATCACCACGAAGATCGGCAGGAAGGCGATCAGCACGCTCGGGCGCGGGAGCGTCGACTGGTCGGTGGCCACCGGCTCGCCGGTGGTGGCGGTGGCGGTGGCGGTGCCGTGCGGCTCGGGGCCGGGCCGCACGGTCGTGCTGCCGCGCTCGTCGCGGTCGCTACCCCTGCCGCCGAGGCGGCTCAGCAGCCCGGGACCCTTGGGCGTCTCGGTGGGCAGGTAGGTCTCGCCGGCGGCGGTGAGCTTCTTGGAGCGGTACATCAGCCACGCGGTGCCGCCGCCGAACATGATGATCGCGGCGATGATGCCCAGGCCGGGTGCGGCGAAGGCGTTGGTGCCGAAGAACGGCGCCGGGATCGCGTTCTGGATCTGCGGGGTCCCCGGCAGGGCGGTCATCGTGAAGGTGAACGAGCCCAGCGCGATGGTGGCGGGGATCAGCCGCTTGGGCACCCCGGCCTCGCGGAAGAGCGCCGCGGCGATCGGGAAGACGGCGAAGGCGACCACGAACAGCGAGACGCCGCCGTACGTGAGGATGCCGCAGGCCAGGACGATCGCGAGGATCGCCTTGGTGTCGCCGAGCTTCTCGACGATGAAGTAGGCGATCGAGCGCGCCGAGCCGCTGTCGTCCATCAGCTTGCCGAAGAGCGCGCCGAGCAGGAACAGCGGGAAGTAGGTGATCAGGTAGTTGCCCAGCGCCGGCATGAACACCTGGGTGTAGGTGGCCAGCATGGGCAGGCCGCCCGCGAACGCGGTCGCGAGCAGCGCCATCAGCGGGGCCAGGATGATCACGTTGACGCCGCGGTAGGCGAAGAAGATCAGCAGGACCAGCGACAGGATGATTCCGATGAGCCCGATCATGGGCGGGGTTCCTTCCGTTCCGGGCGACCGCCCGCGTGGGGGTGTGTGACGGCGGTCTCGTGCATTCGAGTGACGCTACGCACGTCCTGTTGGCAGGGGTATGTGTGCTCGGCACACATCTGGGCCCGGGCGATGTGCCTGATCACCGGCGACACCGGTGGTTGGGTGCTCACCGCTCGATGTCGGAGACCGCGGACCCCTCGGCCGAGACGGTCGGCGCCTGCGGGGCGCCCGGGACGTTCAGCGGCAGGTCGAGCGGCGCGCTGACCCGCACCTGCACCGACGAGCGCGCCTGGTCGACGACCACCACGAACCGCAGCCCCGGGTACTCCTGCTGGGCTCCCACGCTGCGCAGGTAGTCGGCCACGCCGGCGCGGGCGACGCCCGGGTCGAGGGCGAGCCGTCCCTCCGGCACCCCCTCGGTGTACGTCGACGCGCCGGTCGCGCCCGCGTCGGCGCCGTACAGCGCGGCCCCGTCTGCCAGCGTGCTGAGCCCCGAGCGCTGGAGGTAGGCGGCGCTGACGTCGACGACCACCGCCACACCGAGGGCCAGCACGAAGGCGAAACCGATGACCAGCACGCTCACCTGGCCGCGCTCGTCGCGGCCCCGGGCGGGTCTCACCGGGTGACCTCCTGGAACTGCCCGATCGGGACGGTGTGGCTCGAGGCCAGCGCGAGGCTGGGCGCTCCCCCGCCCAGCACGTCGGGCATCAGCGGCAGCTCGATGCGCGAGTCGACGCGCACCGTGACCACCGCGGTGCCGGAGTGGCAGTCGGCGAACCCGCCGCAGTCGACGTCGATCTCGACCGGGGCGTCCTCGAGGCCCTGGTCGGCCAGCGCCTGCCGGGCGGCGGCCTGCGCGCGGTCGTGTCCGCTGGCGTCGTCGGGCGCCAGGGCGTAGGCCCGGGCCGCCGACCGGGCCGCGGACTCCACCCCGTACGCGCCGCGCTGGACGTCGAAGACACTGACCACGATCCACAGCAGCGGCACCAGCAGCAGGATGCCGAGCCACACCAGCTCGACCAGGGCGCTGCCGGTCTCGTCGCGGCGCCCGGTCCTCGGCCGGCGGCGGGTCACTGCTCCTCCTCCACCGCGTGGCCGGCCACCTCGATGCCGACCCCGGGCCCACCGAGCCCCAGCGCCGGCACGGTGGCGCGCACCGTGACGACCACGGTGGGCGCGCCGTCTACCAGCACGGTGCGCGCCGCGACGTCCTGGGCGAAGCGTCCCGAGACGGCGCCGTCGATCTGGCTGCGGGTGCGCGCGACGCCGTCGGCCTCGCCGCGCCCGGCGGTGGCGGCGTACCGGGCTCCCTCGGAGGCGGCCGAGGCGAGCGTGTTGCGCACCAGCAGCACCAACGAGACCTGCAGGATGCCCAGCACCAGCGGCACGAGCACCACCAGCACCAGGACGAAGTCGACGATCGCCGCACCGCGGCAGCCGCGCCGACGCAGCAGCGGCACTACTTCACCTTGTTGAGCGCGTTGCGCAGCATCTGCCCGAGCTCGTCCTGGGCGATGGAGCCGATGGCGACCACGATGCCGGCCGACATCACGGTGACCAGCACCCAGCCGGGCACGTCGCCGCGCTCGCCGCGTCGGCTGCGGCCGGGTGGGGCGGGTGCCACGAGGGCGAGCCAGAGCAGCACCAGGCGGTGCGCCAGGAGGGAGGTCATGCGGTGTCCTTTCCCGAGAGGGTCATGGGGTCGTCAGGTCGAGGCCGACCACGCCGGGCCAGAAGGCGAACAGGATCGTCACCGGGAGCACGAGGAACACCACCGGCACCATCATCAGCACCTCGCGCCGGGCGGCGGACTCGATGAGCTCGCGGCGCCCGGCCTCGCGGACGTCGGCGGCCTGGGCGTGCAGCACGTCGGCCAACGGTGTGCCGCGCTCGACGGCGGTCGCGACGCCCTGGGCGAAGCGGGAGACCAGCGGCAGCCCGCTGGTGGCGGCGAGGGTGTCGAAGGCGGAGCCGACGGGCTCGCCGGTGCGGACCTGCGCCAGGACCCGCGCCAGGTCGGCCGACAGCTCACCACCGGAGCGGCTGACCACCCGGTCGAGGGCGCCCACGGGGCTCTCCCCCGCCGCGACCGCCAGCGCGAGCAGCTCGGCGACGGTGGGGAACTCGGCGAGGATGCGGCGCTCGCGGGCGCGCACCTGGGCGGAGAGGTGGTGGTCGCGGCCCAGCACACCCACCGCGAACGCGATGACGCAGACCAGGACCGAGCTGACGACCGCGCCGGGGTCGCCGAGGGTGCGCAGCAGCCCCCAGGCCGCAGCCACCGCGAACGCGACCAGTCCCCACTGGACCTGCTCGATGCGGAACTCGTGGACGCTCCTGTCGAGGCCGGCGCGGGCCAGGCGGCGGCGTACGGACGTCGCGCCGCCCAGCACCCGCTCGACGCTCTCGGCCAGGGAGCGCAGCAGCGGGCCGAAGACCGCGACCACGACCGAGGAGGAGCCCGCTGCGGGGCCGGCCGACACCGGGCGCCCGGCCGACGGGAGGTCGCGCAGGTAGGGCAGCACGCGCGCGGCCAGCTGCGGGCGGCGTAACGTCCGCACCCGCGCGGCCACCAGCAGCAGCCCGGCGGCGGTCGTCGCGCCCAGGAGGGCTCCCCACATCGTCAGGCTCACGAGAGGATCCGCCTCTCGGTCGGCAGCCGGCCGATGCGCATCATCAGGCGGTAGGCCACCACGCACAGCGCCGCCCCGACGGCGAGCACGACGACGCCGGCGGGCGAGGCGTAGCGGCGGATCACGTCGCTCTGCAGCGACATCAGCAGCAGCACCGCCCAGGGGGCCGCGACGGCCAGACGGGCGCCGTTGACGGTCCACGCCTGCCGCGACTCCAGCTCGGAGCGGGTCCGCGCGTCCTCGCGCAGGTAGCCCGACAGGTTGCGCAGCAGCCGGCCGAGCTCGCCGCCACCGACCTCGCGGGCGACCCGCAGCCCCTCGACGACGCGGTCGCCGACGGGGTCGGCGAGGCGGTCCTTGAGCCGGTCGAGGCTCTCGCCGAAGCGCCCGGAGACCTGGTAGTCGAGGGCGAACCCGGAGAACGCCTCGCGCAGCGGCTCGGGACCACGGGTGCCCAGCGCCGACAGCGCGTCGGGCAGCGACATGCCGGCGCGCACCGCCGAGGCCAGGTTGTCCACCGCCTCGGGCCACACCTCGGCGAGCTCGCGCAGGCGTCGGCGCGCCCGGGCCGCCACGACGGTCACCGGCAGGTACGCCGACAGCACCCCGAAGACCACCGCCACCGGCGGGGTGCCCGAGACCACCTGCACCAGCAGCGCGGCACCGACGCCGCAGACGACGCACAGCAGCACGAAGGACGTCGAGGACACCCCGCGCAGCCCGGCCGAGCCGAGCAGCCGCTCGAGGCGGCCGGGCCCGGCGGCGGTGGCGCGGGGCCGACGCGGCATGGTGAACGCCGACCAGATCAGCAGCAGCCCGACCCCCACCCCGAGGCCCACCAGCGCGCCCACGCTCAGGCCTCCTGCTCCGCGCCCACCGCGAGCAGGCGTCGTACGTCGATGCCGTGCCGCTCGTAGAGCTCGGGGCGCGGCGGCATCCCCTGGGCCCGGCGCAGCTCGCCGCCCGAGCGCCGGAAGACCGGCTCCACCTCGATGATGTCGTTCTCGGTGCGCCCGGGCACCGCCACGATCTCCTCGACGTGGCGCCGGCCCTGGTGGTCGAGGCCGAGGTGGACCACCAGGTCGACCGACGACGCGACCGTGGGCACCACGAAGCGCGAGCCGATGTTCTCCCCGGCCAGCAGCGGCAGCGTGCACATCTTCACCAGCGCCTCGCGCGCCGAGTTCGCGTGCAGGGTGCACATGCCCGGCAGCCCCGAGTTGAGCGCCAGCACCAGGTCGAGGCACTCCTCGGCCCGCACCTCCCCCACGATCACCCGGCTCGGCCGCATCCGCAGCGTCTCCTTGACCAGGTCGCGCAACCGGATCTCACCCGTGCCCTCGAGCCCGGCCTGCCGGGTCTGCAGCGGCACCCAGTCGGGGTGCGGGAAGCGCAGCTCGAAGACCTCCTCGGCGGAGATCACCCGCTCGCTGCCGGGGATGGCCGCCGCCAGGCAGTTGAGCATCGTGGTCTTGCCGGCCTGGGTGCCGCCGGAGACGAGGATGTTGAGGCCGGCGCGCACCGAGGCCTGCAGGAAGGCCGCCGCCTGCGGGGTCAGGCTGCCCAGCTCGACGAGGTCGTCGAGACGTGCGGCGCGCAGCACGAACTTGCGGATGTTGACCGCCGAGAAGCCGCGGCTGATCCCCTCGAGCACCACGTGCAGCCGGTGTCCCTCGGGCAGCATGGCGTCGACGAAGGGGCGGCTCATGTCGATGCGCCGACCGCTCGACTTGAGCATCCGCTCCACCAGCTCTGCCACCTGCGCCTGGGTGAGCATGAGGTTGGTCAGCTCGTGCCGGCCGTTGCGGGCCACGAAGACGCGGCTCGGGTCGTTGATCCACACCTCCTCGACCGTGGGGTCGTCGAGCAGGGGCTGCAGCGCGCCGAACCCGGACACGCGGGCCACCAGCTCGCCCACCAGTGCGTCCGCATCACCGACCGGCGCCACCGCACCGGTCAGGCTGCGCTCGTCGTGGGCCCGCACCAACGACCCGGCCAGCCGGCGTACGACGCCCGGGTCGCGCTGCGGGTCGATGCCCTCGCGGCGCACCACCTCGCGCAGCGCGTGGTCGAGCTGCTCGAGCACCTCGGCGTGCCCGGGCATCCGGGCGGGAGCCGGCACTCGCCGGGCGTCGGCGTGGGTCATCGCCATGGTGAGACTCCCTCCGAGCAGGGATCCGAGGACAGGGGAACGCGCCGCCGGTGACGCTACGCAGTCCTTTACCTACCCGGGAAGACCCGATCCCGAACCTGTGGAGAACCGCATCACCCGCACCTGACGGCGCCTCCCGACCTCAGCAATCCCCCTGTCACCAGCCGCCCCACCCACCCCGCCGA
>JBFGFQ010000153.1:0-7187 GCA_041579495.1 Nocardioides sp.
GCGGCGAGGGTCGCGTCGGGCAGGTCGACGTCGCGCAGGGCCACGTAGTCGGCGAACCCCTCGACGAGCCACAGCGGGGCGCGGCTCGTCGGCGCGTCGGTGAGCGCGTGCACGGCCTCGTGGCTCATCACGACCTGCGCGCCGGTGCGCTCGAGGCGGGCCATCTCCTGCGGGTTGACCAGCACGTGCAGGGGGCCCGACTCGGTGACCACGCCGTCGGGGCTGGTCGTCACCGCCGCGACGCCGGCGTACGTGCCGTCGTCGACGCCGAGGGCGGCGTCGAGGGCGGCGGCGGTGCGGGGCACCTCGACCACCAGCCCGCGGTCGGCCCCGGGCAGCACCTCGCGGACCACCGGCAGGGCGCGCCGGGCCAACCGGTCGTAGCGAGCCAGGTCGCGGGCCGAGCCGGCGACGGCCACCACCCGCGAGTCCGTGCGCCGCACCCGCAGGTCGTCGCTGAGCCACAGCGGAGCCCGGCCGCCGGCGACCCCGGCCGCCGTCACGGCGACCCGCTCGCCGGTGTCGTCGGTGACGTTGCGCAGCGCGAACACGACCTCGCTGCGGGCCGGCGCGGGGTCGAAGCCCGTGATCTGCCAGGTCACGTCGACCACCGCGCGCCAGGCGCCGCCGGGGTCGGTGCCGCCGTCCTGGTCGACGTAGCGCAGGGTGACGCCCTCGAGGCCCAGCTCCTGGGCGTTCTCCACGACGTCGCGCAGCCGGGCGGCGGCCGCGGTGTCGTCGGGTGGGGCCAGCGCGGTCGCCGCCGCCGTGTCGCCGCGCGCGATCGCGTCCTCCAGGCCGGCCAGGGCCGCGGCCGCCTGGCCGGGTCGCGCCGTCGGGGCCGCACCGGCGCCGGGCGAGGCGACGTACGGGTCGTCGAGCGCGCGCCAGGCCAGCACGCCGAGCACCAGCAGCAGGGACAGCGAGAGGCCGGCCACCCACCATCGTGGGCGACCGGCCTCGCGGTGCTCGGTGCCTGCCAGCGGATCAGCCGGGTCGCGTGGCCCCGACGAGGGGCATGGAGCGGACGCCGGTGATCTGGACGCCGGTGCTGGGGTTGGCGGCGTGCACGATCTGGCCGTTGCCGATGTAGATGCCGACGTGGCTGATCGGGCTGTAGTAGTAGACGAGGTCGCCGGGCTGCAGGGCCGAGGTGGAGACCTTGGTGCCGCCGCCGTACTGCGCGCTCGAGGAGTGCGGCAGCGAGACGCCCGCCTGGCGCCAGGCCATCATCGTCAGGCCGGAGCAGTCGAACGCGCTCGGGCCGGCGGCGCCGTAGACGTAGCGCTTGCCGACCTGGGCCAGCGCGTACTGCACCGCGGCCGCGGCCCGGCCCGAGGCGGGCACCGAGACCGGCGCGGTCCCGGTGCGCGAGGCGTCGCGCGAGACGACCGCCTGGCGGGCCTCGGTCTCGAGGCGCGAGAGCAGCGACTCGGCCTCCTCGACCTTCTCGTCGATGGTCGCCTTCTCCTCGGCGAGCTCCTCCTCGACCGCGGCCAGCTCGGCGGCCTGGGCCGCGGTCGCCTGGCGGCGGATGTCGAGCGCCTTGACCTCGGTGGAGTAGGTGTCGAAGAGCTGGTCCTGCAGGCCGTCGTAGGCGCTGAGGGTCGACATCTGCGCGAGGAAGGCGCTGGGGTCGTCGGAGACGACGACCTGGCCCACGGCGGAGAGGTTCTGGCCCTGGTAGGTGCGCACGATCGAGTCGCGCACCTGCTCGCGCACCGAGCTCATCCGCTCGTCCTGGCGCTGCTGGTCGGCGCGCACGGCCTCCAGCTCGCGCTGCAGCTCCTCGAGCTCGATGCGGGCGTCGTTGTGGCGCTCGGAGGCCTGCTCGGCCTCGTGGTAGAGCCGCTCGACGCGTGCCTGCACGTCGTCGATGTCGGGCTCGGCCTGCGCGGGGCTGGTCGGCACGAAGGCCACCGCTCCGACGAGCAGGGCACCGGCGAAGCCGGTGGTCAGGCGCTTGCGACCTTGAAGCACGGGTGGGCGGTCTCCCTCAGCTATCGACGTCTGCCGGGTGAGCAGGAGGGTGCGACCCCACGACCGATGGTTCCCCGGCTCCGGGGCGCGGACGCCCCGGACTCGACGCGGTGCCCGCGCGGACCAGGACGATCCACTCCCACGGACACCAGCCACGGACGGTAATCGCTGGGAGGCGCCGGAACCAAACACCGGCCGCGCGTCGACCCGCAAATTGCGGAGATCTGCGACCCAGGTGTCACACGGGTCACAGGGGCCACACGTGGCACGCCCCGCGCGGGGGCGTGGACCAGTCAGGCGGACTCGGCCTCGGGCCCGGTGACCGGCTCCACCAGCCGCAGCGGTGGCACGAGTCCCCCCGCGGCCAGCGCGTCGAGCGCCGCCTTCTCGTCGTCGTCGATGGTCAGCTCGGGCGGCGGCCCCAGCAGCACGGAGACCACGCAGTCGTGGCAGGACAGGCCCCGCACCACACAGGTGTCGCAGTCGATTCTCGTCGTCATGAGGGGGACGCTGGCAGGGACCACCGACAACCGGGCCCGCGACGGTCCCGCCGCGGCGTGTCGCGGCCCCTCCGGGGGCCGGTTCCGGCCAGCGTCGGCGGGGCCCCTCAGCGTGCCAGCAGGTCGAGCAGCACCCGCGACGACACGTGCCGCACGCCCCGCGAGCGGGTGCGGGAGCGCAGCTCCTGGTCGTCGGTCACCACGACCACCACGCGGCCGTCGGGCTCGGCGGCGACCAGGTCCTCGATGACGCGGTCGGCGATCACGCCGTACGGGCTGAAGAGCACCTTGACCCCGCGCGGCGCGGAGACCGCGGGGCGCAGGTCGACCTCGGCGGCGTCGAAGACCACGGTCGTCTCCGCGCGCGTGCGCGCGACCAGCGGCGCGAGCAGCGCCAGCAGCCGGGAACGCTGGGTCTCCAGCGACGACGACGACCACACCGCCTTGCTCACGTTGTAGCCGTCGACGACCAGGCGCGCGTGCGGCAGCGACAGGTGCTGCTCGAGCACCGTCGCGGTGATCGGGGCGCTCGCGGGCTGCCCGGTGGTGGTCTCGCGGGCCGCGTCGTCCTCGACCTGCTGCTCCACCGACTCCCCCGGCGACGTCGACCCGGCCGGCAGCCCCAGCTCGCGGCGCAGCCCGGAGGCCGCGTCGATGACGGTCTCGAGCAGCACCCGCGCCCGCGCGCTGGCGTCCTCGCGCTCGACCCGGCCGGCGCGCCGCTGCGACTGGGCCTGCGCCTCCAGCTCCTCGACCCGTGCCCGCAGCCGGCGCACCTCCTTCTCCTGCGCGCCCAGCGCGGCCTGCTCGCGGCCGCGGGCCTCCTCGACCTCGCTGCGCGCCTGCGCCAGCTCGTCGCGGGCGGCCCGCTCGGCACCGCGGGTCTCCCCCAGCTTGCGGCGCAGCGTCGCGATCTCCGACTTCTGCTCCTCCAGCTGCGCGCGGTACGACGCCCGCGCCTCGCGCAGCGCCTGCTCTGCCTGCTCGGCGCGCTCGGTCAGCCGGGCCTCCCGGGCCCGCTCGGCGCTCTCCTCGCGGGCCGCCACGGTGCTGACGGCGTCGTCGAGGCGCCGGGTCCAGCCGCGCGGGCGCAGCAGCCACCCGAGCGCGGCGTCCTCGAGCGCGTCGCCCGACCCACCCTCGCGCAGCGTGCGCACGTCGCTGGCGCGCGCGGCGGCCACCTGGTGGGCGGCCCGCTCGCGCAGGTCGGGGTCGCGCAGCGCGGCCACGATCGCCGTACCGCCCAGCCGCGCGCGGCGGGCCGGGGCGAAGCCGGCCACCCGGCGCAACGCCGGTGGCAGCCCGGCGACCTCGGGCAGCACCGAGGCCACCACCGCCACGACGCGCGTGCGCACCTCGACGGGCAGGTCCTCCAGCCCGACCTCGGTCCCGTCCTCGACACCCTGCGCGGCGGCGCGCTCGCTCTGCATCCCGCCGTCCCCTCCGCTCCCTCGTGGCGCCCGGCTCCGCGGCCGTCGTCCACACCTGCCTCCAGCCTAGGGCGCGCGCCTACCGCGCACTGTCGGTTCCGGCACCTAGCGTCACCACCATGAGCAGGGCCCGCGCGCAGACCGTCACCAGCACCCCGCCGCGCGAGGCCCAGCTGAGCTTCGACGAGCTCGGTCGACCGCTGCGCGACCTGACCTTCTGCGTCGTCGACCTCGAGACGACGGGCGGCTCGGCGGCCCACGGCGCGATGATCACCGAGATCGGCGCGGTCAAGGTGCGCGGCGGCGAGGTGCTCGGCGAGTTCCAGACCCTGGTCAACCCGCACACCACGATCCCGCCGTTCATCTCGGTGCTCACCGGCATCACCAACACGATGGTCGCCGACTCCCCCGGCATCGAGTCCGCGCTCCCGGCGTTCCTGGAGTTCGCGGCCGGCTGCGTGCTGGTGGCCCACAACGCGCCCTTCGACGTGGGCTTCCTGCAGCACTTCGCCGCCGAGCAGCAGCGGCCCTGGCCGCGCTTCGAGGTCGTCGACACCGCCAAGGTCGCGCGCCGGGTGATCACCCGCGACGACGCACCCAACTGCAAGCTCTCCTCCCTGGCCCGGCTCTTCGGCGCCGAGACCACGCCCAACCACCGCGCGCTCGCCGACGCCCGCGCGACCGTCGATGTCCTGCACGGGCTCTTCGGGCGCCTGGGCAGCCTCGGGGTGCAGACCCTCGAGGAGCTGCAGACCTTCTCGGCGCGGGTCAGCCCCGCCCAGCGCAAGAAGCGGCACCTGGCCGAGCAGCTGCCGCACGCCCCCGGGGTCTACCTCTTCCGCGACGACCACGAGCGGGTGCTCTACGTCGGCACCTCCCGCGACCTGCGCACCCGGGTGCGCTCCTACTTCACCGCCTCCGAGACCCGCTCGCGGATGGGCGAGATGGTGCGCCTGGCCGACCGCGTCGACCACGTGGAGTGCGCCACCCCGCTCGAGGCGCAGGTGCGCGAGCTGCGGCTGATCGCCGAGCACAAGCCGCGCTACAACCGCCGCTCGCGCTTCCCCGAGAAGATGCACTTCCTCAAGCTCACCCGCGAGCCCTGGCCCCGGCTCTCGCTGGTGACCCGGGTGCTCGAGGACGACGCCGACTACCTGGGCCCGTTCTCCTCCAAGCGGGCGGCCGAGAGCTGCCTGGCGGCGCTGCACGAGACCTTCCCGGTGCGCCAGTGCACCGACCGGCTGGCGCGCCGGCCCTCGCGCGCCGCCTGCGTGCTCGCCGAGATGGGCAAGTGCCTCGCCCCCTGCGACGGCAGCGCTGACGAGGCGTCGTACGCCGCCCTGGTGCGCCAGCTGCGCCACGCGCTGCTGCACCGCCCCGACGACGTCGTCGAGACGATCAACCACCGCATGGGCCTGCTGGCCGCCGACGAGCGGTTCGAGGAGGCCAGCACCCACCGCGACCGGCTCGCCTCCTTCGTGCGCGCCGCGGCCCGCACCCAGCGCCTGAGCGCGCTGACCGGCTGCCCCGAGGTGGTGGCCGCGCGCCGCGAGGACGACGGTCGCTGGGCGGTGCACGTGGTGCGCCACGGCCGGCTCGCCGCGGCCGGCGTGATCCCGCCCGACCACGACGCGCACGCCTACGTCGCCCAGCTGCGGGCCGCGGCCGAGACCGTGCGGCCGGCGCCGGGCCCGGTGCCGGCGGCCAGCGCCGAGGAGACCGAGAAGATCCTGCGCTGGTTGGAGTCCGACCACGTGCGCCTCGTCGACGTGACCGGCGAGTGGGCCTGCCCGGTCGCCGGCGCCACCCGCCACCTGGCGCTGCACGACGCGGTCGCGGAGTCGCGGCGCCGCCTGGTGCCCGACGACGAGCGCCGCCCGCTCGCCACCTCGCGACGCCCCCGCGCCGAGGCGCTACCGTGACCTGCGTGATCACCGCCATCGTCTTCGTCAAGGCCGACGTCGCCCGCATCCCCGAGGTGGCCGAGCAGATCGCCGCCCTCGACGGCGTCTCGGAGGTCTACTCCGTGACCGGTCAGATCGACCTCATCGCCCTGGTCCGGGTCCGTGACCACGACGAGGTGGCGACCGTGGTCGCCGACACCCTCAACAAGGTGCCCGGCGTGACCTCCACCGAGACCCACATCGCCTTCCGCGCCTACTCCCGGCACGACCTCGAGAGCGCCTTCTCCCTCGGTCTCGACTGAGGTCGGTCGTGGACCTCCTGGCCGAGCACTGGCTCGACGCGCTCGGCTGGGGCGGCAGCGCGCTGCTGGTCTTCTCGCTGATGCAGCAGCGGGTGCTGCGCTTCCGGGTGCTCAACCTCGCCGCGGGCCTGGCGCTGCTGCTGTTCAACGCGCTCATCGAGGTCTGGCCGATGGTCGGGCTCAACGCGGTCACCAGCGCCATCAACGTCTGGTTCCTGGTCAAGCTGGTCGGCCAGCGCCACGACGACCACGTCTTCGAGGTGCTCGAGGTCGGCGCCGACGACACCTACCTGCACCACGTGCTGCGCACCCACCGCACCGACATCGCGCGCTTCCAGCCCGACTTCGACGGCCGGCCCGACCCCGACGACGACCACGCCTTCCTCGTGCAACGCGGCGACGAGACCGTCGGTGTCGTGGTGGTGCGCCGCGAGGGCGACGTGGCCCACGTCCGCCTCGACTACGTCACCCCCCGCTTCCGCGACTTCACCCCCGGCGAGTTCGTGTGGCGGCGCAGCGACGCGCTGCGCGAGCTCGGCTTCCGCCGCGTGGTCACCCCGCCCCGCATGGTCGGCGCCTACTACGACCACCTCGGCTTCCACCGCGAGGGCGACGCCCACGTCCTCGACCTCACCTGACCCGCCCCACCCGCCGACCCGGCCCAGATCACCCGCCCAGCCGGCCCGGATCTCGCACTCACTCGGCCTGGATCTCACCCCCCAGTCAACCTCGGTCCCGCGGCGGGACATCCCGGCCGGGTCAGCGCGAGATATGGGACGGGTCAGCGGGCGATTTGAGCCGGGTCAGGGGGCAGAGGTGGCGACCCAGCGGTCCAGGCGGCGGCCGCGGCGCCGGAGTCGACGGCCCGCGCGGCGCGCTCGATGCCCGCCCCGAGGGCGACACCACGTCCTCGACCTCACCTGTCCAGGCCCACATCTCCCGCCCAACCGGCCTGGATCTCGCACTCACTCGGCCTGGATCGCGCGCCGAGCCGGCTTCGATCCCGCGGCGGGAGATATGGGACGGGTCGGCGGGAGATCTGGGACGGGTCAGGAGGCGGAGGTGGCGACC
>JBFGFQ010000154.1:0-7153 GCA_041579495.1 Nocardioides sp.
GCACGAAGTTCTGGGCCCCGCCGGGCATCTGGAAGCCCACCAGGTCGGCGCCGAGCAGACCCTCGAGGACCTGGCGGCGCCACGGCAGCTGCTGGAACAGCTCGCCGGGCGGGAACGGGATGTGCAGGTAGAAGCCGATGCGCAGGTCGGGGCGCAGGTCGCGCAGCATCTGCGGCACCAGCTGCAGCTGGTAGTCGTGCACCCACACGGTGGCGCCCTCGTTGGCCAGCGAGGCGGCCTTCTCGGCGAAGCGCTGGTTGACCGAGACGTAGGCGTCCCACCACTCCCGGTGGAACTCCGGCTTGGCGACGAGGTCGTGGTAGAGCGGCCACAGGGTGCCGTTGGAGAAGCCCTCGTAGAAGCCCTCGATGTCCTCGGCGCTCATCGTCATCGGCACCAGCTCGAGGCCGTCGTGCTCGAACGGCTCGAGGTCCTGGTCGGTGCCGCCGGGCCAGCCGATCCACACGCCGTCGTTGGCGCGCATCACGGGCTCGATCGCGGTGACCAGGCCGCCCGGGGAGGTGCGCCAGCCCCGGGACCCGTCGGGCAGCACCACCCGGTCCACCGGCAGGCGGTTGGCGACGATCACGAGGTCGTAGGACACGTGGCTCACCCTAGGCGCCGCTCCCTCACCCCGCGTCGCCCGGGAGGAGGGGGTCGGTGCCGGGCAGCCGCACCCCCACCTGGCGGCGTACGTCGTCGAGCTGGGCCATCACCGCGAGCGTCTGCTCGTGCGGCACCCACGGGCTCTCGCGCAGGCCCTCGCGCACGCAGCGGGCCACCTCGGCGACCTCGTTGCCGTAGCCGTCGCCGACGACCGGCTCGCGACCGGTGATGCGCCGCGGCTCACCGGGCACGCCGGCGGCGTCGTGGGGCACGAACACGGCGGCGCTGGGGTGGTGGAACTGGCCCTCGAGGCGCAGGTGGCCGCGGTCGGTCGCCAGGGCGGCGGAGCGGTCGGACCAGGAGGACATCGACGCCGACAGCGACGCCAGCGCGCCCCCGGGGTAGCGGCCGAGCACGGCCACGTCGAGGTCGGTCCCGCGCTCGGAGAGCACCGCCTCGGCGTGCAGCCGCTCGGGCGCGCCGAGCAGGAGGTGGGCCAGGGTGAGCGGGTAGATGCCCATGTCGAGCAGCGCGGAGGCGCCCAGCGCGGGGTCGAGCAGCCGGTCGCCGGGGGGAGCGTCGACGCGGAAGCCGAGCTCGGCGCGCAGGGTGCGCGGCGTGCCGAGCTCGCCGGCGCGCACGAGGTCGACCAGCTCGCGCACCACCGGGTGGCAGGCGGTCCACATCGCCTCCATCAGGAACCGGTCGTGCTCGCGCGCCAGCCGCACCATCTCGCGCGCCTGCGCCAGGTCGAGGGTCACCGGCTTCTCGCAGAGCACGTGCTTGCCGGCCTCCAGGGCCATCCGCACGTGCTCGAGGTGCAGGGCGTGCGGGGAGGCGACGTAGACGACGTCGACCGCCTCGTCGGCGACCAGCCCGGCGTACGACGCGTGGGCCCGGGCGCCCGGCGCGTGCTCGGCCACGAACGCCTCCGCCGACTCGCGGCGCCGGGCACCGACGGCGACCAGCTCGGAGCCCGGCACCTGCGCCAGCGCCCCGGCCACCTTGCGCGCGATCTTGCCCGTCGTCAGGAACCCCCACCGCACCGTCTGCATGCGCACCACCCTAGGGAGGACCGAGGCGGACACGCCCGGGCGGTAATGACACGGCTGTAGTTCCCGGGGGATACGATGGCCCGCAGCCCACCCACCTCGTCAGCCCAAGTCCGGAGATGCCGCATGGAGCCCCAGCGGGACGCCGCCCACGCCCAGCCCGTCACCGATGCTCCGCTGCTCAGCGAGCGCGACAGCGAGATCCTGGCCTTCGAGCGCCAGTGGTGGAAGTACGCGGGGGCCAAGGAGAGCGCGGTGCGCGAGAAGTTCGACATGAGCTCCACGCGCTACTACCAGGTGCTCAACGCCCTCATCGACAAGCCCGAGGCCCTCGAGGCCGACCCGCTGCTGGTGCGCCGGCTGCGCCGCCTGCGGGCGGCCCGCCAGCGCCAGCGCTCGGCCCGCCGCCTCGGCTTCGAGGTCTGAGCGCCGTGGCCACCGCAGCCGAGCGCACCCGCACCGAGCGCGGCACCGTGCTGCCCTCGCCGGTGGTGATCCTCTCGATCATCGCGGTGGCGATGGCGGCCTTCGCCTTCGTCGCCACCCAGGGCTCCGAGCCCACCGAGCGCGAGATCACGCCCGCGGCCCGTGAGTCGGTCGACGAGCCGGACGTCGAGGTCGAGGAGACCGAGGCGCCGAAGCCGAAGCCGACGAAGAAGCCGGCCCCGGCGATCAAGCGCGGCGAGGTCTACGTCGAGGTCTACAACAACTCCTCGGTCACCGGCCTGGCCGGCCGCGTCGCGCAGCGCGCCACCGGCGCCGGCTGGCAGGTCGTCGGCGAGGACAACTGGTACGGCACCGTGCCGGCCACCACCGTCTACTTCCCGCCCAAGCTCGAGCGGGCCGCCAAGCTGCTGGCCCTCGACCTCGGCGTCGACCGCACCCTCGAGGCCACGGGGGCGATGAAGCTCGACCGGCTGACGCTGATCCTCACCGGCGAGCTCGACTGAGTCCTGCGATGGAGTTCGTCTCCGCCGCCGCCGAGGGCCGGTACGCCGCCCTGGTGCGCGCCGCAGCCGAGACCGTGGTCGGTCTCGACTTCGACGGCACCCTCTCGCCGATCGTCGACGACCCCGAGCAGGCGCACATCCACCCCGACGCCGCCGAGGTGCTGGTGGCGCTGGCAGCCCAGGTGCGCGCGGTCGCGGTGGTGACCGGTCGCCCGGCCCGCCAGGCCCTCGACCTCGGCGGCCTCGAGGAGGTCGCCGACGCGGTGCACGCCAGCGGCAAGGACCTCTACGTCTTCGGCCAGTACGGCAACGAGCGGTGGTCCTCGCTCGAGCGGCGCATCGTCTCGCCGCGCCCGCCCGCCGGCCTGGCCACCTTCGAGCGCGAGCTGCCCCGGGTGCTGCGCGCGGCCGACGCGGCCGACGCCTGGATCGAGGACAAGGGCCTCGCCGTGGCCGTGCACACCCGCCGCCTGCCCGACCCCGAGGCCGCCTTCGCGCGCCTCGAGGGCCCGGTCGCCGAGCTGGCGCGCGCCCACGACCTCGTCGTCGAGCCGGGCCGCAACGTGCTCGAGGTGCGCTCGCCCGGCATGCACAAGGGCCAGGCCGTCGACGTGCTCGTCGAGCGCACGGGGGCGGCCGGCTTCCTCTACGTCGGCGACGACCTCGGCGACGTGGAGGCCTTCGAGGCGGTCGCGGCCCACGGCCGCGCCGGGCTGTCGACCCTGCTGGCCGCCGTGGCCTCGGAGGAGCAGCAGGCCCTCGTGGCGCACGCCGACGTGCTGCTCGAGGGGCCCGACGAGGTGCTCGGGCTGCTGCGGATGCTCACCGCCGACGCCGAGGCCCTGCGCGCCTGACGCACCGGGTGCGCACCGGGTCCGCACCGCCCGCGTCCGCATCCTGGATGCCCGGTTCGCATGGCGAGACGCGGCACCCGTACAGTTGCCCCCAGCTCATCAAGAGGGACTGAGGGAACGGCCCGTCGACGTCCCGGCAACCGCCACGATCCTCCGCCCACCGGGCGGTCCGCACCTGCGGCCCACCTGCGCCAGCGGTTCGTGGAAACGGTGCTACATCCGGCCCGGTGCGAGAGACGCCCGGGGAAGATGAGGAGGAGGACTTCATGAGCGCTGTCACCACCGAGAAGCCGGCCCTGCGCGAGGGCGCCTTCGGCCACGCCACCGGGCTGGTGTGCCGCGAGTGCGGCCACACCGTCGAGCTCGGCCCGCACTACGCCTGTTCCGAGTGCTTCGGCCCGCTGGAGGTCGCCTACGACTTCCCGGCCGTGACCCGCGAGGAGATCGAGGCCGGGCCCGCCAACATCTGGCGCTACAAGGCGCTGCTGCCGGTGCCGTCCGACATCGAGCAGAGCCCCAACACCGAGCCGGGCTTCACCCGCCTGCTCGAGGCCCGCAACCTCGCCGCCGAGCTGGGCCTGACCAAGCTGTGGGTCAAGGACGACTCGACGAACCCCACCAACTCGTTCAAGGACCGCGTGGTCGCCTGCGCGCTGAGCGCGGCCATCGAGCTCAAGGCGAAGGTGTTCGCCTGTCCGAGCACCGGCAACCTGGCCAACGCGGTCGCCGCCGCCGGCGCCCGGGCCGGCATCAAGACCGTGGTCTTCATCCCCAGCAACCTCGAGAAGCCCAAGCAGGTCAACTCCGCGGTCTACACCGAGTCGCTGGTCGCGGTCGACGGCAACTACGACGACGTCAACAAGCTCGCCTCCGAGATCGCCGGCGAGGAGGAGGGCTGGGCGTTCGTCAACGTCAACGTGCGCCCCTTCTACGCCGAGGGCTCCAAGACGCTGGGCTACGAGATCGCCGAGCAGCTCGGCTGGCGCCTGCCCGACCAGGTCGTGATCCCGGTCGCCTCCGGCTCGCAGCTGACCAAGGTGCACAAGGCCTTCCGCGAGCTGGTGCGGCTGGGCCTGGTCGAGGACAAGCCGGTGCGCATCTTCGGGGCCCAGGCCTCCGGCTGCTCGCCGGTCTCCACGGCGTACAAGGGCGGCGTCGACGCGATCCGCCCGGTCAAGCCCGACACCATCGCCAAGAGCCTGGCCATCGGCAACCCCGCCGACGGCATCTACGTGCTCGACATCTGCCGCGAGACCGGGGGCGCTGTCGAGGACATCGACGACGACGCCGTGCGCGAGGGCATCCTGCTCCTGGCGCGCACCGAGGGGATCTTCACCGAGACCGCCGGCGGCACCACCGTGGGCGTGCTGAAGAAGCTCGTCGAGACCGGCCAGCTCGACACCTCGCTGGAGACCGTGGTCATCAACACCGGCATGGGCCTGAAGACCCTCGACGCCGTGGCCGACTCCGTGGGCCCGGCCGCGACCATCGCCCCGTCGTACGCCGCCTTCGCCGCCACCGGCATCGCCTGAGCAGAGGAGCCGACAGCCATGAGCGTGTCCGTGCGGATCCCCACCATCCTGCGCACCTACACCGGCGGCGAGAGCGAGGTGCCGGCCTCGGGCGCCACCCTGGCCGAGGTGCTCGACGACCTCGAGTCGCGCCACACCGGCATCCGCGCCCGGATCCTCGACGACAACGGGGCGCTGCGCCGCTTCGTCAACGTCTACGTCGGCAACGACGACGTGCGCTTCCTCGACGACCTCGCGACCCCCACCCCCGACGGGGTGCAGGTCTCGGTCATCCCGGCCGTCGCGGGCGGCTGCTGAGTGGTCCGCGAGATGCGCCCGACCCGGGAGGTCGGGCTCGCCGAGATCGCCACCGCGCCCGCCCGCTTCACCAACGGTGTCGACCTGGCGATCACCCCCGAGCAGCTGTTCGAGGTGCTCGCCGACGCCGAGGCCTGGCCGCACTGGGCTACCGCGATCACGAGGGTGACCTGGACCAGCCCCGGCGCGGCCGACGGCGACATCGCCGTCGGCGCCACCCGCACCGTGGAGATGCAGGGCGGGATCGTGGGCGAGGAGGTCTTCCTCGACTGGGACCCGCCGCGCACCATGGCCTTCCGCTTCACCCGCACCAACGCCCCGGGTCTCGAGGCCTTCGGCGAGCACTACCTGGTGGTGCCGACCGCGACGGGCTGCCGGCTGACCTGGACGCTGTCGATGTGGCCGACCGGCGCCCAGCGCTGGCTGCTCAAGCTGCTCGCCCCGGTCCTCGACATCACCTTCTCGTCCTTCCTCAAGAAGCTGCGCCGCTACACCGACCGTCGCTTCGCCTGATCCGCTCAGCCCGGCTCGGTGCGCACGTCGACCAGCACCGCGTTGCCGCGCCCGTCGACCCGCACCGTCGCGACCCCGCTGCGCGAGGTGAGCGCGCGGCCGACCCGGTCGGCCTCCTCGTCGGTGGCGAACCACGAGCCGATGCCGCAGTCGAGGTCCCAGCCGTCGCCCTCGCAGGTCAGGTAGGGACCCTCGGCGGGGCGCTCGACGACCGGCGGGCCGGAGACCCACAGCCCGTCGTCGGGGCGCAGCGGCAGGTAGGCCCGGCCCCGGGGCACCCGCGAGCCGTGCAGCGCGAGGCCGGGGTAGTCGAGGGCGGCGTACGCGCCGCGGAACGGGTCGTGCGGGTCGGCGCCGGCGACCTCGAGCAGGTACTCGTCACCGACGACGTGCGCCGAGAGGCGTGGCGCCACGGCGAGCGCGACCAGAGCGAGCTGGGCCACGGCGACGGCGGCGACGCGGGTGGTGGTGCGCATGGTGGGCTCCTGCGGGACGAGGGGTCAGAGGGCGGCCGCGACCCGGCGGCGGGTCCGGTCGAAGGCCAGGCCGGTGCCGAAGAGCACCAGGCCCAGCAGCAGGAAGAGCCAGGCGCCCTCGAGCACCGGCGCGAAGACCGTGAACGCCTGCAGGGTGGTGACGACGACCAGCGCCGTGGTCGCCAGCGCGACCAGGCGACGGTCGTCGCGCAGCGTGCCGACGGCGGCGACCGCGACGCAGGCGAGCGCGCAGGCCGCGATCCCGAGCACGGCGTGCACCAGGTCGGAGCCGGTGACGACCTCGGCGTCGGCGCCGGCCTCCCAGGCCACCAGCACCAGCGCCGTGCCCAGGGCGGCGAGGGCACCGAGCACCTCGACCCGGTCGCGGGGGCCACCGACCAGCAGGCCCAGCGCCACGAGCGCGGCACCGCCGCCGAGCAGCAGCACCAGGAGCAGCGTGCCGGGCCGGTCTCCGGCGGTGGTCCACGGCACCGCCGCCACCACCAGCGACACGAGCACCAGCACCAGGCCCACCTCGCGCCACACCATGGCGAAGACGGGCAGCTCGGTGCGCTCGTGCGGCGCCGCCAGCGCGAGCGCGCCCACACCCGCCACGCCCAGGGCCAGCACCACGCCCAGGCCCGACGCACCCGCGTCGAGCGGGGCCCAGACGGCGTACACGACGCCGGCCAGGACGCCGACGAGCAGCGGTGGGACCGCCCTCGCGGCGTACGCGTGCACGAGCGCGGCCAGCGACCACCAGCCCACGAGCGACGGCTCCCAGGCCGGCACCTGCAGGCTCTGCGCGGCCTGCATGACGACGCCCCCGACCAGCAGCGCCGCCACCAGCCGGGTGGCGGCGACCGCGGCCAC
>JBFGFQ010000155.1:0-7118 GCA_041579495.1 Nocardioides sp.
CCGACCTGCAGGTCGAGCGCCCGGCCGATCACCACGAAGTGGTCGCCGGCCTCGTGCACCGCGTGCACGGTGCAGTCGATGTGCGCCAGGGTGCCGGTGAGCACCGGCGAGCCGGTGTGCCGCGCGGGCGTCCAGTCGACGCCGGCGAACTTGTCGACCCCACGGCTGGCCATCTGGTTGGACAGCGCCGCCTGCTCGGCGGAGAGCACGTTGACGCAGAACCGCCCGGCGCGCTGGATCATCGGCCAGGCGCGGGAGGTCTTGGCGGGCACGAACATCACCAGCGGCGGGTCGAGCGAGACGCTGGAGAACGACTGGCAGGTCATCCCGACGGGCTCGTCGCCGCTCATCGTGGTGACCACCGTGACGCCGGAGCCGAACTGGCTCAGCACGTCGCGGAAGCGGCGGGCCGCGGCCGCGGCCGCGGGGTCCTCGCCCGGCACGGCGACGTCCTCGCCGGGGCCCAGGTGCAGGTCGTAGACCGAGTCGCCGAGCCAGGACTCGATCAGCTCGGGGCTGGGCCAGGTCTCCCGGGCGTCCGGGTTCATCCCCTCGGGGATCTGGGCGTGCTCCGACATGACCTCGACCTTAGACATCACCGCCCACCCGAGAAGTCGTGCCCCCAGTAGGAGACCGCCGTCGACTCCCGCGCGACCCACCGCGCGTCGTCGACCTGCAGCCCGTCGGTGCCGAACTCGATGTCGAAGCCGCCCGGCGAGCGCACGTAGAACGAGACCATCTCGTCGTTCATGTGCCGCCCGAGCGTCGCCGAGAGCGGCGCGCCGTGCTTGCGCACCCGCTCGAGCGCACGCCCGACGTCGTCGAGCTCCTCGACCTCGAGCATGATGTGCACGCACCGCGCCGGGTTGGGCATCGGCAGGAACGCCAGCGAGTGGTGGCGCGGGTTGACGCCCAGGAAGCGCAGCCAGACCTTCGAGCCGGGCTCCTTGCCGACGAACTCGCCGGGCATGCTCATCGAGTCGCGCAGCCGGAAGCCGAGCACCTCGGAGTAGAAGCGCAGCGCCTCGACGTCGTCGTCGACCGGCACCACGATGTGGCCCATCCCCTGGTCGCCGGTCACGAAGCGGGCGCCGTACGGCGTCACGACGGGGCGCGACTCGTAGGTGATGCCGTGGAAGAGCTCGAAGACGTTGCCGAACGGGTCCTCGAAGCGCACCAGCTCCTGGACCCGCCGCTCGTCGAGCTCCTCGGCGGTGCCCTCCTCGTAGGCGACCCCGGCCTCCTTGAGGTGCTCGCGGGCGGCCTGCAGCGCCTGGTGGTCGGCGACCTCCCAGCCGGTGCAGGCCAGCTGGTCGACCTCGGCCGGCACCACCACGAGCCGCGCGGAGACGGCGTCGATGCGGAAGTACAGGTGGTCGGGGTGCGGCCCGCGCCCCTCGGCGAGGCCGAGGACCTTGGTGGCGAAGTGGCGCCACTGCTCGGGGTCGGTGCTGGCCACGCGCACGTAGCCCATGGAGCGTATGTCGATGCTCACGAGCGAGCCCTCTCGTGGTGGCGGGCGAGGAAGGCGGTGGCCACCTCGCGGAACTCCTGCGCGGCCTCGATCTGCGCCCAGTGGCCGCAGTTGGGGAAGACGTGCAGGCTCGCGCGCGGGATCAGCTTGAGCGCGACCATCGCCCCGTCGAGCGGGTTGACGCGGTCCTCGCGGCCCCAGGTCAGCAGGGTGTGCTTGCGCAGCCGGTGCGCCTCGCGCCACAGCATGCCGTCCTCGGCGGTCTCGGGGTTCCAGAACGACATCCCCATCGAGCGCATCGCCTCCTGCGCTCCGGGGGCGGTGGCGTCGGCGTACCGGGCGGCGACCAGCTCGTCGGTGACCAGCGACTGGTCGACGACCATGGTGGAGATGAAGGCCCGCAGCCGCTCCGGCGTGGGGTCTCCCCCGAACTCCATCAGCCGCTGCACCCCCTCGGTCGGGTCGGCGTGGAAGAGGTTGAGAGACAGCCCGCCCGGGCCCATCAGCACCAGCCGGCCGACCCGGTCGGGGTACGACAGCGCGAGCCGCATGGCGGTGCCGCCGCCGAGGCTGTTGCCGAGCAGGTGCACCCGCTCGATGCCCAGCTCGTCGAGCAGCGCCACGACCGCGTCGGCGGCGAAGCGGTAGTAGTTGCCCACGACCGGCGGCTTGTCGGAGCCGCCGAAGCCGGGCTGGTCGACCAGGATCGTGCGGAACGACTCGGCGAAGCCCGGCAGCGCCGGGCCGAAGTTCGACCACGACGAGGCGCCGGGCCCGCCGCCGTGCAGCATCACCAGCGGCAGCCCGGCGCCCACCTGGGTGGGCGCCCCCGCCTCGTAGTAGCGCAGGGTCATCTTGCCCGCGGCGTCGGTGGCGACCGTGGCCTCGTGCCGGACGGAGTCGGGGGTCACGTCAGTACATCCCCGGGTCGACCTTGTGGCCGAACTCGTGGGCGCCGAACATCTGCAGCGCCCGCTCGGGGTCGTTGGCGGCGTGCACGCGCCCGGCGTGGGCGTCGCGCCAGGCGCGCTGCAGGTAGGTGCCCTGCGTCAGCGCCCGGCCGCCGGAGGCCTCGAAGAGCTCGTCGATGGCGTCGATGGCGCGCTGCGAGCCGATCACCTGGTCGCGGCGCACCTTCAGCCGCAGCCGCAGGGGGATCTGCTCGCCCCTGGCGACGTGGGCCTGCTCCTCGCGGATGTTGCCGACCAGCAGCGCCCAGGCCGCGTCGATCTCGTTGGAGGCGCGTGCGATGCGGACCATCGCGAAGGGGTCCTTCGACGCCTTCTCCCCCAGGTACGCCGCGCGGCTGCGCTGCTGCTGCATCTCGACGTGCTCGGCGTAGGCACCCATCGCCATCCCGATGATCGGGGTGGTGATGGTGCCGGTGAAGATCGAGTGGAACGGCAGCTTGTAGAGGTCGCTGGTGTTCTGCGCCTGGCCGGGGCCGCGGCACGAGCCGGTCTCGCCCATCGAGAGCGTGAACGCCTCGGGGACGAACACGTCGTCGACCACGATGTCGTTGGAGCCGGTGCCCGCGAGCCCGACCATGTGCCACACGTCGTTGATGGTGTAGTCGGAGCGCGGGAGCATGAACGTCTTGAAGTCGACCACGTTGCCGTCGGCGTCGAAGACCAGGCCGCCGAGCAGCACCCAGCTGCAGTGGTCGGCGCCGGAGGAGAAGCTCCACTTGCCCGAGAGCCGGTAGCCGCCGTCGGTGAGCACCGCCTTGCCCGTGGGGGCGTAGGAGGAGGAGAGCCGGGTGCCGGTGTCCTCGCCCCACACCGCCTGCTGCGCCTCGTCGGCGAACAGCGCGACCTGCCAGGGGTGCACGCCCACGACGCTGCTGACCCAGCCGGTCGAGCCGCACGCCGAGGCGATGTCGCGCACCGCGGTGTAGAAGTCGACGGGGTCGGCCTCGAAGCCGTCGAAGCGACGCGGCTGGAGCAGCCGGAAGAAGCCGGTCTCCTCGAGCTCCTTGATGTTGGCGTCGGGCACCACCCGGAGACGCTCGGCCTCGTCCGCGCGGTCCCGGAGGCCCGGGAGCAGGTCGCGCACGCCGTCGAGAACAGCCTGGGTCATCGCAATCTCCTGTCGGTGGAACGTGTTCCACCAAGATTAGAACACGTTCTAGTTAGGGACAAGTAACCGGCTCTCACCCGTTCGCGGCGGCCTTGTCCTGCTCGGCGCGCAGCATCAGCGCGATGTCGACGAGCTGGTCCTCCTGGCCGCCGATGAGCTTGCGCCGACCCGCCTCGAGCAGGATCTGGGCGCCCGAGACGTCGTAGCGCTCGGCGGCGTTGCCGGCGTGCTTGAGGAAGCTGGAGTAGACCCCGGCGTAGCCCATCATCAGCGTCATCCGGTCCAGGCGGCACTCCTCGGGCATCGCGGGCCGGATCACGTCCTCGGAGGCATCGACGACCTGCAGGAAGTCGACGCCGGTGTGCCAGCCGAGCTTGTCGCAGACCCCGATGAACGCCTCCAGGGGCGTGTTGCCGGCGCCCGCGCCGAACCGACGCACCGACCCGTCGATCTGGGTGGCGCCCGCCCGGGCGGCGATGACGGTGTTGGCGACACCCAGGCCGAGGTTCTCGTGGCCGTGGAAGCCCACGTCGGCGACGTCGCCGATCTCGGCCACCACCGCCGAGACCCGGTCGGCGGTCTGCTCCATCACCAGCGCGCCGGCGGAGTCGACGACGTACACGCACTGGCAGCCGGCGTCGACCATGACCCGCGCCTGGCGGGCCAGCACCTCCGGCGGCTGGGTGTGGCTCATCATCAGGAAGCCGACGGTCTCGAGACCCAGCTCGCGGGCCAGCCCGAAGTGCTGGACGGAGGTGTCGGCCTCGGTGCAGTGCGTGGCGATCCGGCAGATCTGGCCGCCGTTGTCCTGCGCGGCGCGGATGTCGTCCTTGGTGCCGACGCCGGGCAGCATCAGGAAGGCGATCCGGGCCCGGACGGCCGTCTCGGCCGCGGTGCGGATCAGCTCCTGCTCGGGGGTGCGCGAGAAGCCGTAGTTGAACGACGAGCCCCCGAGGCCGTCGCCGTGGGTCACCTCGATCACCGGGATGCCCGAGGCGTCGAGCGCGGCCACGATGTCGCGCACCTCGGTGGTGGTGAACTGGTGTCGCTTGTGGTGCGAGCCGTCGCGCAGGCAGGTGTCGGTCAGGCGCAGGTCGAGCTCGCCGCCGTGGCGCCCGCGGAAGGTGCGGGCCAGGTCGTCGACGTGGGTCATCGGGGGTCCCCCTGGATCGATCGGGCGATGGTGTCGCCGACGCGGGCGGCCGCGGCGGTCATGATGTCGAGGTTGCCGGCGTACGGCGGCAGGAAGTCGCCGGCGCCCTCGACCTCGACGAAGACCGAGACCTTGAGCTGGCCGCGCGTGGCCGGCGAGGGCTCGTCGAGCTGCGGCTCCTGGAGCAGCCGGTAGCCCGGCACGTACTCCTGCACCGCCTTCTCCATCGCCGTCACCGAGGTGAGGATCGCGTCGCGGTCGGCCTCGGGCGGGACCGCGCAGTAGATGGTGTCGCGCATGATCATCGGCGGCTCGGCGGGGTTGAGGATGATGATCGCCTTGCCGTGGGCGGCACCGCCGATGCTCTCGACCCCGGCGGCGGTGGTGCGGGTGAACTCGTCGATGTTGGCGCGGGTGCCGGGCCCGGCCGACATGGAGGAGACCGACGCGACGATCTCGGCGTACGACACCCCGCCGACGTCCTGCACGGCCCGGGAGACCGCGGCGACCATCGGGATCGTGGCCTGGCCGCCGCAGGTGATCATGTTGACGTTGGGCGCGCCCACGTGGGCGTCGCCGTTGACCGGCGGGATCACCGCGGGACCGACCGCGGCCGGGGTCAGGTCGACCGCCCGGATGCCCGCCTCCTCGTAGCGCGGGGCGTACTCGCGGTGCACGTAGGCCGAGGTCGCCTCGAAGATCAGGTCGGGCAGCTCGTCCTGCTTCAGCAGCCAGTCGACGCCCTCGTGGGAGGCCTCGAGGCCGCGCTCGGCGGCCAGCCGCAGACCCTCGGAGGTCGGGTCGACCCCGATCATCCAGCGGGGCTCGACGTGCTCGCTGCGCAGCAGCTTGTACATCAGGTCGGTGCCGATGTTGCCGGGCCCGACGATGGCGGCGGTCAGCTTCTGGTTGCTCACGGGCGCCATGCTAGAACCTGTTACAGTTTTGCGCCATGACGGGTACGCCGCGCGCCTCTCGAGCCGCCTCCAGCCGCACCACCGGCAGCATCACTGGCACCATCACCGCGACCGACCCCCTGCCCACCGAGGTCGACGTCGTCGTCGTGGGCGCCGGCGGCGCCGGGATGACCGCCGCCCTGGCCGCGGGCAGCGCCGGGCTCGACACCCTGCTGGTCGAGAAGAGCGGCTACTTCGGCGGCTCCACCGCCCGCTCGGGCGGTGGCGTCTGGATTCCCGGCAACTACGCCCTGCGCGAGGCCGGCCAGGTCGACGCCGACGACCACGAGCGGGCGATGGCCTACCTCGAGGCGATCGTCGGCGACACCGTGCCCCGGGTGCGCCGCGAGACCTACCTGCGCCGCGGCCCCGAGGTGATGGACTTCCTGCGTGAGCGCACTCCGCTGCGCTTCGCCTGGGTCCCCGGCTACAGCGACTACCTGCCCGAGCAGCCCGGCGGGCGCCCGGCGGGGCGCAGCTGCGAGCCGGTGCCGATGGACGCGTCGTTCCTGGGCGCGGAGCTCGACCGGCTGCACCCGGCGTACACCAAGGCGCCGGCCAACATGATCGTCACCCAGGCCGACTTCCGGAAGATCAGCCTCGGGATGCGCACCTGGCGCGGCCCCGCGACGATGCTGCGCGTGCTGGCCAGGCGGATCGTCGCCGGCCTGCGCGGGCGCCGGATGTACGCCATGGGCAACGCCATCGTGATCGGGCTGCGCCAGGGGCTGATCGACACCGGCGTGCCCATCGCCTACGAGACCGCGCTCGACGAGCTGGTCGTCGAGCACGGCCGGGTCGTGGGCGTCCGGGTCACCCGCGGCGGGCAGCGCCACGAGGTCCGGGCCCGCCGGGGCGTGGTGCTGGGCAGCGGCGGCTTCGAGCGCAACCTCGAGCTGCGCGAGAAGTACCAGCCGCACCCGACCTCGGTCGAGTGGACCACCGGCTCGGAGTTCAACACCGGCGCCGGGCTGCTGGCCGGGATGGCGGCGGGCGCGCGGACCGACCTGCTCGACGACTCCTGGTGGGGCCCGACGATCCCGCTGCCCGGGCGGCCCTGGTTCTGCCTGGCCGAGCGCAACCTGCCCGGCTCGATCATCGTCAACGGCGCCGGCCGCCGCTTCATGAACGAGGCCCTGCCCTACGTCGAGGCGGTGCACGAGATCTACGCCGGGGAGGCCACCGGCGTGCAGCACGTGCCGTCGTGGATGGTGATCGACCAGCGCTACCGCAACCGCTACCTCTTCGCCGGCCTCGGCCCGCGCCAGCCCTTCCCCGGCCGCTGGTACAAGGAGGGCGTGGTGGTGAGGGCCGACAGCCTCGAGTCGCTCGCCGAGCGCATCGGGGTGCCGCCGGAGAACCTCGCCGAGACCGTGCGGCGCTTCAACGGCTTCGCGGCCAGCGGCGTCGACGAGGACTTCCACCGCGGCGACTCGGCCTACGACAAGTACTACTC
>JBFGFQ010000156.1:0-7050 GCA_041579495.1 Nocardioides sp.
AGGCCCTCACTCGGAAACCCCGGGAGCGCCGGCACGTCGGCGAAGGCGACCTGCAGCACGAAGTGCATCGGCCAACCGTCGACGTCCTGGGGCCACTCCGCCCCGTCGGGCAGGAACGGGTGTCCCCCGACGTAGGACTCGGTCACCGCCGGCGCCACGGACGTACGCCGCCGCAGCAGTCCGCTGCGCTCCGCGTCCTCCCGCACCAGCCCGGCCGCGGCGGGACGCAGCAGCGAGCGCACGCCCGAGCCGGCCGGTGCCGCAGCGACCAGCGCATCGAGCGCCTCCGTGTAGCCCACGCGCGTCCCCTTCCCACGCGCGGACCGGCGCCGCGCGGGCCGCCCAGCATCGCAGTGAGCGCCCCGGGTGTCACCCACCCGGGTGCCCGCGGCCCGCGTGCGGCGCCCTTCACTCCTCGAGGTGGCGCCGGTCCCCCAGCGCCTCCACCCGCCGGTCCCCGGTCGTCGGGTCGAGCCGCAGCGTGCTGATGCTGCCCGGGGGCGTCACGAGGCGCACCGGCCCGACCGTCTCGACCGGCAGCCCCAGGAAGGCCGTCACCACGTAGGTCGCCGCTCCCCCGTGGGTCACCACGACCAGGTGCTCGGGCGCCGTGGCCAGGTGCTCCCGCACCGACGCGTGCACCCGCACCGCCACCTGCCACCGGGTCTCCGAGCCGGGCACCCCGTCGCCGTGGTGCAGCGCGTCGTCGCCGGCCGGGGGTGGCCGCCACGGGTAGGTGCCGACCGGGTGCCCCGCGGCGGCGCCGTACGACTGCTCGCGCAGGCCCCGGTCGAGCCGCACACCGACCCCCTCCCCCAGCACCGCCGCCACCAGCTCGGCCGTGCGGCGGCAGCGCACGAGGTCGGAGGAGACGACGGCCACCTCGCCCGCCGACGACCCGAGCCGGGCAGCCATCTCGGTCGCCGTCAGCCGTGCCTGCTCCTCGCCGCGGTCGGTGAGGGCGGCGTCGTACCAGCCACCGACCAGCCCGTCGACGACGTGGGTCGCCTCGGGGTGGGTCAGCAGGTGCAGCGTCGGCATCCGGACCTCCTGGGGGCGTCGGTCATCATCGTCACATGAGCAGCCCGCCCGCCTACGCCAACCGCACCGGCCGCCCGCCCGGACGCACCGTGCGCGCCCTGGGCGTGGTGCTGCCCGGGATCGCACAGGTGCGCCGCCAGGCCGAGCCGTACGCCGACGCCTGGCACGCGCGGACCCGCGACGCAGCCGCGGCCCCGGGCCGGCGCTGGGTGGTGCTCGGCGACTCGATGTCGCAGGCGATCGGCGCCCCCGGGCCCGACCGCGGCTGGGTCGACCAGCTGCTCGGCCGGCTCGGCGCAGCCGCCCTCGACCTGCAGGTGGTCAACCTGTCCGCGACCGGCGCGCGGGTGCCCGACGTCATCGAGCAGCAGCTCCCCGCCTGGTCGGCGCTGCCGCCGGCGCGCTCCCCGCTGCCCGACCTGGTCACCGTGATGGTGGGCTCCAACGACCTCTTCAGCGGCGCCCAGCACCGGGCCCGGCTACCTGACGCGATGGCCGAGCTGGTCGCCCGGCTGCCGCGCGGCAGCGTCGTGACCACCCTCCCCCAGCCCCGGTCGGCCGCCCGGCTGGCCAACCGGCACATCGACGAGGCGGCCCGTCGCGGTCACCTGCACGTCGTCGACCTGCGCACCGAGGGCCCCTCGTCGTGGCGCGGCAAGCTCGCCGCCGACTTCTTCCACCCCAACGAGGCGGGGTACGCCGCGATCACCGACGCCTTCGAGCCGGTCGTGCGCAGGGTGCTGCTGCCGGGCGTGTGACGAGCTCGTTCCTCAAGTTTTCCGCAAGACGGGAGCAAGATCGGCGCAAGACGCGACGATGGTGACCGTCCCGGTCCCCCGCCGGGCGCGCCGTCCCCGGACGGCGTCCACGATCCAGCCCCCGAGGATCCACGTTGTCCGGTCAGCTCCCTCGTCCCCAGGTCCTCCCCCGGGCCGCCTCCGTGGTCGTCGCCCTGGCCGTGGCCGCCCTGGGCGTGGTGCTGCTGTCGCCGGCCGCCGACGCGGCCCGCGCACGCAAGGGCGCCTCGACGGCCGCGAGCCCGGCCCAGCCGACCCAGCGGCTGCTGGGCGTGGCCGTGCCGGGTGCCCCCACCGACCTGCGTGAGTACGAGGACCTCGGCAACGCGCTCGGCCGCCGTCCCGAGCAGATCACCTTCTACGCCGCCTGGGCGACGGTCGCCGACTTCCCCGCCGCCGACGCGGCCAGGATCGCCGCGGCCGGGGCCGTCCCCGAGCTGACCTGGGAGCCCTGGGACCCGGCGGCCGGCACCACCCAGCCGGCGTACTCGCTCGACCGGATCGCCGCCGGCGCCCACGACGACTACCTCAAGCGCTGGGCCCGCCAGGTCCGCTCCTACGGCGGCCCGCTCGTGATCCGGATGGCCCACGAGATGAACGGCTCCTGGTACCCGTGGGCCGAGGGCGTCAACGGCAACGAGGCCGGCGACTACCGGGCCGCGTGGCGCCACGTGGTCAAGGTCTTCCGCGGGCAGCGGGTCACCAACGTCTCGTGGTTCTGGTCCCCCAACGTGCCCTTCTGGGGCTCGGTGCCGCTGGCCGGGCTCTACCCCGGCGACGACGTCGTCGACCGGGTCGGCCTCGACGGCTACAACTGGGGCACCACCCAGTCGTGGTCGAGCTGGCAGAGCGCCGAGCAGGTCTTCGGGCCGGGCCTGGCCGAGATCGCCTCCTTCACCTCCCGGCCCTTCTACATCGGCGAGGTCGGCAGCGCGGAGCAGGGCGGCGACAAGGGCGCCTGGGTGCGCGACATGTGGGCCTGGCTCGACCGCACCCCCGCGGTGCGCGGGCTGACCTGGTTCCACTTCGACAAGGAGGCCGACTGGCGGATCTGGAGCAGCCCGGGCTCCTTCGAGGCCTTCCGCGCGGGGTACGCCGCCTTCCGCTGACCCTCCCCCGCACCTCCTGCCGCCCGGCCCCGGGACGGCCCGGCGGACCCCCCTGCGGGTGGGTTGTCCCGCCGCGCGCGGCACGTACGTTCGCTGCCATGACCGAGAGCAACCAGTCCTCCCTGACCGACGAGCAGATCACCGCGGTGCAGGGCGTCGTCGACCGCGTCAACAGCTACCAGGAGACCGCCCCGGAGGGCACCGTCGAGTCCAACCTGCGCGAGGGCCTGGCCGAGGCCGGCGTGCAGCTCGACGACGACCAGGTGGGCGCCCTGACCCGGGAGATCGAGGCCAACGGCTCGGCCGACGCCGGCCAGGTCCTGCGGTGAGCGACCGCCCCGACGCCGCGCACCAGCGCCCCGACGGCACCGACGACCTGACCGTCGAGGCGCTGGGCAAGGTCTCGGAGGCGCTCGAGGCCATCGAGATCGCCCGCGGGCACCTCTACACCTTCCACCGTCTCTCCGGCACCGCCGACCTCACCCTGGGCGAGGGCGTCGAGCAGCTGCGCGAGGCCGGGCACACCGAGCTCGCCGACCTGCTCGACCGTGAGCTCGTGGGGCGCAACGTGCTCGAGGGCCGCTGGACCTTCCAGGTGATGGAGGAGTACGACGACGGCTACTACGCCGACTTCAAGCGCCTCGAGAAGCAGGCCCGCGACGAGCTCGTCGGCGGCCGCCGGCACCTCTACGAGGCGGAGATGAAGGAGGACCGGCGCACCCACGGCCTCCCCCACCACACCGCCCGGCCCGGCGTCACCCCCGGCGCGGAGTGAGCGGCCCGGCGACCTAGGCTTCCCCGCATGCCCGTGCCGACCCCGCACCTGCGCGTGGACCTCGACCGGCTGCGCCACAACGTACGTCGCGCGGCCGACCACGCGGCCAGCTCCCGGGTCAGCCTGCGACCGCACGTCAAGACCCACAAGAGCATCGAGATCGCCCGGCTCCAGCTCGTCTCGGGGGCCCGCGGCATCACCGTGGCGACCGTCGGGGAGGCCGAGGCGTTCGCCCGGCTCGGGTGCACCGACGTCTTCATCGCCTACCCGGTGTGGGTCGACGACGACCGGGCCGCGCGGCTGCGCGACCTCGCCGAGATCGCCCGGGTCGCGATCGGGGTCGACTCGCTCTACGGCGCGGCGAACACCGGTCGTCGCCTGGGCGGCACCGGCATCGAGGTGATGGTCGAGATCGACTCCGGCCACCACCGCACCGGCATCGAGCCCGACAAGGCCGGGATCGTGGCCCAGGCGGCCCGCCGCGCCGGACTGCCGGTGCGCGGAGTGTTCACCTTCCCCGGCCACGGCTACGCCCCCGGGGCGGTCGCGGAGGTCGCGGCCGCGGAGGCCCTGTCGCTGCGGGCCGCCAAGGCCGCCGTCGAGGCCACCGGCCTGAGCGTGCCGGTCGTCTCCGGCGGCTCCACCCCCACCCTGGCCGCCAGCCTCTCGGGCCCGCGGGCCTACCGCGACGACGACGACACCACCGAGGTCGAGCTGCGCCCCGGCGTCTACGTCTTCGGCGACGCCCAGCAGTGGGAGCTGGGCACCTGCGCCCCCGACGACATCGCGCTGACCGCGCGCGCCACGGTCGTCAGCCACGCGGGCGGCCGCATGGTCCTCGACACCGGCAGCAAGGTGCTCGGCGCCGACCGGGCGTCGTACGCCAGCGGCTACGGCCGCCTGCTGCACCGGCCCGAGGCGCGCATCGTCTCCCTCTCCGAGCACCACGCCGTCGTCGAGCCCGGACCCGGTCGGGTGCCCCACCTCGGCGAGCAGGTCGACGTGGTGCCCAACCACGCCTGCGCCGCGGTCAACCTGGCCGACGAGTTGTGGGTGGAGGAGGCCGGCGGACTGCGCCCGTGGCCCGTCACGGCCCGCGGCCTGAACTCCTGACGGGCCCCCGGCGGGGCGCCCCGGGGCGCTCAGGTCCTGCTCAGGGGGCTCCCCTACGATGCACGCCATGCTGACCCGACCCCTCGCCACCGCGGCCGTCCTGGCCTGCGTCGGCGCCCTCGCCGCCTGCGGCTCCGAGAACGACTCGACCGCCTCCGACACCCCCACCACCGAGAGCGCGCAGAGCCCCGAGGCCTCGGCCGACGAGTCCGGCGACACCGGCTCGTTCTCGCCCTCCGCCGAGGGCGAGTGCTCCTACGTCGAGGACGGCAACCCCAGCAAGGACGTCGAGCTGCCCCCCGCCGACCCGACCGTGGAGGGCGAGGTCGAGGTCACGATGGCCACCAGCATCGGCGACCTCGAGGCCACCCTCGACGCCGCGAGCACCCCCTGCACCGTCGGCTCGTTCGTGTCGCTCGCCGAGCAGGACTACTTCGCCGACACCACCTGCCACCGCCTCACCACCCAGGGCATCTTCGTGCTCCAGTGCGGCGACCCGACGGCGACCGGCACCGGTGGCCCCGGCTACACGATCCCCGACGAGCTCAGCGGCGAGGAGACCTACCCCGCCGGCACCCTGGCGATGGCCAAGACGCCGTACCCCGACTCCGGCGGCTCGCAGTTCTTCATCGTCTACGAGGACACCCCGCTGCCCCCGCAGTACACCGTCTTCGGCACCGTCGACGAGGCCGGTGTCGAGGCGGTGGCCAAGGCGGCGGCCGCCGGCGCCGACGACAGCACCGGCCCCGGCGACGGCGCCCCGAAGACGGCCGTCGACATCGAGAGCGTCACGGTCGGCTGAGCGACCACCGCACCCCGGTCAGCTCCTCCGAGACCGACCAGGCCCGCCGGGCCAGGTCGGGGTCGGAGGCCGCGCGGCTGCGCCCGACCTGGGTCGGCCAGCCCCACAGCTCGCGCGGTCCGTCGGGGCCCAGGTAGCTGTTGCCGGGCACGTCCATCGTGGCGGCGTAGAGCACCGGCAGCGCCCCGCGCCACGCCGGCATCGCCACGAGGGCCTGGCCGAGCGCCCCGACCCGGGTGACCACCGGGTTGCCGGTGCTGCCCGTGATGGCGGTGCGGGTGTTCCCCGGGTGGGCGCCGGTGGCGCGCAGGCGGGAGCCGCTCGCGCCCAGGCGCCGCGACAGCTCGGCCAGGAAGAGCATCGTGGCCAGCTTCGAGGCGGCGTACGCCGCGTAGGGGCGGTAGCCGCGCCGGTGCCAGTCGAGGTCGTCGAGATCGAGCTCGCCGTGCCGGTGCGACTGCGAGGAGACGACGACCACCCGGTCGCGGAGCCGGGGCGCCAGCAGGCCGGCCAGGGCGAAGTGGCCCAGGTGGTTGGTGACCAGCTGCAGCTCGTGGCCCTGCGGGCTGCTCGCACGCGGCAGCCCCAGCACCCCGGCGTTGTTGACGAGCACGTCGACCTCGCCGACGCGCTCGGCGAAGTCGTGCACCGAGTCCAGGTCGGCCACGTCGAGCCGGGCCACCTCGACCCGGCCGCGCAGGCCCGCCATCGTGGCCGCCACCCGCGCCCCCTTGGCGGGGTCGCGCACCGCCAGCACCACCTCGGCCCCTCGGTGGGCCAGCACCCTCGCGGTCGCCAGCCCGACGCCACTGGTCGCGCCGGTCACCACGAAGCGGCGCCCGTCCTGCGCCGGCACCGCCGTCCACGGGCCCGCGTGCCGGCCCGGGCCACGCTGTGGGGAGCGCGTCACGCCGGCTCAGTCCTGGTCGGCCGTGCGGTAGCGCACCTGGTCGCCCACGGTGATGGTGCGACCCACGGTGCACAGGCGCTCCTCGATCTGGCGCACGGTGCGCGGCACGACGGCGCGGGCGGCGTCGCCGGCCTCGCCCTCGGGGAAGTCGATCTCGAAGGTGACCGTGATGCCGGTGATCCGGTTGCCGCCCTCGTCGCGGACCTTGTGGCCCTCGGCGTGCGCCGAGAAGCCGGTCGGCTCGGCCCGCTTGCCGGTGATCAGCGTCAGGTCGATGGCGCCGCAGCCCGCCACCGCGGCCAGCATCAGCTCCACCGGGCTGAAGTCGGGATCGCCGCCGTCGCCGATCGGCAGCACCCCGCCGCGGCCGTTGGTGGCCTTGAACCGCCCGGGGCCGATCTTGACCAGGTCGACGCTGCGCAGGGTCTCGGGGCTGGTCTCGGGGCTGGTCTCGGGGCTGGTCTCGGGGCTGGTCTCGGGGCTGGTCTCGGGGCTGGTCTCGG
>JBFGFQ010000157.1:0-7001 GCA_041579495.1 Nocardioides sp.
ACACCCGGTCCCATCCCGAACCCGGAAGTTAAGCCTTTCAGCGCCGATGGTACTGCAACCGAGAGGTTGTGGGAGAGTAGGACGCCGCCGGACAATTCTTCGCAGCAGCCCCACCGCACCGCGGTGGGGCTGCTGTCATTTCGCCGGAAGTGTGATGATGGGTGCCCACGAGCACCTGGGGGCCCGGCATGGCACCGACCGACGGACGCACGATCCGCGTGTACCTGCTCGACGACCACGAGGTGGTCCGGCAGGGGCTGCGCGCCCTCCTGGAGGCGACCGGCGACATCGAGGTCGTGGGGGAGTCGGGACTGGCCGAGGAGGCCACGGCCCGCATCCCGGCGTTGCGCCCCGACGTGGCGGTGCTCGACGCCCGGCTGCCCGACGGCTCCGGGATCGAGGTGTGCCGGGCCGTGCGAGCGGTCGACCCCTCGGTGCGGGCGCTGATCCTCACCTCCTACGACGACGACGAGGCGCTCTTCGCCGCGATCATGGCCGGCGCCTCGGGCTACGTGCTCAAGGAGGTGACCGGGCTCAACCTCGTGAGCGCGATCCGCCAGGTGGCCGACGGCAACTCGCTGATCGACCCGGCGCTCACAGCCCGGGTGCTGGAGCGGGTGCGCAACGGCCCGGCCAGCGCCCCCGAGCTCGCCGACCTCACCGAGCGCGAGCTCGAGCTGCTGAGCCTGATCGCCGAGGGCCTGACCAACCGGCAGATCGGGGAGCGGATGTTCCTGGCGGAGAAGACCATCAAGAACTACGTCTCGGCGATCCTGGCCAAGCTGGGACTGGAGCGGCGCACCCAGGCGGCGGTGCTGGCCAGCAGGCTGCTGGGCCCCGACGGGCAGGCCCGCTGAGCGGTCGGGCGCTCAACCGACGGGCACGCTCCACACGAACGACGTGCCTCGCGGCTCGCGCCGGGTGATCCGGCAGGAGCCGCCGAGCGCCTCGGCCCGTCGCCGGGCGTTGCGCAGGCCGCTCTCGGCGACGTGGGCCGGGAGGCCGACGCCGTCGTCGTCGACGCGCAGCACCAGCGAGGTCTCGCCGAGGGTCAGGTCGACCTCGGCGTGGTCGGCCAGGGCGTGGCGCGAGAGGTTCGACAGGGCCTCGCGCAGCACCGGCACCAGCTGGTCGCGCACCCCGCCGGGCACCCCGGTGTCCAGCGGCCCCGCGGTGCGCACCACCGGCGTGAAGCCCAGCGCGGGCACGTACTCGCGCACGAGCGTGCGCACCTCGGAGCGCAGCGAGGTCCGCTCGCGGTGCTGCAGCTCGAAGATGGACCCGCGGATGTCGCGGATGGTGAGGTCGAGGTCGGCCACGGCCTTCTCGAGGCGCCCGGCCAGGTCGGGCGCGGCCAGCATCTGCGCGCCCTGCAGCTGCAGACCGGTGGCGAACAGGCGCTGGATGACCACGTCGTGCAGGTCGCGCGCGATCCGTTCCCGGTCGGAGATCACCGCCAGCTCGGCACGCTCCTCCAGCGCCTGCGCGCGGTCGAGCGCCAGCGCCGCCTGGTCGGCGAAGGAGATCATCAGCTCGCGCTCCTCGACCTCGAGCGGGACCCCGCCCGGGAACAGCAGGACCAGCGCGGTGCGCTCGGCCAGGTGCGCGCGCAGCGGGACGACCAGCACGTGGTGGGCCCCCACGTCGCCCTCCGTCGCCTCGGCGCCGTGCACCAGCGAGGCGAGCGCCCGCGCCACGACGTCGCGCACCTCTGCGCCGCGGGAGTCGTCGGCGCAGGACACGACGGCCCGCTGCGCGGCCTCGTCGGCCGGGCCGGAGAGACCCACGACCGCCGCCGCGCCGGCGCGCGCCATCGCGCAGGCCGAGAGCGCGATCCGTTCGAGGGCGGTCTCGCGAGCCAGCGGCGGCTGCAGGTCGTCGCTGAGCTCGGCGGTCGCCTGGAGCCACTGCCGTCGGCGCTCGCTGAGCCCGTAGGCGCGGGCGTTGTCGATCACGAACCCCGCGGCCGAGGCCAGTGCCTCGACCAGCACGGTGTCGGCGTCGCTGAACTGCTCGGCGCCCTGCTTCTCGGTCAGGTAGAGGTTGCCGAAGACCGTGCCGCGGATCCGCACCGGCACCCCGAGGAAGGAGCGCATCGGCGGGTGGTTGGGCGGGAAGCCGTACGAGGCCGGGTGCCGGCCGAGGTCCGGCATCCGCAGCGGCTCGGGGTGCTCGATGAGCAGGCGCAGGATGCCGCGGCCCCGTGGCGGGGCGCCGATCAGCTCGCGCTCGTGCGGGTCGAGCCCGGAGGTGATGAACTCGCTGAGGTAGCCGTCGGGGCCGACGACGCCCAGGGCGCCGAACCGCGCCCCGGTGAGCTCGCGCGCCGACTCCACGATGCGGGTCAGCACGCTCGGCAGGTCGAGGTCGGAGGAGACGGCCACGACCGCGTCGAGCAGGGCCTGCGCCGAGCCCTCGAGCTCGGGGTGGCGTCGGGACGGTGAGCCTGACATGTGCCCCATCCTCACAGGCCGGCCGCCGGGCCGCCCGGATCGCGGTCCCTCGTCACAGGGTGCGGCGGCTGGGCATCGTGCTCATCGGGTCCCAGCTGCCGCCGAGGCGGCGTCCCGACACCTGCGTCCACGGGATGGCGACGTACAGCGAGCGGGTGCCCGCCGCCCACGGTCGCGGCTCCCACACCTTGCGCACCTGCTCGAGGTCCTCGGCGTCGCTGAGGACCTCGCTGCGGCCGCGGGCGACCACGCTCCAGCCGCGCTGCCGCTCGTGGTCGAAGCCGTCGACCTCGAAGGCCAGCACCGCGCCCGGGGCGTGGCTGCCCAGCACGGAGTAGGGCGTGGTGCGCACGACGACCCGGCTGTCGACGACGGCGTAGTTGACCGGCACGATGTGCGGACCGTCGGGCGTCGAGATCGCGACCCTGCCCACGATGCCGGCGCGCAGCAGCGCCTCGCACTCGCTCTCTGACAGCTCGGCTGACTCCAGCACGGTGACCTCACACGGGGTAGGCGGGGATCAGGGACGTCGTCCATCGTCACGCCCTCCGCGACGGCGCCCACAGGGCCTATGGTCCCGAGGTCAGCCGCCGAAAGTGCCTTCGACGTAGACCCAGCGTCCCGCGCGCTGCTCGAAGCGGCTGCGCTCGCGCATGGTGCCGGTGGTCACCGCGCCCGTCGGCGAGGTGTCGCGGTGGTGGGCGGCGAACTCGACCCAGTCGTCGCCGTGCCCGAGCACCTCGAGGCCGGTCCAGGTGCGCGCCGGGTCGAGCCCCTGCTCGACGAGGTCGGCGGGGCGGGTGCGCGGGTGCCAGGTGCGGAAGAGGTGGTCGACGAGCCCCAGCGCGAAGGCGCTGTAGCGGCTGCGCATCAGCTCCACGGGTGTCCGCGCCTGCCGGGCGCCGCGGTGCAGCGGCCCGCAGCAGGCGTCGTACGCCGCCCCGGTGCCGCACGGGCAGGGGGCGGCCCCGGCCGCGCCCAGGGCGTGCCCGCCGATCGGGTCGCCGCTCACGTCTCCACCACCAGCCTCCACAGGGTGTGCTCGCCGGGCAGCCCCTTCAGCTCGACCTCGCCGGCCTCCTCGAACCGCATCCGCCGCTCGTCGCGCCCCTCCACCTCGGCCCGCACCGCATCGGTGACCAGCACCTCGCCGCCGTCGGCCAGGTCGGCGACCCGGGCGGCGAGGGCGACGTTGCGGCCGAAGTAGTCGCCGTCGCGCGAGATCACCGGGCCGCAGTGCACCCCGATGCGCACGCGGACCTGGGTCAGCCGCAGTCGCGGGTCGAGCGTGCGCGCGAGGGTGCGCTGGATGCCGCGCGCGGCCCGCACGGCCGAGTAGGGGTCGCGGAAGGCGACCATGAAGCCGTCGCCGGCGCTCTTGACCACCTGGCCGCGGTGCCGCTCCACGCGGGAGCGGACCAGCTGGTCGTGCGCCTCGAGCACCTTGACCCAGGCGCGGTCGCCGAGCCGGTCGTTGAGGGTCGTGGACCCCTCGATGTCGGAGAACATCAGGGTGACGGTGCCGTCGGCCGCGGCGACCTGCAGGATGTCGGGCCGCTTCTCCAGCGCCCAGGCCTGCAGGTCCTCCAGCGAGGAGCCGAGCACCCCGGCCACGCCGTGCCGGCGGACCCGGGTCGCGGTGCCGACCACGGCCCGCAGCGCCCGCTCCGTGGGCGACAGGGCCGGCGCGGGCCGCAGCGCGGAGTCGAGGTCGGCCTCGAGCTGGGCGATCATCCGGCGCGCCAGGTCGAGCTCGCGGCGGGCGCGCACCAGCAGCACGACGCACACCGCGAGGGCGGCCGCGAGCACCGCCACCGCCACCACCGCCGCCGTCCGCACCCCCGCAGCCTAGGACCAGCCCCGGGCGCCCGGGCGGCCTGCTCGGGACCAAGGTCCCGCCAGTGGGCGACCACAGCCCCTCGGCGCCGGGTCGGGTCGCGGGCAGGGTGGGGCCATGGACACCACATCCGAGAACCTCGAGAACGCGCAGACCCAGCCCACCGGCCACAAGGTCGCCGACCACGTGTCGTCCACGGGGGCCGTCGTGGTCGCCGTGGACGGGTCCGAGCACGCCGAGGAGGCGCTGGCCTGGGCGGCCCGGCAGGCCCACCTGCACCACCGTCCGCTGGCGATCGTCTCGGTGTGGGAGCCGGTGCCGAGCATGTGGCTCGACACCGCCGGCATCGACCACGCGGTGCTCTACGCCGAGCTCGCGTCGGCCGGCGGCGACCGGGTCGCCGCGGCCCGTGACAAGGCGCTGTCGATGCACCCCGACCTGACCGTCGAGACCGCGGTCGGCCGCGGTGACGTGCGCGGCGAGCTGCTGCGGCTCTCCAAGCACGCCTCGCTGCTGGTGATGGGCTCGCGCGGACGCGGTCCGCTGCGCTCGCTGCTGCTCGGCTCGGTCAGCGCCGCGGTGGCGCGCCACGCCCACTGCCCGGTCGTGGTCGTGCGGCCCGGAGGCAGCGGGGGCGGCGGCATCCTGGTGGGCATCGACGGCACGCAGCGCTCGATGGGCGCGGTGGCGGCGGCGTACGACCAGGCGGCCGCGACCGGCCAGAAGGTCACGGTGCTGCACTGCTTCTGGGACGCCCGGGTGGCCTACGCCGGGGCGATGGTGGTCGACGAGACCGACGACGCCGCCGACGTGCGCAGCCTGGTCGCCGAGACGACCGCCGGCCTCGCCGAGAAGCACCCCGACGTGCAGGTGGAGACCCGCATCGTGCGCGGCCTCGCCGACCAGGTGCTCGTGGCGGAGGCGGAGGGGCGCGACCTGGTCGTGCTCGGCTACCACCGTCAGCACGGGCTGGGCGAGCTGCTCTTCCCGTCGGTGGTGACCTCGGTGCTCGAGCACGCGCACGGCGCGGTGATGGTGGTCCCCTCGCCCGAGTGAGGACCCCGGCCGGACCCCGGCGTCCGCAGCGGACTCGGGGTTGGCGGGCGCAGTAGCGTGGTCGCGTGACCTCCGCCGAGACCGCGCCCGCCACCCCCCGGCCCTCGATCGCCACGCTCGGTGAGCTGCGCGCCTCGGGCCACGAGCACAGGCCGCTGCGCACCGAGCTGCGCGACAACCTGCTGGCCCACCTGCGTGAGGGCCGCGACCCGTGGCCGGGGCTGCACGGCTTCGAGGACACGGTGGTGCCGCAGCTGGAGCGGGCGCTGATCGCCGGTCACGACGTGGTGCTGCTCGGCGAGCGCGGGCAGGGCAAGACCCGGCTGCTGCGCACCCTGGTCGGCCTGCTCGACGAGTGGACCCCGGTGATCGCCGGCTCCGACCTGGGCGAGCACCCGTACGAGCCGATCACCGTCGCCTCCCGGCGCCGGGCGCTGGAGCTCGGTGACGACCTGCCGGTCGAGTGGCGCGCCCGCGAGGAGCGCTACGCCGAGAAGCTGGCCACCCCCGACACCTCGGTGGCCGACCTCATCGGCGACGTCGACCCGATGAAGGTCGCCGAGGGTCGCTCGCTGGGCGACCCGGAGACCATCCACTTCGGCCTGGTGCCCCGCAGCCACCGCGGGATCGTGGCCATCAACGAGCTGCCCGACCTCGCCGAGCGGATCCAGGTCTCGATGCTCAACGTGATGGAGGAGCGCGACATCCAGATCCGCGGCTACGTGCTGCGCCTGCCGCTCGACGTGCTGGTCGTGGCCAGCGCCAACCCCGAGGACTACACCAACCGCGGGCGCATCATCACCCCGCTCAAGGACCGCTTCGGCGCCGAGATCCGCACCCACTACCCGACCGAGCTGCACGACGAGGTCGCGGTGATCCGGCAGGAGGCCGCGATCGACCCGGCGCTGGTCGACGTGCCCGACCACCTCGTCGAGATCCTGGCCCGCTTCACCCGGCACCTGCGCGGCTCGAGCTCGGTCGACCAGCGCTCGGGCGTGTCGGCGCGCTTCGCGATCGCCGGCGCCGAGACCATCGCGGCCGCGGCGCTGCACCGGGCCACCGCGCAGGGCGAGGACGCCGCCGTGGCCCGGGTGGTCGACCTCGAGACCGCCGTCGACGTGCTCGGCGGCAAGATCGAGTTCGAGAGCGGCGAGGAGGGCCGCGAGGCCGAGGTGCTGACCCACCTGCTGCGCACCGCGGTGGCCGAGACGGTGCGCGAGCACTTCCGCGGCCTGGACATGTCGCTGCTCGTCGACGCCCTGGAGTCGGGGCAGATGGTGACCACCGGCGAGCAGGTCACCGCCCGCGACCTGCTCGCTGGGCTGCCGGTGCTCGGCGAGTCCGAGCTCTACGACGACATCTGCGCCCGCCTCGACGCCGACACCGACGGCCGCCGGGCCGGCGCCGTCGAGCTGGCTCTCGAGGGGCTCTTCCTGGCCCGCCGGGTCAGCAAGGCGTCGGGACGGGGCGAGACTGTGTATGGCTGACATCTGGTCGCAACGACGCGCCTCGCGCTACGGCCGCTACGACGGCGGCCCCGACCCGCTCGCGCCCCCCGTCGACCTCGCCGAGGCCCTCGAGGAGATCGGCGAGGACGTGATGGCCGGCTACAGCCCCGAGCGGGCGCTGCGCGAGCTGCTGCGCCGCGGCGCCGG
>JBFGFQ010000158.1:0-6997 GCA_041579495.1 Nocardioides sp.
AAAGTATCTCAGCCCCCACCGACAAAACACCAGGTCAAACGCCGTTTTCCACAGGAAGATCGAAAACTTTTTCGAAGTCGCTCGGGGTGTCGACCCCCACCCTTGCCACCTCGGAACAGGGTGTCCTCGTAGGGGTCGGGTCCCTCCGGTAACGGTCGCGGCCGGCCGAAGACCGAGCCCCGCTCGCCGTACGCCGAGGGGTCACCGGGTCTCGACCGACGCTCGAGCCTCCGGCCCTCGCTGCTCGACCACCGGCCGTCTCAGAACAAGGTGTCCTCGGAGAAGACGGGTCCCGCCGGGACAGGCGGGAGCCGCGGCGGCGAGGGGGTGGGGGCGGCGCGCCAGCGTGGGTCGGCGTACGACGTCTGGCTGCGCTCCGGCCCGCCGGGGGCCGGCTCGCTGAGGGTCAGGGCCCGTACCGCGCCGTTGACGAAGAGGTCGTGGCGCCCGAAGACCGAGCGCACCGCCGCCTCGTCGAGCGGCAGCCGCCCCGGCGGCTCGGAGCCCGGGGCGAGCCCGACGTCGACGGTGCGCGCCATCGCCATCACCTCGCGGTTGAGCCAGAACCGCTCGCGCGCCTCGTCGGTGGCCAGGGTGCGGGCGCGGGCCGGGCCGACCGCCGCGCGGCAGCGCTCTCCCCCGGCGGCGGCGTCGGCGAGGGCGTCGGCACCGGTGCCGAGCGCCGCGAGCAGCTTGGCGGCGGTCTTGGCGCCGAAGCCGGTGACGCCGGGCAGGTTGTCGGAGGCGTCGCCGCGCAGCGCGGCGAGGTCGAGGTACTGCTCGGGGCGCACCCCGGTGACCAGCGCCAGCCGGGCCGGGTCGAGCAGCGGCGAGGCGTCGACGCCGCCGTTGAGGATCCGCAGCACCCTGGTGTGCTCGTCGACGAGCGCGAAGCTGTCGCGGTCGGAGGTGGCCAGCACCGTGCGCCAGCCCGCGGCCGGCGCCTGGGCCGCCACGCTGGCCAGCACGTCGTCGGCCTCGAGACCGGGCGGGACCACCACCGCTGCGCCCAGCTCGCGCAGCACCTCGACCACCGAGCCCAGCTGCTCGACGAGCGTGTCGGGCTTGGGGGTGCGGTGCGCCTTGTAGGTGGGCCACCGCTCGCGGCGCACGCTGGCCGCGGGGTCGTCGAACCCGACCACCACCGCGTCGGCCATCGCCCGGTCGACGGCGGCGACCAGCTGCGAGAGCAGCCCGCGCACGGCCCACGCCGGACGGCCCGCCGCGTCGCGGAAGCCGCTGCGGGCCGAGGCGTGGTAGGCGCGGTGCAGCAGCGAGTTGCCGTCGACGACGAGGACGGTGCCGGTGTCGGCGGGATCGGCGGAGGGGTGCGACATCGCCCCCCAGGCTACGGCTCAGCAGGCGCTGGACAGGTCGCCGGCCTGGTTGGCGGCGTAGCCCTCCGAGAGCGAGCCCACGGAGCCGCCGGTGACCGGCTGGGTGCCGGCGGCCGGCTTCTTGCCCGGCTTCGCCTTCGGCGCGGAGGTGCCCTCGGCCTTGTCGATCGCCGCGGCGACCTTGCGCTGCACCAGGTCGATGTCGGGGTCGGCGGTGTTGATGAGCGGCGGCACCAGCGAGAGCGTCGACATCTTCTGCTCCTTGGCCTTCATCGCCAGCGACATGAACCGGTCGAGCTCGGAGGCGGGCAGGTTCGTCGAGATCATGTCGGAGGAGGCCTGGGCGATGCTCTCGAAGTTGCGCAGCGCCGACTGCGGGCTGACCTGCTGCAGCATCGCGTTCATCACGCACTTCTGGCGCGCCATCCGCGAGTAGTCGTCGGAGCCCTCGCGGGCCCGGGCGTACCAGAGCGTCTCGAAGCCGTCGAGCTTGCGGGTGCCGGGCTCGATGTAGTCGTAGACGTCGGAGCCCAGTCCGCCGACCGGGATCGGCTGGCGCACGGTGAGGGTCACCCCGCCCACGGCGTCGACGAGGTCCTTGAAGCCCTGCAGGTTGACCATCGCCCAGTAGCTCACCTCGAGCCCGGTGATGCCCTCGACGGCCATGATCGTCGCGTCGACGCCCGGGTGGTCGGAGCGCTTGAAGAGCTCGGGGCGGTCCTGGGCCCAGGTGCTGACGCCGTTGAGGTAGTCGACGTCGAAGCCGTCGGGGAACTGCTCGTCCATCACCGAGCCCTCGGCGAAGGGGAAGCTGGTCATGTTGCGCGGCAGCGAGATCAGCACGGTGCGCCCGGTGGTGGCGTCGATCGAGGCCACCGTCATCGAGTCGGGCCGCAGGCCCCAGCGCCCGGCGCCGGCGTCGCCACCCATCAGCAGCACGTTGAAGCGGCCGTCGGCGGAGCCGGCGACCTCGCTGGAGCCGAACATCGTCACGATCAGGTCGCGCTGGACGCCGACGAGGTGGGCGCCGAAGAGCAGGCCGCCGGCGACGCTGAGCGACAGCACGCCGTTGACCCCGACAGCGGCGCGCCGGTGAGCCAGGCCCAGGCTCAGCGGCTGGCCCAGGCGCCAGGCGTCCATGAAGAGCACCGCCCAGCCCACGGCGCCGGCCAGCAGCGCGGTGCGCAGCACGAGCAGCAGCCAGGCCTCCGAGCCCAGGCTCACGGCCTTGCCGGGGTCGACGAGGACCACGAGGCCGGTGAGCAGGGTGACGGCCACCACGACGAGCCACACCCGCAGCGCCAGCCGGCCGACCCGGCGGTTGCCGGCGACGAGCTGGGCCGTGCCGGGTGCCACCAGGGTCATCGCCATCAGCGACAGGGCGCGCCTGAAGCGCACCCGCGCAGCGCGGTCGGCGGCGCTGGTGCGTGCCGGGGCCTGCTGGCCGTCGAGCACCCGGGGGGAAGAGACGGGTGGCATCGAGATGCCTTCCTGCTGTGGCGGTACGTGTCGGTCACAGCAGTATCACCAGTCCCAGCCGTCACGACGGTGCGCCGCGCCGACCCTCCTCGATCTCACTCCTGCGGGCGAGGCGGTGCGCCCGGCGGATCTCCGCCTCGCGCATCCGCCGGTGGTCGTCGGCGTCCTCGGGCAGCAGCCCCGGCACCGGCCGCGAGCGGCCCTCCGCGTCGACGGCGACGAAGACGAAGTACGCCGACGCCACGTGCAGCGACCCCACCGACGGGTCGTTCCACGGCTGGGTCTCCACCCGCACCCCGATCTCCATCGACGAGCGGCCCGCCCAGTTCACCTGCCCCAGCGTGCGCACGATGTCGCCGACGTGCACCGGGCGGAGGAAGACCATCTCGTCGAGCGCCGCGGTGACCGCCGGTCCCCCGCTGTGCCGCTGCGCGACCGCTCCGGCGGTCGAGTCGGCGAGCTTGACGACCTCGCCGCCGTGGATGTTGCCCAGCAGGTTGGCCTGGCTGCTCGAGGTCATCACCGACAACGAGACCCGGGCGAACGACGAGGCGCGTGAGGCAGTCATGGCGGCACGGTAGCCTCCGGCGCATGGCACAGCGGCCCGGCAGCGGGGACGGCGACGAAGAACGCTTCAACTGGTTGTACGGCGGCTCCGGCGGCCGGGGCGGCGAGGCCGACCCCGCCGAGCCCGACGCCACCCGTCGGATGCCGGTGCAGCCGCGCCCCACGCCCGACCAGCCGCGGCCGCAGCCGACCCCCCAGCGCCCGGCACAGCCCCCGGCCCAGCCCCCGACCCAGCGCGGCGGCCGCTCCTGGCGCCCGCGCCCGCGGCTGCGCCACCTGGCGCTGCTCCTGGCCGCCTGGATCGTCTTCCTCGTCGCGGTGCCGATCTACGCCTGGACCCGCGTCGACGAGGTCCCCTTCGCCCCGGGCGGGGCCCGCCCCGACGAGCAGCCCGGCACCACCTACCTGCTGGTCGGCAGCGACTCCCGCGAGGGCCTGACCCCGGAGCAGCGCAAGGAGTTCGGCACCGGCAACGCGGCCGGCCAGCGCACCGACACGATCATGCTGCTGCACACCGGCGCCGGCCCCAACCTGCTGATGTCGATCCCGCGCGACTCGCTGGTCGAGGTGCCCGACCGGGGCACCACCAAGATCAACGCCGCGTACGCCTTCGGCGGCCCCAAGCTGCTGGTCAAGACCATCGAGCAGAACACCGGCATCCGCGTCGACGAGTACGTCGAGATCGGCATCGGCGGCTTCGTGGGCCTCGTCGACGCGGTCGGCGGGGTCGAGATCTGCCCCGAGAAGGCGATGAAGGACCCGCTGGCCAACCTCGACGTGAAGGCCGGGTGCCAGGACGCCGACGGCGTGACCGCGCTGGGCTACGCCCGCTCGCGCAAGACCTACACCGCGCTCGGCGACGTGCAGCGGGCCCAGGCGCAGCGCGAGGTGGTCTCGTCGGTGGGCGACGAGGTGCTCTCGCCGTGGTCGGTGCTCAACCCGGTGCGCTACTGGCGCCTCAACATGGCCGCCACCGAGACCGTCGAGTTCGGCAAGGGCATGACGCCCTGGCGCGCCGGCATGTGGGCGATGGCGATGACCCGGGTCAACGGCGAGAACGGCCTGACCTGCGGCGTCCCGATCCGCGACCTGGCCGTCAACTGGGACCCCGACCGGGCGCCCCAGATGTTCCAGGCCATCATCGACGACGACACCGACCGGATCGGCCAGGGCCTGTGCTCGCCGTCCGGACTGCCGAAGGGGACCACCGGATGAGCCAGACCAGTCACGACACGCTCGACCTCACCGTCGACGACGACGGCGTCGCCACGCTGACGCTGCACCGCCCCGACCAGCTCAACGCCTTCGACCTGACGATGGCCGGCGAGCTCGAGTCGGTCTTCCGCACCGAGCTGCGCAGCGACGACGTGCGCGCCGTCGTCGTCACCGGCGCCGGCCGGGCGTTCTGCGCCGGCATGGACCTCTCGGCCGAGGGCAACGTCTTCGGCCTCGACGAGTCGCTGCGCCCCACCCCCGAGGAGTTCCGCGCCGCCTACGACGAGGCGCCGTACGACAAGGGGGTGCGCGACACCGGGGGCAAGGTGACGCTGGCGGTGCACGCGCTGCCCAAGCCCGTCATCGCCGCGATCAACGGCCCGGCCGTCGGCATCGGCGCCACGATGACGCTGGCGATGGACCTGCGCCTGGCCTCCACGAAGGCGAAGATCGGGTTCGTCTTCGGCCGTCTGGGCATCGTGCCCGAGGCCGCCTCGAGCTGGTTCCTGCCGCGCATCGTGGGCATCCAGCAAGCACTGGAGTGGGTCTACTCCGCCGACGTGCTGAGCGCCGAGCAGGCGCTCGAGGGACGGCTGCTGCGCTCGGTGCACGAGCCCGACGACCTGCTCCCCGCGGCGCTCGATCTGGCCCGCTCCTTCGTGCGCGACCGCTCGCCGGTGGCGCTGGGCCTGGCCAAGCAGATGCTCTACCGCAACAGCGCGCTGGCGCACCCGCTCGAGGCGCACCTGTCCGACTCGCTCGCGATGTACTGGACCTCGCTGGGCGACGGCAAGGAGGGCGTGGCCGCCTTCCGCGAGAAGCGCTCGCCGCAGTTCCGCGGCAAGGCCTCCGCACTGCCCCGCATCCACCCCCGCACCCAGGCGTAGCGGGCCCGCACGCGACAGCGCCCGCACCCCGGTGGGGTGCGGGCGCTGCTGCGCTCGGGGCTGCTCAGCCCGCCGACGCGGCGGCGTCCTTCTCCGAGGACGCCCCCTCGGTGGACAGGTTTCCGCCCTTGTCCTCGAGGTGGGCGCGGATGAACCAGTGGAAGAGCTCGAGCTTGTCGGTCTGCGAGATGAACATGTCCTCGGTGACCGGGTCGAGGTCGCCGAGCTCCTTGATGCCCTCGCGGTAGCTGCTGATCACGCCCTGGTAGACGAGGTCGAGCGCGCCGAGGTGCTCCTGGGTGGTGCCGCGACCCAGGGAGTACTCCTCCCAGGTGCGGTTCTCCACGATCGAGCCGGGGGTGCCCTTGGGCGAGCCGCCCATGGTGGCGATCCGCTCGGCGAGGTCGTCGGCGAAGCCGCGCACGGCGTCGACCTGCGGGTCGATCATCTCGTGGACGGCGATGAAGTGCGGGCCCACGACGTTCCAGTGCACGTGCTTGAGCGTCAGGTGCAGGTCGTTGGCTGCGTGCAGCCGGTCCTGGAGCAACGTGATCACGCGCTCCGCGTCGGCGTCGGGCATGCCGGGGACGGTGTACTTGATGTTGGCCATGGGCCGAACCTAGCCGGGGCCCGGGGCCCACCCACCACCCCTGGGGATGGGCCTCCGGCACCCCTAGGCTCGCGGCATGGAGCGCAGCTGGCAGGACCCCGCCTGGGTGGAGATGATGCTCGAGGAGTGCTCGACGTGGGCGGTGGTGGGCCTGTCCGGCGACCCCGGCCGGACGGCGTACTCGATCGCGGCGCTGCTGCAGCAGCGCGGCAAGCGGGTCGTGCCGGTGCACCCGGCCGCCGCGGGCGAGGGCGGGCTCGAGGTGCTGGGCGAGCAGGCGTACGCCACCCTGTCCGACATCCCGTTCCCGGTCGACGTCGTCGACGTCTTCCGGCGCTCCGAGGCCGCCGGCGAGTTCGCCGACGAGGCGGTGCGCATCGGTGCCCGCGGGGTCTGGTTCCAGCTGGGCGTGGTCGACGAGGCCGCCTTCGAGCGCACCACCGCGGCCGGCGTGCCGATGGTGATGGACACCTGCCCCGCTATCGAGTGGCGCCGCCGCTGAGCCTGGCCACCGCGGCCTCCAGCGGCCCGCGACGACCGGCGGCGGCGAGCAGCGCCCCGGCCCCCAGCACCACGACGTACTGCAGCACGGTGCCCGCGGGCGAGTCGGGGGGCCACAGCACGTCGGAGGTCATCAGCACGTGCAGCGTGTAGAGGCTCAGCGTGGCCGCGCCGGCGCCCGAGGCGACGACGAGGGCCTCGACCCCGCGACCGGGCAGCTGCCGCACCAGCAGCAGGCACAGCCCGACCACCAGCAGCGCGCTGCCGATCGTCTGCGCCAGGTCGAAGGGCGTCGTGGAGTGCGGGGCGACCACCAGCAGCCACTGCCACGGCCCCTCGACCGGGGTCTGGCCGAAGAGCCCGCCGTCGACCTGCTCGCGCAGCCGGGCCGCCGCCACCTC
>JBFGFQ010000159.1:0-6983 GCA_041579495.1 Nocardioides sp.
CCCACCACGTCGCCGGTCCAGGGCAGCGCGTTGAGGGCGTCCTGGGCGTCGGAGGCCATCAGGTAGGCGAAGCTGGGGGAGCAGAACGACGTCGGCAGGCGCAGGTGCGCCTCGACCCGGTCGTCGTCGACCACCAGGGAGCGGACGAAGCCCAGGTCGGTGATCGGCTCGTCGAGCTCGGGGTCGATGACCACGTGCAGCGACTCGAACGCCGCCTGCTCGCGGACCGCGCGCAGGGTGGCGCGCTCGTCGAGGGTGGCGGTCACAGCACGGCCCCCGCGAGGTCGGCGCGCTCCGGCTGGCGGGGCCCGGTGAGGGTCTCGCCCGCGTCCTGCTCGGCTGCGGGCAGCTGCAGCTCCTGCGGCACCGGCAGGTCGTAGAGGGCGGCGGCGTTGAGGCCGAGGATCTTCTTCTTCTGCGCCGTGGTGAGCGGTGCGTACTCGGTCATGTCCTCGGGGATCTGGAGGTCCACGAACTTCTCCACCAGCCAGCGCGGCGTCCAGATCGCGTAGTCGCTGGAGAACATGAGGCGGTCCTCGCCGATCCAGTACATGAGCTCGCCGAGGATCTGGGCGAAGTAGCGCGGCCGGGTGTGCATGAAGGGCATGGCCACCGCGAGCCCGCCGTACACGTTGGGCTCCTGGGTGGCGATCCAGCAGAAGTCCTCGAGGCGGGGCAGGCCCACGTGCTCGACGACGAAGTTGAGGTCGGTGAAGTCCGAGGCCACCTGGTCGACGTCGGCCACGTCGAAGGCGTCGCGGTCGAGCGGGCGGATGGTGGGGCCCTTGTGGATGTGGATGTTGCGGATGCCGACCTCGCGGCAGACCTCGAGGTAGCGGTAGGCCCACGGGTCCTTGAGGCTCCAGCCGCGCGAGTCGCCGTGCCACTGGGCGGTGTAGAGCTTCACGCCCTTGAGGTCCATCCGCTCCGCCTCGGCGCGCAGCCGGTCGAGGCCGACCTCGCCGTCGCGGGGGTCCCAGTAGTGGTTGTAGGTCAGCTTGTCGGGGTGCGCGCTGGCGAGCGCGAACGCCTCCTCGGTCTGGCCGAAGCCGTTCACGTAGAACTCGCCGAGGTGGGCGGGCTGGAAGACCGCGTGGTCGACGTAGCCGTCGGTGAACAGGTCCTTCATCAGCCGCTCGCCGCCCTGGTAGAGGTACTCCTCGTAGGTCCAGTGCTCGCTCTCGGGCGACAGGTTGCGGTGGTAGTCGTAGAAGCAGTCGATGAACTGCTTGCCGTGGATGTTGCGCTGGTTCTCGGGACGAGCGTCCCAGAGCGCGACGTGGGCGTCGACGATGAAGTAGTTCTCGCCGTCCTTGGTGTACATGCTGTGGTCCTCCTCCTGCGTGACCGGCGTCACGTCCGTGCTTCGAAGGTAGGAACGTCCGGCGCCGGTGGCACCGGGGTCGGCGTCTCACTTTGAGACCGGAGGCGTCTCAATCTGAGACGCCGTCGACACGGGCCTCTGGACGGGCGGTTGTAACCTGGGTCACACGCCGAGCGGGCCGGTCGAGGTGCTCCGCCCGGACGGGAGGGGGTGGCCATGAGCCAGGACGCACTGCCCGAGCGCGCGCTGCTGGCCGGCTCGGGCGACGCCGCGCCGGTGCTGCTGCCGGGCCGGGTGCTGGCCTCGTGGCAGCGCAGCGAGGCGTACGGCGTCCCGCTCGAGGGCGTCGACCCCGTCTTCTCCGGCACGCTCGACGAGGGCTCGCTGTTCTTCGAGTGCGGGCACAGCGTGCTGACCGAGCTGCACCGCACGCTGGCGGCCGAGCCGGTCAGCCTGATGCTGACCGACGCCGACGGGCTGGTGCTCAACCGGTTCAGCGGCGACCACTCGCTGCTGCGCGCGCTCGACAAGGTGCACCTGGCCCCCGGGTTCGCCTACTCCGAGCGGGCCATCGGCACCAACGGCCTCGGGCTCGCGCTGGCCGACCGGGTGCCGACCGTGGTGCGTGCCGAGGAGCACTACGCGCTGAACCTGTGCGAGTACACCTGCGCGGCCGTGCCGGTCCTCGACCCGACCACCGGTCGGCTCGAGGGCGCGGTCAACATCACCACGTGGTCCAAGGCCCCCGCCGACATGCTGCTGGCGCTGGCCCAGTCGGCGGCCGGCACGACCAGCGCGCTGATGCTCGCGCGCTCGCAGGGCCGCTCCCCGCGCCCGCAGCCGCGCGGGGAGGTGTTCCGGGTGGAGGTGCCGCGCCTCGAGCCGGGCTCGGGCACGCTGCACGACCTGGGAGCCGCCTGGACGGAGTCGCTCGAGCAGGCCCGGGCCGCGATGGCGCTGGGCCGGGTGGTGGCCGCGGTGGGGGAGCAGGGGGCCGGGCGCGCCACGCTGCTGGCCCAGGCGCAGCGGGTGGCCGCGCCGCGCGACCGGATCCTGGCCGTCAGCCCGCCGGAGCCGCGCGACATCGACGCCTGGCTCTCGCTGTGGACCCCCGAGGTCGGCAAGCCGCACACCGCCGTGGTCGTGCGCGACGTCGACACGCTGCCCGCCTGGGTGGCCGAGGACCTCGCGGCCCTGGTGCACCGGGTCCGCGCCGGCACCGCGACGCCGGTGCCGCTCTCGCTCACCGCCGAGCGCTTCGACGACATCCCCGCACCGCTGGCGGCCCTGGTCGACACGGTCGTCACCGTCGCGCCGCTGCGCGAGCGCCCCGAGGACGTGCTGCCGCTGGTGCGCCACGCCGCCCGACGGGCCCGGGGCCGCGACGTGGCGCTCTCGGCCGCCGCCGAGCGGGCGCTGCACGACTTCGACTGGCCCGGCAACACCGCCCAGCTGCAGCGCGTGGCTCGCGACGCCGCCACCCGCACCGACCTGGTCGACGTGCGCCACCTGCCCCCGGAGGTGCTGGCGGCCGGGGCGCACCGGCTCTCGCGCATCGAGACCTTCGAGCGCGACGAGATCGTGCGGGTGCTGACCCGCCCGGGCGTGAGCATGCGCGAGGCCGCCGAGGACCTCGGCATGAGCCGAGCCACCATCTACCGCAAGCTCCAGCAGTACGGCATCCACCTGCCCCGCTGACCCGCCCCACCGCCGACCCGGCCCACATCTCCCGCCGAGCCGGCCTGTATCTCGCGCCGAGCCGGCCTGTATCTCGCGCCGAGCCGGCCCGGACCGGCCGCTCAGCCGACCTCCTCCAGCTCCGCCCAGTCCACGGTGGCGGTACGCCGCTGGTACTCCGCGACCAGCCCCGGCCAGTTGGTGGTGATCCGCGGGCCGTCGGTGTACCAGCTGGTGCAGCCCGCCCACACGCTCCCGCCCAGCCGCGACTGCATCTCGGCGTCGAAGGCCTCCCACACGTCCTGCCGGGGCGCGACGGCCCGGGCGCGGCCCTCGGCCAGGCGGCGCGCGACCTGCGCGACGTACCCGGCCTGGGCCTCCATCATCGCGATGATCGAGCTGCCGCCGAGGTTGGTGTTCGGCCCGTAGATGCTGAACAGGTTGGGGAAGCCGGGCACCCCCATGCCCAGGTGGGCGCGGGCGCCGTCGGCCCACACGTCGCCGAGCCGGCGTCCGTCGGGGGCGACGACGTCGAGGCCGCGCAGGAAGTCGGTGGCCGCGAAGCCGGTGCCCCAGATCAGCACGTCGGCCTCGTGCAGGGTGCCGTCGCCGGCGCGCACGCCGCCCGGCTCGACGCCCGTGACCGGCCCGGTGACGACGTCGACGTGGTCGCGGTCGAGGGTGCGGTACCAGTCGTTGGAGAAGAGCAGGCGCTTGCAGCCCAGCGGGTAGTCGGGCACCAGCCGGGAGCGCAGGCCGGCGTCCTTCACGGTGAGCCGCAGGTGCGCGCGCCAGGCCGCCTCGAGCGCCTTCGTCAGCGGCTTCGCGAGCCGGCTCTCGCCGGCGAGCGCGCCGTTGAGCTGCTCGGTGAGCCAGAAGACGGTGCGGCGCTCGGCGGCCAGGGTGCCCGGCAGCCGGCGGAAGAGCGCGTGGTGGCGGGGCGAGTAGGCCTGGTCGGGCTTCGGCACCACGTACGGCGCCGAGCGTTGGAAGACCGTGACCGATGCCGCGTCGTCGGCGACGCCGGGCACGAACTGGATCGCGCTCGCGCCGGTGCCGACGACCGCGATCCGCTTGCCCCGCAGGTCGACGTCGTGGCGCCACCGCGCGGAGTGGAAGGCCGGCCCGGCGAAGTCCTCACGGCCCGGCAGGTCGGGCACGACCGGCTCGGAGAGCTGGCCGGTGGCCAGCACCAGCACGTCGGCGTCGTACGTCGGCCCGGTCGCGCCGCCCACCTCGGTGCCGACCCGCCAGGCGCCGCCCTCGTGGCGCGCGCCGGTGACGGTGGTGCCGGTGACCACGCCGTCGAGCAGTCCGTGCTCGGCGGCGGTGCTCCGGAGGTAGTCGAGGATCTCGGGCTGCGGGGAGTAACGGCGGCCCCAGGCGAGGTTCGGCGCCCACGACCACGAGTAGAGCGGCGAGGGCACGTCGCAGGCCGCGTTGGGGTAGGTGTTGTCGCGCCAGACGCCGCCGACCTCGTCGGCGCGCTCGAGCACGGTCACGTCGGTGATGCCCTGCTCGTGCAGGGCGTGCACGACCCCGAGGCCGCCGAAGCCGGCCCCGACCACGACGACGCGCGGCGACCGGGCGGACGCCGCCGGGGCGGGCTCGTGGCGGTCGGACGGCGAGGGGGTGCGGCTCATGGTCAGGACGCTAGGTCGCGCACGGGCTCCGGGGGAGACCGGTCGCACAGCTCGGTTGATAATCGCGGACATGCCCGCCCTGCCGCCGCTGCCGTCCCCGGTCGCGACCGACTGGGACTTCCCGCGCTCCGCCGACGGCGTGCGGCACCTGCTGCGCCACGCCCGCGTGCACGGGCACGACCCGGCCGCCCTGTTGGTCGGCACCGGCCTGCGCCTCGACGACCTGGGCGCGGGCGGGGTGCGCGAGGTGACCGCCGCCCAGGAGCTGCGGGTGGTCCGGGCGCTCCGGCAGCGCGCGCCCGGCGACGGCGCGGCCGTGGGGGCGGCGTACGACGTCGGCAGCTTCGGCGCGCTCGGCTTCGCGCTGATGACCAGCCGCACCCTGCTCGACGTGCTGACGGTGGCGCTGCGCTTCTTCGACCTGAGCTACGCCTTCGTGGTGCCGCGGGTCGAGGTCGTCGACGACGACGTGGTCGCCGTCCTCGACGGGAGCGGCCTGCCCGCCGACGTGCGAGCCTTCCTGGTGGCCCGCGACGCCACCGCGGTGCGCACCGTGCTCGACTCGCTGGTGCCCGGCGGGGTGGGGGCGCACCTCGACGTGGGTCCCGACCGGGCGGTGCTGCGCTTCGCCGTCAGCGAGCTCGAACGGCCGCTGGCCGGCGGCGACGCCCGTCGCCGCGAGCTCGCCGAGGCGGTGTGCCGCGACCTCGCCGCCGACCGCCGCAGCGCCTCCGGGCTGCCCCAGCAGGTGCGGGTGCTCCTCACCCAGCGCCTCGCCGACGGCGCGCCGATGCCGGTCGTGGCGGCGGCGCTGGGCCGCACCGACCGGACCCTGCGCCGCCAGCTCGCCGCCGCCGGCACGTCGTACCGCCACCTGCTGGACGAGGTGCGCCGCTCGCTCGTCGCCGACCTGCTGCGCGCCGGGCTGCCGGTGGCCGACGTCGCCGCCCGGCTGGGGTACGCCGAGCCCGCGGCGCTGGTGCACGCGCACCGGCGCTGGACCGGGCGCCCGCCGAGCGCCGCGCGCGCACCGCGCGTTCACCCGACCGACGGCGACCCGTCACCGCGCCGTCGCGGGGGGCTCCCGCAGCGTCCCTAGGTTGCAGGAGCTCGCCCCCCGACCGATGACCCAGACCCAGGAGCGCGCTCCCTCCATGACCTGCACCCCAGCCCGTCCCGCCGCGACCCCCACGGCACCCACCGCGCCCACCGCACCCGGCGGCCGCCCGCTGCTCCCGCTCTCCGCCACAGGTCTGCGCCACGGTGGTCGCAGCCTGATGACCTGCCACTACCGCTGCGGCAACGCCTGCGACCGGCCCGAGCCCAACCGCACCGGGCACGGCCACGTCCAGGACGAGATCGCCAGGGCGGTCGCCCGCCGCTCGCTGCTGAAGGGCGCAGCCGTCGGCTCGGGTGCGCTGGTGGTCGGCGGCGGTCTGGCCGCCACCGCGGTGTCCCCGGTCGCCGCGGAGCCGGCGGTGGCCGGCCGGCCGGTGGCCGGCGACCTGGCCACGGCCGACTTCACCCCGGTGCGGCCCAACCGTCGCGACGCCGTCGTGACCCCGCCCGGCTTCGACCACGACGTGGTGGTCCGCTGGGGCGACCCGGTGGTCGCGGGCGCGCCCGCCTTCGACCCCTACCGCCAGAGCCCCGAGGCCGCCAAGCAGCAGTTCGGCTACAACTGCGACTACGTGGGGGTGCTGCCGCTGCGCGAGGCCCGGCGCGATCGCCGGGACCGCTCGCTGCTGGTGGTCAACCACGAGTACACCGACGAGGCGCTGATGTTCCCCGCCGGCGTCTACACCGACACCGAGGTCGCCGCGATCGCGATGGCCAGCCACGGCATGTCGGTGGTCGAGGTCCGCCGCGGCCTGCGCCCCGGGTCGTGGCGCCGGGTCGAGGACCTGCGCAAGGCGCGCCACAACCGCCGGGTGCACATCGACACCCCGTTCGTCCTCGACGGCCCCGCCGCCGGCGACGAGCGGCTGCGCACGAGCGCCGACCCGACCGGGCGGCGGGTGCTCGGCACCCTCAACAACTGCGCCGGCGGCACCACGCCGTGGGGCACCGTGCTGTCGGGGGAGGAGAACTTCAACCAGTACTTCGACCTGCCCGACGGTGAGCGGCTCGACGAGCGGTACGCCGAGGCGTACGCCCGCTACGGCATCACCGGCGCCGGCCGCGGCTGGAGCGCCGTCGACCCGCGCTTCGACCTGGCCGCCGAGCCGCACGAGCCGCACCGCTTCGGGTGGGTCGTCGAGCTCGACCCCCACGAGCCGGACGAGGCCCCGCGCAAGCACACGATGCTGGGCCGCTTCAAGCACGAGGGCGCCAACGTC
>JBFGFQ010000160.1:0-6788 GCA_041579495.1 Nocardioides sp.
ACCTGGGCGTGTGCCGCAAGAGTTACGGCGGCCATAGCGAAAGGGAAACACCCGGTCCCATCCCGAACCCGGAAGTTAAGCCTTTCAGCGCCGATGGTACTGCAACCGAGAGGTTGTGGGAGAGTAGGACGCCGCCGGACATACACTCCGTAGGGGCCACCGCAAGGTGGCCCCTACGTGCATTTACCCGACCGACAGGTCAGTGAAGGAGCACCACCGTGGCTGAGCAGCGCCGCAACCAGCGTCCCTCGAGCGGCCGCCCCTCCGGGGGCCGGCCCACCGGCGGCGGTCGTCCGTCGTCGGGCCGAGGTTCCGAGGGCCGCCCCGAGCGGGGTGGCCGACCCGACCGTGGCGGTCGCCAGGACTCCCGTGACGAACGGGGCTCGCGCGGCGGCCAGGGACGCGACCGCAAGCAGTCGGGTCCGCGTGGCGCCGGCAGCGGCCGCTACGTCGAGAAGGAGGCCCCGCGCTCGGCGGACCAGGCCGTCTACGACGGTCCGGAGCTGCCCGACGACATCACCGGCAAGGAGCTCGACCGCGCGGTGGTCGCACAGCTCAAGGGACTGCCCGAGAAGCTCGCGGCCCGGGTCGCCAAGCACCTGGCCGCCGCCGGCGCGCTCATCGACGAGGACCCCGAGACCGCCTACCAGCACACGCTGGCCGCGCGCGCCCGCGCTCCGCGGCTCGCGGTGGTCCGCGAGGCGGCCGGCGAGGCGGCGTACGCGGCGGGGCACTACGCCGAGGCGCTGGCAGACCTGCGCGCCGCGAAGCGGATGAACGGGGCGACCGCCTACCTGCCGATCATCGCGGACTGCCACCGCGCGCTCGGGCAGCCCGAGCAGGCGCTCAAGCTCGCGAAGAGCCCCTCGGTGGCCAACTTCGAGTCCGAGGCGAAGGCCGAGATGACCATCGTCGAGGCCGGCGCTCGTCGTGACATGGGCCAGATGGACGCGGCGCTGCGCACGCTCGAGCTCGCGCCGCTGCAGTCCAAGAGCCGTGCCCCCTGGGTGGTGCGGCTGCGCTACGCCTACGCCGACACCCTCGAGGCCGCCGGTCGCACGACCGACGCGCTCGCGTGGTTCCACCGCACCGACGCGATCGACGGCGACGAGCTCACCGACGCCGCCGAGCGTGCCGCCCTGCTGGAGAAGTCGCAGCGCGACTGACCGGGCCGGGGGAGGCTCAGGGGGCGACCACGGCCAGGACGGCCTCGGTCCCGGCCTGGCTGGTGCCCCAGCGCGGGCCCTCCCGGAACACCACGGTCGGCCGGTCGAGGTAGACGGCGCCGGGTTCGTCGGCGACGACCCGGACGACCAGCGAGTCGCCCGGTCGCAGGGTCGTCCCCGCCGGGTCCACCAGCTGGCGGCAGAACGGCTCGGGGTCGCTGGTGACGCCGACCGACCCCTCGCGGCACAGCAGCGCCTCGAGGTCGACCTCGACCGTCGCGTCGGCCCGCAGCCGTACGCCGGCCACGTCGAGGGTGCGCCCGAAGTCGCCCGGAGCGCTCCACACGCCGACGTAGACCGGCCGGCCCGCGGTGGTGACGGCCGTGACGTGGCCCTCGCGCGTGGGCAGGGCGGAGGGGTTCGTGACGAACCACCACACGAAGAGGAGTGCCGCGAGGCCGGCTGTGCCGACGACCGCTCTGCGGAGGAGCCGGCCCGGGACGACGCCGAGTCCCGGGTCGCCGGTGCGCTGCGACATGGCAGGAGCGTAGGGCATCGCGGGCGCCGGCTGCCGCAGGCGGGACTGCGGGTAGAACGCGTTCTCTTCTCGGCGGTCCGCGATGGCATGATGGCGCCATGAGTGCTCCCCTGACCCTGGACAGACCTGCCCTGGAGGGCAGCGTGGCGGTGCGCGACGGCCGTCGCCTCAGCTTCGCCGAGTACGGCTCGCCCCGGGGCCGGGCGGTGGTCTGGATGCACGGGACCCCGGGGGCGCGTCGTCAGATCCCCGTGGAGGCACGGCGGCTGGCGCACGAGCAGGGGCTGCGCATCATCGGCATCGACCGGCCCGGCATCGGCTCCTCGACGCCGTACCTCTACCCCGACCTGCTCGACTGGACCCAGGACCTGCGGCTGCTGCTGGACGCGCTGGCCGTGGACTCCTTCCACCTGGTGGGGCTCTCGGGCGGCGGCCCCTACGTGCTGGCAGCCGGTGCCGCGATGCCGGAGCGGGTGCACGGCATCGCGGTGCTGGGCGGGGTCGCCCCGACCGTGGGACCCGACGCCGCCGAGGGTGGCCCGATCCGGTTGGCGGTGCGGCTGGCGCCGTTGCTCGGCGTGGGCCGGGTGCCGCTGGGCATCGCCATCAACCAGCTCATCCGCGCCGTCCGGCCGATCGCCGGGACCTTCATCGACCTCTACGCGGCCGTGCAGCCCGAGGGCGACCGGACGCTGCTGTCGCGACCGGAGTTCCGGGCGATGTTCCTCGACGACATCCTCAACGGCAACCGGTTCCAGTCCACCGCCCCCATCAGCGACCTGCTGCTGTTCTGCCGCGACTGGGGGTTCGCGCCGTCCGACGTCGGCGTGCCGGTGCGCTGGTGGCACGGCGACGACGACCACATCGTGCCGCTGCGCCACGGCCGCCACGTCGTCGACCGGCTGCCCGACGCCACCCTGCGGGTCATCGAGGGGGAGAGCCACCTCGGCGGCCTCGGTGTGGTGGAGGACGTGCTGGGCACGCTCGTGGCGCTCGGGCCGCGGCGGGGCGCGGGCAGGGGAGCCCGGCGCGCCCGCGCCTGAGCGACACGGGGGGCGCCGGGACTGGTGCTCGGGCGTCTCATGGGCCACAATGGTCCCAAACCACATACGTGTCACTCGATCCTTCGAGACTCCTGACGAGACCGCTGGGGAAGGCGTACCTCGCGCCGGAGATGAAGGAGGTCACGGTGACCGCAACGACTGCCACCCGTACCGCGACGAGGGGCGTGCTCTACGTCCACTCAGCACCCTCCGCGCTGTGCCCCCACATCGAGTGGGCCGTGGGCGGCGTGCTCGGCATGCCCGTGAGCCTCGACTGGACGCCGCAGCCGGCACAGAGCGGCACGTACCGGGCCGAGCTCTCGTGGACCGGTGCCGTCGGCTCGGCCGCGGCCACGGCCTCGGCGCTGCGCGGCTGGAACCACCTGCGCTTCGAGATCACCGAGGAGCCCAGCCCCGGGGTCGAGGGCACCCGCTACTCCTACACCCCCGACCTGGGCGTCTACCACGCGGTCACGGGGATGCACGGCGACATCATGATCCCCGAGGACCGGCTCAAGGCGGCGGTCGTCAAGGCCGCCGTGGGGGAGACGACCCTGCTCGTCGAGATCGACAAGCTGCTCGGCAAGCCCTGGGACGACGAGCTCGAGACCTTCCGGCACGCCGGCGACGGCGCGCCGGTGCGCTGGCTGCACCAGGTCGTGTGACCTGACGCCCCCGCGGGGGCGTCTCAGGGGCGACGCAGCCGGAACCGCGTCGGGTCGGCCCACCCGTCGTGCGAGGTCCAACCGTCGTAGTAGGTCAGCTTGGCGCGGATCCTGAACTTCCCCGGCCGCGTCGAGGTGCGGCACACGTCGAAGGTGTCCCGTCCCTTCTTGCGGTCGGCGGTGTTGGAGAGCGCCCCGGACGCGATCCTCTTGCCTCTCGGGCCGATGAGGAACGTCTCGAGGCCCCATGCCTGGTCGGTGGGCGGGTCCACCTCGTAGCGGTAGCGGACCTTCCGGCACCCGGGTCGCAGCGGCTGGTCCGCGGCCCAGGTGCGGGCGTAGGCGGCTGCGTCGTGCGAGTCGGAGCCGGTGTGCGCTGCGACCGGCGGCCCGGCGCTCACGACGACGGCGCCGGCAAGGATCCCGGCGCCCAGGGCGCCGGCCAGCCGTGCCGGCAGCGGGCGGGATGTGACTGTGGCCATCTGGGTCCTCCGCGAGAGACGTCAGTGGTCCAACGCACGAGGGCCGCGAACGTTACGTGCGTCACAGTCGCAATCAGAGCGGGATGTTGCCGTGGGCGCCGCGCCGGACCCCGACGGCCTGCACGGCCTCGTCGATGGCTCGCGCGATGGCGCTGCGGGTGGCGGCCGGCTCGACGACCTCGTCGACCACGCCGATCTCGACCGCCCGCTCGACGCCGCCGGCGATCCGCTCGTGCTCGGCGGCCAGCTCGGCCTCCAGCGCGGGGCGGATCTCGGGGGAGACCTCGGCCAGTCGACGGCGGTGCAGGATGCGCACGGCCGCGACCGCCCCCATCACCGCCACCTCGGCGCCGGGCCAGGCGAAGACCTTGGTGGCACCCAGGGACCGGGCGTTCATGGCGATGTAGGCGCCGCCGTAGGTCTTGCGGGTCACCAGGGTGACCCGGGGGACCACGCACTCGCCGAAGGCGTGCAGCAGCTTGGCGCCGCGGCGCACCACGCCGTCCCACTCCTGGCCGACGCCGGGCAGGTAGCCGGGCACGTCGACGAGCACGATGAGCGGGATGCCGAAGGCGTCGCACATCCGCACGAAGCGGCTGGCCTTCTCAGCCGACAACGAGTCGAGGCAGCCGCCGAGGCGCAGCGGGTTGTTGGCCACGACGCCGACGGTGCGGCCCCCGAACCGGCCCAGGGCGGTGACGATGTTGGGCGCCCACCGCGCGTGCAGCTCCTGCACGGTGCCCTCGTCTAGGACCTGCTCGACGAGCGGGTGCACGTCGTAGGCGCGCTTCTTCGACTCCGGCAGCACGGCGGCGAGGTCGCGGTCCTCGACGTCGGCGACCCGCAGGCTGCCCTGGGCGCCCAGCAGGTTGGCCACGGTGCGGGCCCGCTGGAGCGCCTCCTCCTCGGAGTCGGTGAGCACGTGCACGACGCCGGAGCGGCGTCCGTGCGGCTCGGGCCCGCCGAGGCGCAGCATGTCGACGTCCTCGCCGGTCACCGAGCGCACCACGTCGGGGCCGGTGACGAAGATCCGGCCCTCGGGACCGAGCACGACGACGTCGGTCAGCGCCGGGCCGTACGCCGCACCGCCGGCCGCCGGGCCGAGCACGACCGAGACCTGGGGGATGCGGCCCGAGGCCTGGGTCATCACCTGGAAGATGCGACCGACCGCGTGCAGGCTCAGCACGCCCTCGGCCAGGCGTGCCCCGCCCGAGTGCCACAGACCGATGATCGGGACCCGGTCGGTCATGGCGCGGTGGTAGGCGTCGACGACGACGCGGCAGCCCTGGTCGCCCATGGCGCCGCCCATGACGGTGGCGTCGGAGCAGAAGGCCACCACCGGCGCGCCGTCGACGGTGCCGACCGCCGCGAGCATGCCCGACTCGTCGTCGGGGGTGATCAGCTCGAGGGTGCCCTCGTCGAGCAGCGCCCCCAGCCGGTGGCGGGGGTGTCGCGGGTCCTGCTCTCGCGGCAGCTTGGCGGGCTTGCCGGTGGACGACGGGGCGACGGGCGGGGCCGAGGCGGTGCTCACGTGGTGGTCTCCTGGTCTCAGGCGCTGCCGAAGGCGACGGCGACGTTCGCGCCGCCGAACCCGAACGAGTTGTTGAGGGCGACGATGTCGCCCTGCGGCAGGTCGCGGGCCTTGGTGGCGATGTCGAGGTCGACGGCAGGGTCCTGGTCGTCGAGGTTGATGGTGGGCGGCGAGGTGCGGTGGCGCAGTGCCAGCACGGTCGCGACGGCCTCGAGGGCGCCGGCGCCGCCGAGCAGGTGCCCGGTCATGGACTTGGTGGAGGTGACGACGACGTCGCTGACGTGCGCGCCCAGCGTCGCGTGCAGCATCAGCCCTTCGGCGATGTCGCCCTGCGGGGTCGAGGTGGCATGCGCGTTGACGTGCTTGACGTCGGCGGGGTCGACGTCGCCCTCGGACAGCGCCCGGGCGATGGCACGGGTGCCGCCCCGACCCTGCGGGTCGGGCTGGGCGATGTCGTGGGAGTCGGCGGTGACCCCGGCACCCATCACGACGGCGTAGATGGTGGCGCCGCGGGCCAGGGCGTGCTCCTCCGACTCCAGCACCAGGGCCCCGGCGCCCTCGCCGAGCACGAACCCGTCGCGCGCGGTGTCCCAGGGGCGGGAGACGGTGGTGGGGTCGCCGCTGTTCTTCGACAGGGCCATCATGTTGGCGAACGCCGCGATGTTGAGCGGGTGGATGGCGGCCTCGGTGCCGCCGGCGACGACGACGTCGGCGCGCCCCAGACGGATCTGGTCGAGGGCCAGCGAGATCGCCTCGTTGCTCGACGCGCAGGCCGAGACGGGGGTGCTGGCGAAGGCGCGCGCGCCGATGGACAGGCTGATGTTGGCGGCCGGCGCGTTGGGCATCAGCATCGGCACCGCGAGCGGCGAGACCCGCCGCGGGCCCTTCTCGAGCAGCGCGTCGTAGTTGGTCAGCAGAGTGGTGACGCCACCGATGCCCGCGCCGACGGCGACGCCGACCCGGTCGCCGTCGGGGCCGTCGTCCTCGGCGAGGTCGGCGAGCCCGGCGTCGGCCCAGGCCTCGGCCGCGGCGATCATGGCCAGCTGGGTCGAGCGGTCCCAGCGGCGCGCCTTGACGCGCTCGAGGACCTCGGTGGGCTCGACCGCCGCGGTGCCGGCGATGCGCACGGGCAGGGTCTCGGCCCAGTCCTGGGTCAGCGGCCGGACGCCGGAACGTCCGTTGACGAGAGCGTCCCAGGTGCTGGGCACGTCACCGCCGACCGGGGAGGTGACCCCGAGACCGGTGACGACGACTCGCTTCGACGGCATGCGTGGGTGTCCTTACGTGGAGGGTGGGTGCTGGGTGGTCCTGGGTGGTGCTGGGTTCTGCGGGGTGGTCCTGGGCCGGCGGCCGCCGTCGGGCG
>JBFGFQ010000161.1:0-6761 GCA_041579495.1 Nocardioides sp.
GCCGAGCTGGTCGGCCCGCTCGACCGTGCCCTGCGCAGCACCCGCGTCCTGGTGCGCCAGGTGGCGGTCGCGACCTATCACGGCCGCCCGGTGCCGCCGTCGTACCTCAGCCTGCTCCGCGACCTGGCCGACGCCGTGGACCTGGTCACCACCGAGCTGCGGGAGGACCGGATGGCGGTGGGTGCGCGACCGGCCCTGCTCGCCGTCGGCGAGGCCAGCGGGCAGGTGGAGCGTTCGGAGGAGATGACCGCTGAGGTGGTGCTCGCGCAGCTGCGCTCGGTCGTCGTCGACCTGCTGATGCTCAGCGGCCTCGGTCAGCTCGAGTCGACCGACGCGCTGCCGCCCCCGCCGCGTTGACCCTCGTCAGGGTCGGTCGGCTCGGATCACAGAGCGTCGAGGGTGAGCGTGTCGACCACGTGGTCGGGCAGCGGCACGGGCTCGTGCTTCTTGGCCAGGCGCACCTCGGAGTGCGCGCCGCAGCCGTGCTGGAACGCCACGATCCGGCCGTCGTCGTTGGCGTCGCCGTTGGCGCAGACACCGAACGTCTGCGCGAGCGGGCCGGCGATGCGCATCAGGAAGCCGCAGGTCGAGCACGGGTCGGGCGAGCCCTGCGCCAGGGGCGAGTCGGGGCCGCCGTCGCCGTCGTACCACCGCTCGGCGGCGGCGTCGCGCCCCTCGGGCGAGAGGGTGCGGACACGACCGAGACCGAGGTCCTTGGCGACCTCGCGGATCTGGGCCTTGTCGTCGGCGTCGAGCGGGTCGTCGCCGAAGGCGTAGGTCGGGACGAGGCGCGGGTCGTCGTCGTCGACGGGGAGCAGGTCGCCCGGGGAGAGGTCACCGGGCTTGATGCGCTCGCGGTAGGGCACCCACGGCGGCGCGACGATCGCGTCGTCGCCGGGCAGCAGCACGACCTCGTCGATCGTGACCTTCTTCTGGCGCGCGGCGCGGGCCACGATGACCGACCAGCGCCAGCCGACGTAGCCGGGCATGGTCGCGGCGAAGAAGTGCGTCACGACGCGCTCCCCCTCGCTCTCGACGCCGAGGTGCTCGCCGACCTGGGCCGGGGCGACCTCCTCCAGCAGTGCGGCCCGCGCCTGGTCGACGGCGGCCGCCGCGACGGAGTCGGGCTGCTCGCGGCGCTCGAGGGGCTTGAGGGGAGTGCTCACAGGCGACAGCATGGCTCATCGCCCGAGCGATGTCAGGTCGGGGGCGGGTCCCACGGGTGGATGTGGGTGCCACGGGGCAGGATGGGACCCATGACGTCCGGCCACTCCGACCACCGATCCTCGCCGGGGTCGGACGGCCGGCGCGACGGCCCCTACGACCCCCCTGCGGATCCGCCGTACGACCCGCCCTCGCAGCCGTACGACCCGCCGCACGAGCCGCCGTACGACCCGCCGCGCCGGGCCGGGAGCCCGCGCGGCGCCGCCGGCGCACCGAGGCCCGGCGAGCGTGCCCGCGCGGTCGGTCAGGGGCTCGGGACCGGGCTGGGCACCGGCGCCAAGGCCACCGCCCGCGGGGTGAAGGCCACCGCGAAGGGCGCCGGGCGGATGACCGGCCAGGTCAGCCGGGCTGCGGTGCGCAACGCCCAGAAGGCGGCGACCGCCGAGGGCGCCCAGGACTCCGGGCTGCACCGCCTCATCTACCTGCACGCCACCAACGCCGCCGGCGACGCGACGGTCGCGATCTCGCTGGCGACCACGGTGTTCTTCGCGGGCGCGACCAGTGACGCCCGCGGCCAGGTGGCGCTCTTCCTCGGCCTGACGATGCTGCCCTTCGCGATCGTCGCGCCGCTGATCGGACCGTTCCTCGACCGCTTCAGCCACGGCCGCCGCTGGGCGATCGGGGCGACCTTCGCCCTGCGCGCCTTCCTCTGCTGGGTGCTGGCCGGGGCGGTCGCCATCGACTCACCCCTGCTCTACCCCGCGGCGCTGGGCGTGCTGGTCTCGTCGAAGGCGTACGGCGTCACGCGGGCAGCGGCGATCCCGCGTCTCCTCCCGAAGGACCTCACCCTGGTGAAGGCCAACGGACGCGTCTCGCTGTCGGGCGTCGTCGGGGGCGCGATCGCGGCGCCCCTGGCCGGCGGCGCCGCCTACTTCGGCGCCGAGTGGTCGCTGCGCCTGGCCTTCCTGATCTTCGTCACCGGCACGATCGCCGCCATCCTGCTGCCCGCCAAGGTCGACTCGAGCGAGGGCGAGCAGCAGGTGAGCCTGCGCTCCGACCCGGACGCCGGCAGCCGCCGCGGCACCAACATCCCCCCAGCGGTGGCCTTCGCGCTGCGCGCCAACTGCGGTCCGCGCTGGCTCTCGGGCTTCCTGACGATGTACATGGCCTTCCTGCTGCGCGACCAGCCCCTCGCCGGGTGGGAGGGCAAGGAGGCCCTGCTCCTCGGCATCGTCATCGGCGGCGCCGGGCTCGGCAACACGATCGGGATCTTCCTCGCCTCGGTGCTGAAGAAGATCAACCCGGCCACCACCGTCGTCGCGGCACTGCTCGCCGACGCGGCGATGGTCGCGACGGGCGCGCTCTTCTACGGCGTGCTCGCGCTGGCCGGCCTCGGTCTCGTCGCCGGTTTGGCGCAGTCGTTGTCGAAGGTCTCCCTCGACTCCACGATCCAGAGCGGGGTGCCGGTCTCGGTGCAGGCCAGCGCCTTCGCCCGCAGCGACACCACGCTGCAGCTGGCGTGGGTCATCGGCGGCTTCGTGGGGATCGCGCTCCCCCAGTCGGCCCGGCTCGGCCTCGGAGTGGCGTTCGCGGTGCTGCTGGCCTGGACGGTCTTCGTGCTCTCGTCGCGGCCGAGCGCACCGCACGGTCGACCCCGGCCCGGGTCCCGTGCTCGCCAGCGACCATCGGCGCCGCGCGCGGAGGCGCCGCGGCGTCCACCGCACGCCTCGCCGCACGCACCGCAGCCGCCGGCTCCCGCGGCTCCCGTCGTACCGCCTCCGCCGCCGGTGTGGCCGCCACCGCCGCCGAGCGGGCCCTAGAGCTCGAGCTCGTCGGCCAGCGCCCGCAGCACCTTGGCGGCGGGCTTCGCCGTACGGGCCTCGGGGTAGCGACCGTGCCGGTAGGCCTCACCGATGCCGTCGAGCATCCGGATGAGGTCCTCGACGATCGTGGTCATCTCCTCGGGCTTCTTGCGCCGCGCGTGCGACTGGTTGCGCGAGACCGAGGCCGGGGCCTCGATGACGCGCACCTGGAGCGCCTGGTCGCCGCGGCGCCCCTGCGCGATGCCGAACTCGACGCGGGTGCCGGGCTTGATCGAGGTGCTGCCCTCGGGAAGGGCGTCGGCGTGGACGTAGACGTCGTCCCCGCCGTCCTGCGACAGGAACCCGAAACCCTTGTCGGGGTCGAACCACTTCACCTTGCCACTGGGCACTGATCTTGCCTCTCTCATGCAACTTGCCCGACCCGGGACCGGATCGAGCACCGGCAGCAGCCTATCGGCCGTGCCCGTCGAGCCACGAAGGGAATTCGTGGAGGCCGTCGAGGACGGCGTGCGTGCCCGCCGCGAGCAGGTCCTCCCGGGAGCAGCCGCCGGTGAGCACCGACACCGAGGCAACCCCCGCCGCCAGCGCCCCCTCGACGTCGTGCACGTGGTCGCCGACGTAGGCCGAGGCCCCCTCGCGCCGCAGGGCGTCGGCCTTGCCGGCGCCCCAGACCCAGCCCTCGAGGACGTCGACGTCGAGGCCCAGGTGGTCGAGGTGCAGGCGGGCGTTGGGGGCGTACTTGCCGGTGACGACGACGACCCGACCCTCCCGGGCACGGACGGCGGCGATCGCCTCGGCCGCCCCGGGAAGCAGGGGCACCGAGGTGATCGCGTGGGTCGGGTAGAGCTCACGGAACCGGTCGCCGGCCGCGGCGATCCGCGCCTCGGGCAGGTAGGGCGCCAGCATCAGGTCGAGCGGCGGACCGAGCGCGGCGGTCATCTCCTCGACCGGGAAGTCGACCCCGAGCTCGGACCCGAGTGCGCGCAGCACCGACCGGAACCCCGGTGCGGTGTCGATGAGGGTCATGTCGAGGTCGAACCCGACGGTGAGGCGTGCGGTCGAGGGGTTCACGCCGTCGAGGATAGGGGCCACCACCCCCACCGATTCCGCCGTACGTGTGCGCGCGCGCGGCAGATGCGCCACAATGGACGGTTCCCGGGCTCCAGAAGAAGCCGAACCCCCCGGCCCCCCGACCACGACTCCTGGACAGGAGCGAGCATGTACCTCACCGACGGACGACACCGCTCGCCCCGTGCTGCTCTTCTCGGGGTCCTGACCGGCCTGGTGACCCTCGCCTCGCTCCTCGTCGTCGCTCCGACGTCAGCCGCCGACGACGCCGAGGACGACCTCTACCTCGTCACCCTCCGGGGTCCGGGCACCGCCGGCACCCTGGGCTTCCTGACCGCCGACGTGCGCGCCACCCGGATGCAGGTCGAGCAGGACGCCGTCCTGGACTCCGTCGACGCGCCCGCCCCGCTCTACCGCTGGACCACCGCCCTCAACGGCTTCGCCGTGACCCTGGACGACGACCAGGTGACCGCGCTGGAGGCCGACCCGACCGTCGCCGCGGTCGAGCGCAACGAGGTGCGACCGCTCGCCGGGTCGGCGGCCGACCTGGCCCCGCTGGTCGCCAAGCGTCTCGAGGTCGACCGCCCGTCGTCCGGCGGCGCCGGCACCGTCATCGGCGTCATCGACACCGGCCTCGCGCCCGAGAGCCCGCTCTTCGCCCAGGTGCGCCACCAGCGCCGGGCCGACTCGTTCTCCGGCGCCTGTCCCGACGGGCAGAGCTGGACCAGCTCGGAGTGCAACGGCAAGCTCGTCGGCGCCCGTTGGTACGTCCGCGGCTTCGGCGTCGACAACCTGCGGGCGACGAGCTCGCTCTCCCCGCGCGACACCGACGGTCACGGCACCCAGATGGCCTCGATCGCCGCGGGCAACGCAGCGGTCCCGGTGCGTGTCGGCGGCGAGCGCCTCGGCGTCCTGGGCGGACTCGCCCCGGAGGCCCAGCTGGCCGTCTACAAGGCGTGCTGGGGCGCCCCGGACCCCGACGACGACGGCTGCGCCACCGCCGACCTCGTCACCGCGATCGACGATGCGACCCTCGACGGCGTCGACGTCCTCAACCTCTCCGTCGGCGGCCCCGGCCGGATCGACACGGTCGAGCGCGCGCTGCTCGGCGCGACCGAGGCCGGCGTCGTGGTGGTGGCCGCTGCCGGCAACGGCGGAGCAGGCTCGTTCAGCGCCCACCCGAGCCCGTGGGTCACCACGGTCGGCGGCACGACCGGCGACGTCCGCCGAGGTCTTGTGCAGGTGCCGGCGGCTCTGCGCAGCGACGCCACCGACGACCTCTCGGGGGCGATGCTCTCGCGTCGCAGCGTGGGCCCCGCCCGCGTGGTGCTGGGCAGCGACGCCGCCATCGACGACGCCGGCGTGGACGACGCCCGGGTCTGCGCACCCGGCAGCCTGGACGCCGCCGCGGTCGCCGACGCGATCGTCGTGTGCGAGCGAGGTCGGGTCGGTCGCACCGACAAGTCGCGCACCGTCGAGCTGGCGGACGGCGCCGGGATGGTGCTGGTCAACCAGCGCCGCGGCTCGGTCGACCTCGACGTCCACCGCGTCCCGACCATCCACCTCAACGCCGACCGCGGCGCCCAGCTGGTGCGCTGGGTCCGGGCGAACCCCGAGGCACGGCTGACCCTGCGCTCGCAGGGGCTCGTGCGCCGTCCGGCCCGACTCTCGTCGTTCACGCCCAGCGGGGACCTCGGCAGCGGGCTCCTCAAGCCCGACTTCCTCGCCCCCGCCACCAACGTGCTGGGCGCCGTGCCCGCCGGCGTCGGCACCGACGACTGGGCGCTCGTCAGCGGCACGTCGGCCGCCGCTGCGTACACGGCCGGGGTCGCAGCCTCCCTGCTCGGACGGGACCGCACGCCGGCCGAGGTGCGCTCCGCGCTGGCCACGACCGCCAAGCCCGTCGACGACGCGACCGCGCTGCGCGCGGGCGCCGGACGCCTGCGGCCCGGGAAGGTCCGCTCCCCCGGCCTGGGCTACCTCGTCGAGGCCCGCGACTACCGCGAGTGGCTCACCGGTGAGCGCACCGACCTCAACTCCGCCTCCGCCCTGGTGACCGACGACGACACGACCTTCACCCGCACCGTCACCAACTTGGGCAAGCGCCGCCTCTACTTCTCGTCGTCCGCTCGCGGGTTCCGCTCCGACGTGTCGGTCACCCCCGCAGCCCTGCGGCTGGACCCCGGCGAGAGCGCGACCTACACCTTCACGGTCGAGCGCCGCAGCCCCGAGCTCGACGACGGGTACGTCGTGTGGCGCGGCGCCCGCGGCACCACCACCCGCCTCCCGGTCGTCATCGGGCGCTGACCCGCCCCCGCGCGGCGGTCGTCGAGGCCCCCGAGCTGCACACCCGGTTGGTCCTCGAGAAGCTGACCCCTCGCTCATCGAGTAGCCGGCCGAAGCGATGAAGTCGCGAGGCCGGCGTATCGAGATGCCTCCGTGACCCTCACCGCCGCGTCTCGATACGCCGGTCGCTCGCTTCGCTCGCACCCCGGCTACTCGACGACCAACGCCGGCCCCGCACCGCCTGGTCATCGAGAAGCGGGCCGGAGCGACGAAGTCGCCAGGCCGGCGTATCGAGATGCCTGCCTTGGCCCTCACGACCGCGTCTCGATACGCCGGTCGCTCGCTTCGCTCGCACCCCGGCCACTCGACGACCAACGCCGGCCCCGCACCGCCTGGTCATCGAGTAGTCGGCCGGAGCGA
>JBFGFQ010000162.1:0-6729 GCA_041579495.1 Nocardioides sp.
GCGCCGCCGGCTGGGTGCTCGACCCGGCCCGGGCCGAGGCCGCTGTCGAGCTGGCGCGAGCCGCGCTGGCCGCGCCCGCCGCCGCCGACGGGCTGGCGCCGGCCGAGCTGGCCCAGGCCGCCGGGCTGCCCGACCCGGCGCTCCTCGACCTGGTCGGTGTCCCGGGCGCCCGTCTCGAGAGTGGGCGCTGGCGCACCGCCGGACCCGACGTGCCGGCCGGCCTCGTGCCCGCGCTCGAGGCGCTGCGCGACGACCTGGCCGAGGGCTCCTTCACGGCTCCCGGCGCCGACCGGCTGCGCGACCTCGGGCTCGACGCCCGCGCGCTGGCCCGCCTCGACCGGGCCGGTGCGGTGCTGCACCTCGGCGGGGCGGTGGTGGTGCGGGCCGGTGCCGACGCCGACGCGCTCGCGCTGCTGGCCGACCTGCCGCAGCCGTTCGCGGTCACCGAGGCCCGCAGCGCGCTGGGCACCAGCCGCCGGGTGGCGCTGGCGCTGCTGGCCCACCTCGACCGCACCGGGCGCACGGTCCGGCTGGCCGACGACACCCGCCGCCTGCGCTGACGCCGAGACGGCGCCAGTTCCCCGCCGAGCCGGCGCCACTTCCCCGCCGAGCCGGCGCCACTTCCCCCACGCCGTCGCCGGTTCCGCGGGCTGGGCGGGTGTGGCCCGCGCCACTCCCACGGCTTACGCTGCGCCGGCCGCCACCCGTCGCACGCCTGGAGTCTCCGTGTCCCGTCGCCCCGCCCTGATCGCCGCTGCCACCACCACGCTCGCACTGCTGGCCAGCGTCGGGCCGGTGGGCGCGCCCGCCGTCGCCGAGCCGGCCGCCGCCGAGCGCGGCGGGGTGCGCTACGTCGCGATGGGCGACTCCTACAGCGCGGCCTCCGGCGTGCTGCCGCTCGACCCGGACGCCCCGCCCCAGTGCCTGCGCTCGACGCTGAACTACCCGCACGTGATCGCCGACGCGATCGGTGCGCGCCTGACCGACGTCACGTGCGGCGCCGCCGACACCGGCGACTACCGCGGCTCGCAGCACGACGGCGTGCCGCCCCAGCTCGACGCGTTGAGCCGGCGCACCCGGCTGGTGACGATGACCATCGGCGGCAACGACAGCAGCGTCTTCATCAACTCGATCCTGCAGTGCGGCGCCGCCGGCCTCTCCACGGCCGGCCAGGGCAGCCCCTGCAAGGACCAGTACGGCGACTCCTTCACCGACACCATCCGCACCACGACCTTCCCCGCGATCCGCAAGGCGCTGCGCGACGTGCACCGTCGGGCGCCGAGGGCCGAGGTCGCGATCCTGGGCTACCCGTGGATCATGCCGGAGCGCGAGGGCTGCTACCCGCTGATGCCCGTGGCCCGCGGCGACGTGCCCTACCTGCGCACCATCCAGCGCACCCTCAACGGCGCGGTCAAGCGGGCGGCGAGGGCGACCGGGTCGACGTACGTCAACCTCAACCGGGTCTCCGACGGCCACGACGCCTGCCAGCTGCCGACCGAGCGCTGGGTCGAGCCCGTGCTGGCCGGCACCAACCCCGTGGTGGTGCACCCCAACGCCGTCGGCGAGGAGCAGATGGCGCTGCAGACCCTGGCGGTGCTGGCGCGTCAGTCGTCCTGAGCAGGCTCACCGGCGGGCAGCGCCCGCCCCCGGTGACCGATCACGACCATCATCGCCAGGGCCAGCGCCACCGCCGCCAGCACGAGCACCACGGAGCGCCCGCTCGATAAGCCCTCGCCCGGCTCGCTGCTCGCGACCTGGAAGGCGCCCGTCGCCCCGCCCGTCGGGCCGGCGTCCCCCTCCGCCACCACCGCCGCGGCGGTGGCCGTGAACGTGAACGACCCCACGACAGCGTGCCCGTCCGACCCGATCACCCGGTAGCCGACCGAGTGCTCGCCGGGGCTCGACAGCCGCATCGCCTGCTCGAGGCTGCTGCCCGAGACGCCGGCTGCCCCGTGGGAGACGGTCCGGCCGGAGCTGTCCTGCACGACCACCTCGTGGTGGTGCGGGTCGATCGGGGTCCCGAAGACCAGCACCACCCGCTCCACGGGGCTGCCGAGGGTGTCGCCGTCGCCGGGCGTGCTCGCGACGAGCCCGGTGTGGGCGTGCGCGGGGGCGCCGACCATGGCCGTCAGCACGACCACCGCGGCCACCACCGCGAACCGCACCGCCCGCATGTGCTGCGACTGCCTCATCGTCTCTCCCTGTCGTCGTCGTCCCAGCCTCCCGGCCCGACCTTGGGGCCGGGTTGACCTCGGGGCGGGGTCGGCCTCACCCCGTCACCAGCGCCTCGGGGAAGGTGGCGCTCAGCTCGGTCCCTGCCGGCGACGTGGCCGTCAGGTCCAGCCGCCCACCGAGGTCACGTACGGCGTCGTGCAGCAGCCGCAGTCCGAGGTGCCCCTCGGCCTCGTCCCCCTGCGGTCGCACCAACCCGCGACCGTCGTCGCTGACCCGCACCAGGACCTGTCCGTCGCGGCGCCTGAGGTCGACGTCGAGGTGCTGGGCCCCCGCGTGCTTCACGACGTTGCGCACCCCCTCGCGGACGACCCGGTAGACCAGCCGGGCGGCATCCGGGCTGAGGTCCAGGTCGGGGGCGAGCGTCACCCGCGACTCGACGCCCGCGGCCGCCGACTCGCTCGCCACGAGCTCCTGCACCGACTCGGCGAGCCCGGCGCCGCTGAGGTCGGGTGGATGGATGTCGCTCATCAGGCGGCGCAGCTTGGTGACGTCGTCGCGCACCAGGTCGGTGAAGCGGTCGAGGTGCCGGCGCACCCCAGGGGCCTCGGACTCCGGGGGGAGCGACCGGGCCACCGCGGGCAGCGCGTAGCCCAGGCCGGCCAGGTCCTGGATGACGCCGTCGTGCAGCGCCGCGGCGATGCGCCTGCGCTCGAGCTCGGAGGCGAGCAGGACGTGCCTCAGCAGCACCGCGCGTCCGCGTTCCGCCCGGCGCACGCGCCGTCCCAGCGCCACCGCGAGCGGCATCACGACGACCAGGAACACCAGCAGCGAACCGACGGCGAGGCCCACGAGGGAGACCACCACCTTCTCGGCGTCGCGCTCCATCTGCTCGGTCGCCAGGTAGGCCTCGACGACCATCTCCTCCCCGTCGTCGTCCAGCGCCCCCACGTAGACCTCGAGGAGCGGCCCCTCGTGCTGCTCCTCGAGGTTCTCCTCGCGCGACAGCTCGGACACCTCGACCCGGGCCCGGGAGGTGCCCAGCAGGCCGCGTACGTCGTCCGGCAGCTCGAAGCGCTTCCCGACGAGGCTCGCCTGGTTCGACCACAGCACGGTGCCGTCGGCCGCCCACACCTTGACGTGCTCGATGCTGCCGTCCTGCATCCGGTTCCGCATCACCGCCCCCAGCCGCTCCCGCGCCGCCGGCTCCCCCTCTCGCAGGTCGTCGTCGACCAGGGGGGAGACCAGCTTGGTGGCCAGCGCGGTGCCGACCTCGCGGGAGCTGTCGAGCGCGCGATCGCGAGCGATCCGTTCGGCCACCACGACCGCGACGCCGGCCAGGAGCAGGGTCGTCAGCACGCTGAGCAGCACGAACCGGCCCACGGCCGAGCGCACCGTGTCGTCGGCACCCGTCGAGGCCGGGGAGTCCTCAGCCCGGCCCCGGCCCATGGAGGAGTCCGTGTGCCGTGGCGGCCACGACGGCCTCCAGCTGTGAATGGGCGTCGAGCTTGGCCAGCAGGGACTTGACGTAGCCGCGACAGGTGTTGACCGTGATGCCCAGGTCCCGGGCTATCCAGCGCACGTCGTGGCCCTGCGCCAGGCGCTCCAGCACCGCACGCTCGCGCGTCGTCAACCGGGGGACGGGCGACGCCGGTGCCGCGGCGCCGCCCTCACCGACCAGCTTGCGCAGCAGGCTGGGGTGCACGACGAGGCCGCCGGGGCGCGCGGTGCGCAGCACCTCGAGCAGGTCGGGCAGCGACCCGTTCTTGGGCAGCAGCGCGCACGCGCCGGCCGCCGCCGCCCGTCGCAGGACCCCGAGGTCGGCGTACGCGGTGAGGACCACCACGCGCAGGGTGGGCCGCAGCCGCAGCAGCTCCTCGGTCAGGACCAGCCCGTCCTCGCCCCCGAGGTTGACGTCCATCAGCACCACGTCGGGGTGGTGCTGCTCGACGAGCCGTCGCGCCCGGGCCGAGTCTGTCGCCGTGCCCACGCAGACCAGGTCGTCCTCCGTCGCCAGCGCCAGGCTGGTCAGGTCGGTGAAGGTCCGGTGGTCGTCGACCACCAGGACGCGCGACCGGGCCTGGTCCCCCCGTGCCTGTGCTCGTGCCAGCATCCCCGCTCCCGTCGGTCAGACGACAGGCTGGCAGCGGTGACCACCCCGCTTCATCACCACTATGCGGGGTTCGGCGTCCACCGACGGCCGCTGCCACGGCTTCGTGGACGACGCTCAGAAGACGTCGACCCAGCGGTGGGCCGCCCGCACGACCTCGGTCTCCCGGGGCGGCAGCTGCAGCCCCGGCACCGACGACAGGATCTGGTGCAGCAGTCCCACCAGGATCCGCACCTCCTCGGCCCCCGCGGCCTCGTCCTGGTCGCGCCGTGCACCGGCCTCCCTGGAGGCGCCGCCGCGCAGGATGGACAGGTAGAGGTCGGTGGTCTCCCGGCTGGGCTCGGCGCCCAGCTCGTCGACGAGCAGGTCGCGCAGCTGGGAGAAGCGGTGCAGCGCCTGGGAGCGCCGGCCCGACGCCCACAGCGCCGCCATCATCGTGCGCCACGCGTCCTCCGCGAACTGGTCGGCGCGCACCGCCGTGGTGGCGAGCCGGACGGCGGCGCCGAACCGCTCGAGCGCCAGCGCGTGCTCGGCGGCCAGGGACGCGGCCTGCGCGAGCTCGTCGCGGAACTCCTCCCGCTCGCCCAGCGCCCACGAGGCCAGGCTCTCGCTCGCCAGCAGCTCCCCCTTCACCAGCGACAGCGCCGCCTCCAGTGCGGAGAGCGCCGTGGCGTGGTCGTGGACGGTGTTCTGCACGGCAGCGCTGACGAGGGCGCGGAACTGCATCAGGTCCACCTTCACGACCCCCGGGACGACGACGTAGCCGTTGGGGACCGTCATGATCCCGGCCGCTCCGCCGGCGCCGCAGCTGCGTGCGAGCGAGCGGCGCAGCACGCAGACGTAGCTCTCGAGCGTCCCGAGGTAGGACCGCGGCGGCCGGCCCTCCCAGAGCAGGTCCGCGAGCCTCTCCTTGGACACGGGCGTGCCCGCCGACAGCGCGAGGATCTCCACGATCTGCTGCGGCTTGGGTCCGCCGAGGGCGTCGGTCGGCGGTCTCCCGCACCCGCACCCGCACCGCACCGTCGTCGCGCCGAACAGCCGTATCTCCACTGGTGCCACCTCCCCGGCCCGCAGGCCGATCGCCCCGAGCCCCCTCCCAGTCTCGGCGGCGTCGGCGGCCCTGGCAGCCCCACTTCTGGGGGCTTCGCCTCCCCCAGAAGTGGCTAGTCCCTGGTCACGGCTCCTCGTGGACGACGGACGCACGCACGAGGGCCGCACCGGGGGTGGGGTGCGGCCCTCGTGGTGGGGGGCTCGGGGGTCAGCGGGACCGGAACGCGAACCCGGTGTGCGACCCGCCCATGGTGCTCACGGCGCTGACGGTGGTCTCCGCCCCCGGGGCCACGGTGCCCGCGCCCCGGAAGTCCCAGTCACCGAGGGTGTCCACCTCGGCGAACCCCAGCGTCCGGCCGGTCAGGGAGCCACCGAGCACCACCGCCACGCGGTGCCCGACGGGGAAGGACGAGGTGCCCCGGACCCGCCACTGCTTGCCGCTGCGGAACTCGGCGACGGTGATCGTGAGGGTCTCCGCGGCCGGGGACACCACCACCTCGTCGGTGGACTGCTGACCGCCCTGGCCCGTCACCGTCAGACGGAGGACGACCGGGTCCGACTGGGTGGCGTACTGCGGGTTGGGACCCGCGGTGCTCGTGGGCAGGGCCATCAGCGGGAAGGTGAACCGGGGGGTGGCGGTGTCCGCGCCGGTGAGGCTGACCTCCGGCCCACTGACCTGCGACCACGCGTAGTCGTCGACCAGGGTGCTGGCTCCCCCGTCGAGCGCCACGCTCGCACCGCGCCGGACCTCCTGGTCGGGCCCCGCGTCGGCCTGGGGAGCGACCGGCGGTCCCTCGGGGTCGGAACCGGAGACCTCGACGGTCACGACCGCCGGGGCGCTGGTCCCCGCAGGCCCGCTGACCACCAGCTCGAAGGCGAGGGGCCCGGCGGCCTGCGGGGCGTTGAACGTGGCGACGGCCTGGTCGGCCCCCGAGAGCTCCACCCGGTTGGCGTCGGTGACCGGCACCTCGCCGTCCGCCCCCATGGCCGGCACCTGCTGCCAGGAGTAGCCGGTGATCGTGCCCGTGGACGCGCTCGCGTCGAGGGTGACCCGTTGTGCCGGCGCCGCCACCTCGGGGGTCGCCGTGCCGACGGCCACCGGGGCGTCCGCCTCCAGCGCGGCCCCCGAGACCGTCACGGCTGCGCTCGCCTCCCCGCCCTTGTCGGAGGTGACGGTGACGGAGGGCGGAGGTGCCGCCGTCTCGATGACGGCCGTCCCGTCCTGCACGGGCTGGTCCAGCACCGTCAGCGCGGCAGGGGTGGAGTCCTGGTCGCTGGAGACCGCTGAGACCGTGAGCAGGTCCGCGTCGGCGTCGTAGGTGACCGCCGAGATCGTCACCACGTCGACGAGCCCGATCTCCTTGCGGGCGACCGGCTGGTCCCCGACGTTGGCGACC
>JBFGFQ010000163.1:0-6691 GCA_041579495.1 Nocardioides sp.
CGTGGGGCCTCTCGGCGGCGTTGCGGGCCCGCTGGTCGCAGTGGCCCTGAATCCCCTTCTTGCCGTCCCGGTCATGTCCTTCATCCTGCTCGTTCCGGCTTTTCTCATCGACGCGGCCGCCAAGGACCCTGGTAACAGCCGGATCCGGTGAGTCTGGAAGGGGTGCCATGTGCGACGGCGCCTAAGTGATCGGTTGCTCCGGTTCCGTGCGAGCAGACGCCCCTGGACCGGGGAACCGCGGACGAAGGCGATGAACCCTCCCTGAGGGCGAAGTGCTCGGCCGCCGGAGCGGTTAGTATCCGGTGCCGCGCAGGACGCGCGGGGAGGCCTGCCTCCGCAAGACGTGGAGGCGCGACCATGGCAGCGACGGGCTCACCCGGGGCCCCGCACCGATCGGGCACGACACCCGACGTGCGGAGCGCGGTCGTGCGACGGCTCGTCGCCGGCAGCGACCGCAGCTCCTCGCTCGACCGGCTGTGCGAGCTCGCCGCCGCGCTCCTCGACGCGGGCTCCGCCCAGATCTCGCTGATCGGCGAGAGCCAGGTGGTGGTCGGCGGTCACGGTGCGGGCACCGCCGCCATCGGCGTCGAGACCCCGGTCGAGCACTCGTTGTGCACGGTCACCGTGGGGCTCAACGCCCCCCTCGTCGTGGCCGACACCGTGACCGACGACCGGGTCGCCGCGCTGCCGCCGGTCACGTCGGGTGCGGTGCGCGCCTACCTCGGCGTCCCGCTGCTGGTCTCCGGTTCCCAGGTCGTCGGCGCCCTGTGCGTCTACGACGCGCGCCCGCACGACTGGTCGGCGCACGACGTCAGCACCCTGCAACGCCTCGCCCAGGCGGTCGTCGGCGACCTCGAGCTGGCCGCGCTCAGCTCCGACTACGAGGTGCAGCAGGTCGCCTGGCGCCTCGCGACCGACGCCGCGGGTGTCGGCGCGTGGGAGTGGGACCTGGTCTCCGGCGAGCTGCGCTTCGACGACCGGCTGCTGGAGATCTTCGGCCTCGACCACGACTCGTTCGGCGGCACCATCGAGTCGTTCAACGACGTGGTGCACGTCGAGGACGTCCCCCGCGTGACCGCGGCGCTGGACCGGGCGATCGCCTCGTGCGGCGAGTACGCCGCCGAGTACCGCATCAACCGGCCCGACGGCGGGGTGCGCTGGATCGCCGCCCGCGGACGCGCGCTCGGCGACGAGCAGGGCGAGGCGGTGCGCGTCCTCGGGGCGGCGTACGACACCACGGCCGTGCAGGAGGGCGAGGCCCGGGTCGCGCGGGTGCTGGAGTCGATGCCGACCGCGTTCTTCCAGCTCGACCGCGACTGGAACTTCTCCTACCTCAACGGCGAGGCCGAGCGGTTGCTCGGGCGGGACCGGGACGACCTGGTGGGTCGCGAGATCTGGCGCACCTTCCCCGCCACCATCGGCAGCGACTTCGAGCGCAACTACCGGCGCTGCGCGAGCACGGGCGAGCCCGTCGCCTTCGACGCCTACTACCCCGCGCCGCTCGACGCCTGGTACGAGGTGCGGGCCTGGCCCAACCCCGACGGCCTGGCCGTCTACTTCCTCGACGTCACCACCCGGCACCGGGCCCAGGAGCAGCTGGCGCAGACGGCTCGCCGCGACGCCCTCGTCGCCACCGTGACCGAGCGGCTGGGCGGCACCCTCGACCTCGAGGAGTCGGTGGCCCGGCTCGGGGCGCTGGTGGTGCCGGCGATCGGCGACTGGTGCGTCGCGACGCTCGTGGAGGAACCCGGGCACGAGGGCCGGCTGCCGGGGCTGCGTGACGTCGGGGGCTGGCACCGCGACCGCGACTCCCAGCACCTCGTCGACCGCTTCGCCGCGGTGCGGCTCTCGCGCCTGGCCGACGACTCGTTCCTGCCCGACGTGCTGGCCGCCGACGAGCCGATCGTGGGCACGGGCGCCACCGAGGCCCTCTGCAGCGTCTTCGAGGAGGGCGAGGTGCACGACCTGGTCCGTGGCCTCGCCCCCGAGCACGTGGCCGTGGTCAGCCTGCGCGGCCGCGACCGCGTCGTCGGGCTGCTCACGGTGCTGCGCGGTGCCTCGCGGGGAGCGTTCAGCGTCGACGACCTCGACACCCTGGCGCAGGTCGCCGAGCGGGCCGGCCTGGCCGTCGACAACGCGCGGCTCTTCGCCGAGCAGAGAGACCTCGCCGAGGGGCTGCAGCGCAGCCTTCTCACCCCGCCGCCGCAGCCCGACCACCTCGAGATCGTGGTGCGCTACGAGGCCGCGGCGGAGACCGCCCAGGTGGGTGGCGACTGGTACGACGCGTTCGTGCAGGACGCCGGCGCCACGATGCTGGTGATCGGCGACGTGGTGGGTCACGACACGGCGGCCGCGGCCGCCATGGGCCAGGTCCGCAACCTGCTGCGCGGCATCTCGGCGTTCAGCGGGCTCGGCCCCGCCGACGTGCTGCGCGGCGTCGACCGGGCCCTCGACACGCTGGGGGTCGACACCACCGCGACCGCGGTGCTGGCCCGCCTCGAGCAGACCCCCGAGGAGCTGGAGGGGGGCGTCACCCGGCTGCGCTGGTCGAACGCCGGGCACCCGCCGCCGGTCGTGCTGTCGCCGGAGGGCGACGTGGACCTGCTGGCCGCCGACGACCCCGACCTCCTGCTCGGCCTCGACCCCGAGGCCGAGCGTGGCGAGCAGCAGGTGGTGCTGCGCCGCGGCTCGACCGTGCTGCTCTTCACCGACGGCATGGTCGAGCGCCGCGGCGAGGACCTCGACGTGGGCCTCGCGCGGCTGCGCCGCGAGCTGGCCAGCCTGGCCTCCCTCGACCCCCCGCTCGACGAGCTGTGCGACCGGCTGCTGGCCCGGATGGTCCCGAGCGTCCGCGAGGACGACATCGCGCTGGTCGCGGTCCGCCTCCACGAGCAGGACCGGCCGCCGCCGTCCGGCCGTGGCGAGCGGGCCGGGTCGGACGCCGAGGTCCCGGCGCTGAGCGGGCGGATCGTGCGGGCCCGTTTCGCGGCGCGCGCCTCGAGCGTGCCGGACGCACGCCACTTCGTGCGCGAGGCCCTGCGCGGGCGCCCGGTCGACCTGGTCGACGACGCCGAGCTGTGCATCGGCGAGCTCGCGGCCAACGCCGCGCTGCACAGCGGTGGGGCGATGATGGACGTCTCGGTGCGCCTCGACCACGCGGCGGTGACGGTGACGGTGACCGACGAGGGCGTCGTGCCGGCCGAGGCCGTCGTCCCGCGGCTGGTCGTCGACGACGACGGCGGGTCGGTGCGGGCCGAGCCCACCACCGGGCGCGGTCTCGGGATCGTGTCGGTGCTCGCCGACGACTGGGGGGTGGAGCGGATCCCCGGCGGCAAGCGGGTCTGGGCGCGCCTGGTCGACGAGCGGGTCGACAGCCAGGTGCGTCCGCCCGACTCGCCGCCCGACCCCGAGCCCGCCGACCCCGCGGAGGAGGCGGCCGGTCACGTGCAGGTGCTCCTGGGTGGCTGCCCGACCGAGCTGTGGCTGCGCCAGGACGACCACATCGACGAGCTCGTGCGCGACCTGCAGCTGCTCGCCGCGACCCAGGAGCTCGACGCCGCGATCGGGTCGCTGGACGAGGTGCGTGACCTCCTCGACATCTTCGCCCCGCTGCGCCGGGCGACCAGGAAGGCCGTCGAGTCGGCCAGGCACGAGGGGCGCGAGACCATCGACGTCGAGGTGCGGCTGCTGCGATCGGCCGCCGGCGACGCCTCGCGCCTGCACGACCTGCTCACGATCTCCGACCAGGCGTTCGACGAGGACCTGATGCTGACCGTGCGCGCCGACGACGAGGTGCAGCAGCTGCGCGCCTGGATGATCGAGCAGGTCGTCGCCCAGCTGGGCGGCACCGGCGACCCGGAGCCGTGGCCCGACTGGCGCGGGCGGACCGCCCCCGCCTGACCCGCCGGGGGCGGGCCTAGGCTCGTCGGGTCGACGGCACGACTCGACCGACCGGCACGACTCGACCGAACGGGGCAGCTGTGAGTGACCTGATCTTCGCCAACGGACGGCTCTTCGACGGGCTGAAGTACCACCACGAGCACGCGGTGGGCGTGCGCGACGGCATGGTCTACGCCGTGGGCCCGCTCGAGCGGGTCCGCGAGGAGATGGCCGCCGGCGGACGGCGGGCCGAGGAGCTCGACGCCGACGGCGGCCTGGTGATGCCGGCGTTCCACGACGCCCACGTGCACCCGCTCGTGGGCGGCCTCGAGCTGCGCAACGCCCTGCTGACCAGCTGCAGCAGCGCCGAGGAGTGCCTCGACACCATCGCCGACGCCGTGGCCGAGCAGGGCGAGGAGCAGCGCGACTCCTGGTTCCGCGCCGGCGGCTGGTCGCTCGACCACTTCGACCCGCGCACCGGACCGACCGCCGAGCTGCTCGACCGCGTCGTGCCGCACCGTCCGGCGTTCCTGCCCAGCAACGACCACCACAACGCCTGGGTCAACACCCGCGCGCTCGAGCTCGCCGGCATCGACCGCGACACCCCAGACCCGCCGGACGGGTGGATCGAGCGCGACGACGACGGCAACCCCACCGGCACGCTGCGCGAGGCCGCGGCGCTGCTGGTGCACCGGCTCGTCGACACCACGCGCGAGGAGAAGCGCGCGGCGCTGCGCGACGCCCAGGCCCACCTGCACTCGTGGGGCATCGTCGGCTGGCAGGACGCCCTCGTCGGCGGGTACGCCGGCATCGACGACCCGACCCAGGCCTACCTCGACCTCGTGGCGGCCGACGAGCTCACCGCCCGTGTGCGGCTGGCGCTGTGGTGGGACCGGCACCGTGGCGTGGAGCAGCTGGACGACCTGGTCGCCGAGCGCGAGCGGCTGGGCGAGGCGGGGCTCGACGCGGGCTCGGTCAAGCTGATGGTCGACGGGGTCTCCGAGACGCTGACCATGGCGGTGGACGAGCCCTACCTGGGTGGCGCGCGCTGCCCCTGCGCCGGGGGCGAGCGCGGGCTGGCGTTCATGGAGCCCGAGCAGCTCGACGAGGCCGTCACGGCGCTCGACGCGGCCGGCTTCCAGGCGCACTTCCACGCCCTCGGCGACCGCGCCGTGCGTACGTCGCTCGACGCCATCGCCGCGGCCCGGCGCCACAACGGCTGGAGCAACCAGCGCCACCAGCTGGCCCACCTGCAGCTGGTCGCGCCGCGCGACCGCAACCGCTTCCGGCTGCTCGGCGCCATCGCCAACGTCGAGGGCATGTGGGCGCGCTACAACACGCCGGCGGTGCAGATGGTCGAGCCGTACCTCGACGAGGAGCGGCGCGAGTGGCAGTACCCCTTCGCCGACATCGTCGACAGCGGGGCGCTCGTGGCCGGCGGCTCGGACTGGCCGATCAACCCGCCGGACCCGATGGAGGGCATCCACGTGCTGGTCAACCGCTCCTCGCGCACGACCGACGAGAGCGACGAGGAGCCCCCGATGCGCGACGACCAGGGGCTCACCCTGCTCCAGGCGCTGCAGGCGTACACGAGCGGTGCCGCACACGCCAACCACCAGGAGGACTCCGGCAACCTGCGGGTCGGGGCCTCCGCCGACGTGCTGGTGCTCGACCGGGACCCCTTCGACCTGCACGAGGACGAGATCGGCTCCGCCGAGCCGGTCACGGCCTGGGCGCGGGGCTCGGAGGTCTACCGGCGCGACTGAGCCCGGGGGTCGACACCTCCTGTCGGCAGGGCTGACGATGGGACGGACCCGTCCGTCGGCCGGTGACGAGGAGAGCGCGATGAGAGCGAGCGTCCTGCGCGCCGCGGGGGTCGTGGAGCTGGAGGAGCGCCCCGACCCGGTGCCCGGCCCGCACGAGGTGCTGGTGCGGGTGGAGGCGGTCGGGGTCTGCGGCTCCGACGTGCACTACTTCGAGCACGGGCGGATCGGCAGCTACGTGGTCGACGAGCCCCTGGTGCTGGGGCACGAGCCGTCCGGGGTGGTCGCCGCGGTCGGTAGCGCGGTGACGCGGCTGGAGGTCGGGCAGCGGGTCTCCCTCGAGCCGGGGACCCCCGACCTCACCTGCCGGCAGTGCCTCGCGGGGCGCTACAACCTGTGCGAGCGGATGAGGTTCTACGGGACGCCGCCGTACGACGGCGCCTTCGCCGAGCTGGTCCTGGCCCACGAGCTCTTCGCCCACCCGGTCCCCGACGAGGTCGGGGCGGACGCCGCCGCGCTGCTCGAGCCGCTGTCGGTGGCGCTGTGGGCATGTCGCAAGGGCGGCGTCGGCGCCGGGTCGCGGGTGCTGGTCACCGGGGCGGGCCCGGTGGGACTGATGGCGCTGCAGGCAGCGCTGGGTCTCGGGGCGGCCTCCGTGGTCGTCACCGACGTCAACCCCCACCGCCTCGCGGTGGCCACCGACCTGGGGGCGACCGCCGTGGTCGACGTCGCCTCGCAGTCGTTGGGGGCTGGCGACCTCGAGGTCGACGTGCTGCTCGAGTGCTCCGGCCACCCCACCGCCGTCGCGACCGCTGTCGAGCACGTGGCCCCGGCCGGCAGCGTCGTCCTGGTCGGCATGGGCGCCGACACGGCCACCCTGCCGGTGAGCCGCAACCAGGAGCGGGAGCTCACGCTGACCGGCACCTTCCGCTACGCCCACACGTGGCCCGCCGCGATCGCGCTCGTCGCCTCCGGCCGGGTGAGTGTCGAACCGCTGGTCACCGATCGGTTCCCTCTGAGCCAGGTCGAGGAGGCGCTCACCGTGGGTC
>JBFGFQ010000164.1:0-6462 GCA_041579495.1 Nocardioides sp.
AAGCAATCCGCAAGACCCCGACCCGGCGCCACTTCCCCACCGACCCGGCGCCACTTCCCCACCGACCCGGCGCCACTTCCCGCCGTACGCCGCCCACACCAGGAACTCACGACAACTCGCGGAGGAACTGGCGACGACTCGCGGGTACGCCGACCCGACTCGTTCGGGCCGGCCGACTCACGGGGACGACGCAGCACCGCCCGGGTCCTGGTCGGGCCCGGGCGGTGCTGGTGAGGCGGTGCTGGAGAGATGGAGCTGGTGGCTCAGGCCTCGTCGGTGTCGGTGTCGGTGTCGGTGTCGGTGTCCTCGTCGTCGCTGGCCCAGATGCGGCCCAGCCCGAGGAGGAGGACGGCGCCCAGGGCGCCGTACAGGAGCACGTCGTTGAGGACGGGGGTGCGCAGCAGGCGGATGACCGAGCCGACCTTCGGGACGACCGCCTGGACCTCCCAGACGCTGTCGCCCTCGAGCGTGGCGACCCACGGGTCGACGTTCGGGTTGTTGTCTCCCTTGGTGCGCACCGCCACCGAGCCGTCGTCGCCGCGGATGACCTCGGTGACGCGGTGGGTCTCGACCCGGTGGTCCTCGATCGGGATGTGGTAGGTGATCACGTCGCCGACGACCACGTCCTCGACCGGCCGCTCGGCGGTCACCACGACGTCGCCGACCATGATCCCGGGCTCCATCGACCCGGTGAGCATGGTGGCGGTGCGGTAACCCAGCACGTGCGGGCCGACAGCGAAGAAGAGGAAGAACGCCAGGGCGGTCACGACCAGCAGCGACGTGATGACGCGACCCAGGCCGCGCAGCACCCGCACCGCCCGCGGCGTACGACGCACGGGCCGCTTCGGCGCGGGCGCCGGCGTCGGCGTGGTCTCGCGGAGCGCGGGGCGCGGGGCGAGGTGACGGACCGAGGAGCCGGTGGCGCGGTGCCGGCCGACGACGAGGGGAACGGCGGGGCTGCTCATCGATCCGGCTCCTTCGGGGAGTGGTGGTGGAGGGAGGAGGTGCCGTGCGGCCGCCGCTCCCTCCGCGGCGGCCACACGAGCCGGTCCGACGATGCGGTCCGGCTGATGGGTGCAACTCTGCTGTGCCGACCTCAAGGCAGGACCGGCCAAACCCACGACGTTCCCTCAAGGAAGCCACAAGACAACGCGTTCGCCTCGGCGTCGACGCCGGCCGATCGCTCGCGGCGCCCGAGAACACGTGGCAGGACCAGGCCCCGTGCGGGCACGGGACCTGGTCCTGGTGGTGCTGGTGTCCCCCCGGGCCGGACGTCGGCGACCCGACCCGGGAGGAGACTGGGGTCAGCCCGGGACGGGCGTCGCTCAGCGGGCCTCGCCGGCGCGCTGGGTGGCGTCGAAGACGAACTTCACGGTGTCGGACTTCAGCTGGAAGGTGTTGTCGGCGGCCTGGGGCAGGGCCAGGGTCAGGCGCAGGTTCGAGACCTTGGCCTCACCGTTGAGGGTCTCGGTGACCTTGGCCAGGTCACGGTTCGCGCCCACGGCCGGCGAGGCGGCCAGGATCGAGGTCGTGGCGCCGTCGCAGGTCATCGCCCGCGTCGTGGCCGACTTCACCCACGGCACCGAGCACTGGTCGATGCTCAGCTGCAGACCGTTGGTGGCATCGGTGGTCAGGATCGAGGGCGCCGCGGCCGCCGACGTCGTGGTCAGCTTCACCGACCCGAAGCCCTCGGTCACACCCGCCCGGGTCAGCTGCACCGCACGCTGCACGGTGTCACCGGGCACCAGGTTGACCGCCGCCACGTCCAGGCCCTGCGCCTGGTTGCCCAGCTCGATCTTCGTCTCGCCCGAGGACACCGCCTCGGTCGCCTGAGTCGAGGAGGTGAACGAACCGAACGTGCCCAGCCCCGCCACCGCGGTCGCACCAGCGACCAGGGCGACCGAAGCAGCAACGCGGGTGACGGACTTGCGAGAGGAGATCGAGACCATGAGGGAGCACATCCTTGGGTGGGGCCGGCGGGAGGGCCGGTCGGGCTGATGAGCAGAACTCTGGCCCCCGCACCTCAAGCCACCACCCGGCAAAGACCCCCCGTTCCCACAAGCAATCCGCAAGACCCCCCACCCACCCGCAAGACCCCCGACCCGGCGCCACTTCCCCACCGACCCGGCGCCACTTCCCGCCGTACGCCGCCCACACCAGGAACTCACGACGGCTCGCGGAGGAACTCGCGCCGTCTCGCGGAGGAACTCGCGCCGTCTCGCGGAGGAACTCGCGACGACTCGCGCACTGCCCTGCGCCGAGCCGGCCCGTCCCGGACCAGCCGGCTCGCGTCAGTTGAGGGGGCGCATGGAGGCGGGGACACCGCCGCCGCGGTGCACCTCCTCGACCAGCTCCTGCAGGGCGGTGAGGGCGACGCGCTGGGGCATGGGGCCGTAGGAGACGCGGGCGACGCCGAGCTCCTCGAGCCGGTCGAGGGGCGGGTTGCCGGGCACGCCGATGAGGGTCAGGCGCTGCGGGCCGAACGCGTCGACGAGGGCGACGACCTCCTCCTCCGAGAGCCGGCCGGGCACGAACACGGCGGGGGCGCCGGCGTCGAGGTACGCCTTGCCCCGCTCGACCGCGTCGCCCAGCACGGCGCCGCGGTCACGGTCGCCGGCGAGCACGAACGCGTCGGTGCGGGCGTTGAGCACGAAGTCGACGCCCTCGTCGTCGGCCGCGGCCACCACGTCCTCCACCACCGTCGCGGCCTCCAGCAGCGGGCGCATCCGGTCCTCGATGTTGGCGCCCACGATGCCGACGCCGAGCGCCTTGCGCACCGTCTCGACGGGGTGGCCGTAGCCGGCCTCGAGGTCGGCGGTGACCGGCAGGTCGGTGGCCGCCGCGATCCGCCCGCACGCCTCGATCATCAGGTCGACGGGGATGTGCTCGCCGTCCTCGTAGCCGTAGGAGGCGGCGATGGAGTGGCTCGCGGTGGCCAGCGCGGTGGTGCCGATCCCGTCGGCGACGACCCGGGCGCTGACGACGTCCCAGACGTTGACGAGCGTGAGGAGCGTCGGGTCGCGGTGCAGCCCGAGCAGGTGCGTGGCCTTGTCCTGGAGTGCGCTCATCACGACACCCTAGGGCGCCCGCCCGCCGGGGTCGACCACCCGCCGCGGGCCCCGGTCAGGCCGGCGTCACGGGGCGGTCGGGTGCTCCACGTGGCGCACCTCGGCGTCCGGTCCGGGGTAGACCAGCGACTCGTGGTCGGTGCCGGACCACCGCACCAGGTACGGCGGCGAGCCGTCCTCGTGGCGCACCTCCACCACCACTCCCTCGCGCTCCTTGGCCCCCACGTGCGCGCTGTGCACGACCAACCGGTCCCCGACCGCTGCGTGCATCGTCCTCACCTCACCGTCCCGACCGACCGTCACCACCCTGGTCCGACCAGCATGGGCACGTCGTCGGACGCGGCTCCACGGACGAAGGTCCACCCACCCGTGGACGAAGGTCCCGCGCGCCTACTCCCAGAAGACCCGCTCCACGACCGCGTGCGCCAGCCGGGTCATCCGCAGGTGGTCGTCGACCATCTGCTCGGAGGTGCCCTCGACGTAGCCCAGGATCGACGCCACCGCCGCCCGCTCGCGCAGGTCGGAGGGCAGCTGGTCGCTGGGGGTGCCGCGTACCAGCGTCACCGCGTTGCGGGTGCGGCTGACCCGGCGCCAGGCCTGGGCCAGCAGCGCGGCGTCCTCGCTCGCCAGCAGCCCCGCCTCCTCGGCGGCCGCCAGCGCCGGCAGCGTGCGCGAGGTGCGCAGCCCCGGCACCTGTCCGGCGTACCGCAGCTGCAGCAGCTGCACGGTCCACTCGATGTCGGCGAGCCCGCCGCGCCCGAGCTTGAGGTGGGTCTTGCGGTCGGCTCCGCGCGGCAGCCGCTCCTGGTCGACGCGGGCCTTGATCCGGCGCACCTCGATCACGTCGTCGTCGCCCAGGCCGCCCTCGGGGTAGCGCAGCGGGTCGATGAGGTCCTCGAAGCGCCGGCGCAGGTCGAGGTCGCCGACGACGGCGTCGGCGCGCAGCAGCGCCTGCGCCTCCCACACCACCGACCACTTCTCGTAGTAGGCGGCGTACGAGTCGAGGGTGCGCACCAGCGCGCCCTGCTTGCCCTCGGGGCGCAGGTCGGCGTCGACCATGAGGGCCGGGTCGCTGCCGGGCAGCGCCAGCAGCCGGCGCAGCTCGTTGGCGACCGCCTGGGCGTACGTCGCCGCCTCGTGGCCGTCGGCGCCGCCGACGGGCTCGTGCACGAACAGCACGTCGGCGTCGGAGCCGTAGGACAGCTCGAAGCCGCCGTAGCGGCCCATCGCCACCACCGCCATCCGGGTCGGTGCCTCGTCGAGGCCCTTGGCCCGGCGCACCGACTCGCCCACCACCTCCAGCGTCACCTCGAGCGTCGCGTCGGTCAGCCGCGAGAGACCGGCGCCGACGTCCTCGACGTCGGTGAGCCCCAGCAGGTCGCCGGCGGCGATGCGGAACAGCTCGCGCCGGCGCACCGCCCGCACCGCCCGCACCGCCTTCTCGGGGTCGTCGCGGCGGGCCGCGGCCGCCCGCATCTCGGAGGCGAGCGACTCGCCGTCGAGCGGCGCCAGCGACTGACCCAGCATCCGCACGCCCTGCGGCTCGCGCTCGAGCAGGCTGGTGGCGTAGCGCGAGGTCGACAGCAGCCGCGCGAGGCGCTGGGCCACCTGGCCCTCGTCGCGCAGCGTGGTGAGGTACCACGGGGTCTCGCCGAGCGCCTCGGAGATGCGGCGGAAGCCGAACAGCCCGGCGTCGGGGTCGGGGCCGTCGGCGAACCACTCGAGCAGCACCGGCAGCAGGGTGCGCTGGATGTTGGCCGAGCGGGTCACGCCGCTGGTCAGCGCCTCGAGGTGGCGCAGCGCGGCGCGCGGGTCGGCGTACCCCAGCGCGGCGAGGCGGTCGCGCGCGGCGTCGGCCGAGAGCCGCGCCTGGTCGCCGGGCAGCTGGGCCACCGCGGCCAGCAGCGGGCGGTAGAAGAGCTTCTGGTGCAGCCGGCGCACCTCGCGCCGGTGGTGCTCGAGCTCCTTGCGCAGCCCCTCGACGGCGTTCTTGAGGTGGCCCATGCTGCGCCCGAGGCGACGCAGCGCGTCGGGGTCGTCGGGGATCACGTGGGTGCGCCGCAGCCGGTGCAGCTGCATGCGGTGCTCGAGGGTGCGCAGGAACGCGTAGGCGTCGTGCAGCTGCTCGCCGTCCTCGCGACCGATGTAGCCGCCGCGGGTCAGGTCGGCCAGCGCGCTCAGCGTGGTGGGCGCGCGGATCGTCTCGTCGGCGCGCCCGTGCACCATCTGCAGCAGCTGCACGGCGAACTCCACGTCGCGCAGGCCGCCGGCGCCCAGCTTGAGCTGGCGCTCGGCCTCCTTGCTGGGGATGTGGTCGAGCACCCGGCGGCGCATCGCCTGGGTGTCCTCGACGAAGCCCTCGCGCTCGGCCGCGCTCCACACCATCGGCGCGACCATCTCGACGTACGCCCGCCCCAGCTCGACATCGCCGGCGACCGGGCGGGCCTTGAGCAGCGCCTGGAACTCCCAGGTCTTGGCCCACTTCTCGTAGTAGCCCTGGTGGCTGGCCAGGGTGCGCACCAGCGGGCCCGACTTGCCCTCGGGGCGCAGGTTGGCGTCGACCGGCCAGATCTCGCCCTCGGCAGTCGGCTCGGAGCAGATCCGCATCAGGTGGGAGGCCAGCTGGGTGGCGGCCCGGTTGGCGGCATGGTCGTCGTCCGCCGCGTCGCCGGGCTCGTAGACGAAGATGACGTCGACGTCGGAGACGTAGTTGAGCTCGTGGGCGCCGCACTTGCCCATCGCGACGACCGCCAGCCGCGCCAGGTCGGCCTTCTCCCCCAGCCGCTGGCGCGCGATCGCCAGGCCCGCCTCCAGGGTCGCGGCCGCCAGGTCGGAGAGCTCGGCGGCGACGTCGTCGACGCCGACCCCGTGGGCCAGGTCGCGCGCGGCCAGGCGCAGCAGCACCCGGCGGTACTCCACGCGCAGCACGTCGACCAGTGCCGCGTCGTCGCCCTCGGCGACCGGTGCGGCGGCGGCGGGGTCGGCCCCGACCGCGCGCAGCATCGCCTCGCGCACGGCGTACGCCGCCGGGCGGCTGCACTCCAGGGTGTCGTCGTCGAGCTCGCGCCACTGCTCGGGGTGGCGGGCCAGGTGGTCACTGAGCGCCTCGCTGGCGCCGAGCACCGCGAAGAGCCGGGTGGCTGGGCCCTCGTCGGCGCGCAGCCGACCCAGCAGCTCGTCGGCACCGCCCTCGCCCTGTCCCTCACCCTGGCCCTCGGGCAGGGCCTCGAGCAGGCGCACCAGGCCGGCCACGGCCTGGTCCGGATCGGCGGTGCGCGCCAGCAGCGGCAGCAGGTCGGCGGCGGCGCCCCCCACCTCCTCGAGCCGCTGCAGCGACTTCTCGGCGTCGACGAAGCCCAGCCGCAGCAGCTGGCCCTTGGTGGTCGCCGCGCGG
>JBFGFQ010000165.1:0-6373 GCA_041579495.1 Nocardioides sp.
CGGGGCAGATGGTGACCACCGGCGAGCAGGTCACCGCCCGCGACCTGCTGGCGGGGCTGCCGGTGCTCGGTGAGTCCGAGCTCTACGACGACATCTGCGCCCGCCTCGACGCCGACACCGACGGCCGTCGGGCCGGCGCCGTCGAGCTGGCCCTCGAGGGGCTCTTCCTGGCCCGCCGGGTCAGCAAGGCGTCGGGACGGGGCGAGACGGTGTATGGCTGACATCTGGTCGCAACGACGCGCCTCGCGCTACGGCCGCTACGACGGCGGTCCCGACCCGCTCGCGCCCCCGGTCGACCTCGCCGAGGCCCTCGACGAGATCGGCGAGGACGTGATGGCCGGCTACAGCCCCGAGCGGGCGCTGCGCGAGCTGCTGCGCCGCGGCGCCGGCGACCGCGAGGGCCTCGACGACCTGGCCCGCAGGGTCGCCGAGCGGCGCCGCCGGCTGCTCGAGGACCACGACCTCGACGGCACCCTGCAGGAGGTCCGTGAGCTGCTCGACGCCGCGGTGCTCGAGGAGCGCAAGCAGCTGGCCCGCGACGTCGACATGGACGACGGCGACCGGGCCCTGCGCGAGATGCAGCTCGACAGCCTGCCGCCCGACGCGGCCGCCGCGGTGAGCGAGCTGGCGTCGTACGACTGGCAGAGCCGCGAGGCGCGCGAGAAGTACGAGCAGATCAAGGACCTGCTCGGCCGCGAGCTGCTCGACCAGCGCTTCCAGGGCATGAAGCAGGCCCTCGAGAACGCCACCGACGAGGACCGGGCGGCCATCGACGCGATGCTCACCGACCTCAACGAGCTGCTGGAGAAGCGCGAGCGCGGCGAGGACACCCAGGAGGACTTCGAGGAGTTCATGGCCGCCCACGGCCAGCACTTCCCCGAGCAGCCCGAGACCCTCGACGAGCTCCTCGACGCGATGGCGGCCCGCGCGGCCGCGGCCCAGCGGATGCTGGCCTCGATGAGCCCCGAGCAGCGCCAGCAGCTGATGGAGCTCTCGGCTCAGGCGTTCGGCTCGCCGCAGCTGATGGAGTCGCTGGCGCGCCTCGACTCCCACCTGCAGACGCTGCGCCCCGGCGAGGACTGGTCGGGCTCGGAGCAGATGGGCGGCGAGGGCGCGCAGGGCGTCGGCCTGGGCGACGGCACCGGCGTGTTCCAGGACCTCGCCGAGCTCGACGCGCTCTCCGAGCAGCTCTCGCAGTCCTACGGCGGCGCGCGGATGGACGACCTCGACCTCGACGCCCTGGCCCGCCAGCTCGGCGGCGACGCCGCCGTCAGCGCCCGCGAGCTGCAGCAGCTCGAGCGCGCCCTGCGCGACTCCGGGACCCTGCAGCGCGGCTCCGACGGTGCGCTGCGGCTGACCCCCAAGGCGATGCGCCAGCTCGGCCGCTCGCTGCTGCGCGACGTGGCGCAGCGGATGTCGGGGCGCCAGGGCCAGCGCGACATGGACCGCGCCGGTGCGGCGGGCGAGCGCTCGGGGGCCACCCGGCCCTGGTCCTACGGCGACACCGAGCCGTGGGACGTGACCCGCACCGTCACCAACGCCATCACCCGCACCGTCGGCGAGGGCCGCTCGCCGGCCCACGGGGTCCGCCTCGTCGTCGACGACGTCGAGGTGCAGGAGACCGAGGCCCGCACCCAGGCGGCCGTCGCGCTGCTGGTCGACACGTCGTTCTCGATGGCCATGGACGGGCGCTGGGTGCCGATGAAGCGCACCGCGCTGGCGCTGCACACGCTGATCCGCAGCCGGTTCCGCGGCGACGCGCTGCAGCTGGTCGGCTTCGGCCGGCACGCCGAGGTGATGGAGATCGAGCAGCTCACCGCGCTCGACGCGCGCTGGGAGAAGGGCACCAACCTGCACCACGCGCTGCTGCTGGCCAACCGGCACTTCCGCAAGCACCCCAGCGCGCAGCCCGTGCTGCTGGTCGTCACCGACGGCGAGCCGACCTCGCACCTCGAGCCCGGCGGCGAGGTCTTCTTCTCCTACCCGCCGCACCCGCTGACCGTCGCGCACGCCGTGCGCGAGCTCGACACCTCGATGCGGCTCGGCGCGCAGACCACCTTCTTCCGACTCGGCGAGGACCCCGGGCTGGCCCGCTTCATCGAGCAGATGGCGCGGCGGGTCGACGGGCGCGTGGTCGCCCCCGAGCTCGACGACCTCGGGGCGGCCGTCGTCGGCTCCTACCTCGGGGGGCGTGCGGGCCGCGGCGGCGGTGCCGCGGGCTCGATGGGCGACTGGTTCGGCGGTCGCGGCTTCTGGGTCGGCGACTGACTCAGGGGCGGGTGGCCCGGGTGGACCGGGCCGCGCGCGGCCGGCGCTCCCAGTGAAGGCAGGGCCGGCTGCTGGTGGGCCCCACGCCGGCGCAGCCGGGCCACGGGTCGGGCTCCTCCAGCTCGTCGGTGTGCAGGTCGCGCACCATCACCTCGCGCACCGGGCGCAGGCCCTCGCGCACGACGGCGCAGTCGCAGCCACCGAGCGCGAGCAGGCGGCGTACGAGCGAGTGGGCGGCGGGGGAGCGCAGGTCGCGGAAGCGCTCGGCCCAGCCGAGCGAGGCGTGCTCGCAGCCGTGGTCGCCCACCACCCGGCGCAGGTAGCAGGCCACGCACTCGTCGGGGTGGGGCTCGGGGGCGTCGGGGTCGGTCGGCAGCACGGACCGGTTCTACCCGCCGCCACCGACGGGCGGACCGGACCCGGGCGTGAGGGGCCGTCTGCTAGACACCTGGTGTGACCCTCGAGCTCGGCCGCCACTCCTTCGCCGACGACCGGACGCTGATGATGGCGATCGTCAACCGCACCCCCGACTCGTTCTACGACAAGGGCGCGACGTGGGCCGAGGAGAAGGCCTTCGATCGGGTGGCGACGGTGGTGGCGCAGGGCGCCGAGATCGTCGACATCGGCGGCATCAAGGCCGCGCCGGGCGTCGAGATCGACGCGGCCGAGGAGAAGAGCCGGGTGGTCGACTTCGTCGCCCGGGTGCGTGAGTCGTTCCCCGGCCTGGTGATCTCGGTCGACACCTGGCGCGCCGAGGTCGGCGACGCGGTGTGCCGCGCCGGAGCCGACGTGCTCAACGACGCCTGGGGCGGGGCCGACCCCGAGCTGGTCGACGTGGCCGCCGCCCACGACGCCGCGATCGTCTGCACCCACACCGGCGGGGCGACCCCGCGCACCCGCCCCTACCGCGTCGAGTACGACGACGTGGTGGCCGCGGCGATCGCCGACACCATGGCGTACGCCGACCGCGCGGTGGCGGCCGGCGTCGACCCGCGCAGCGTGGTGATCGACCCGGCGCACGACTTCGGCAAGAACACCTTCCACTCCCTGGAGCTGACCCGCCGGCTGGGGGAGATGGTGGCCACCGGGCGGCCGGTGCTGGTGTCGCTGAGCAACAAGGACTTCGTGGGCGAGGCGCTCGACCTGCCGGTGGGCGAGCGGCTGACCGGCACCCTGGCCGCCACCGCGGTGTGCGCGCTGGCGGGGGCCCGGATCTACCGGGTGCACGAGGTGGTCGAGACGCGCCAGACCGTCGACATGGTCGACGTGATCGCGGGCCGGTTGCGCCCGGCCCGGGCGATCCGCGGGCTGCAGTAGCGCTCGGGCCACTCAGCCGAGCAGCCCGTGCTCCTCGAGGGCCGAGCGGAGGTCGGCGACGCCGTCGACGACGCGCGGGCCCGGCCGGGCCCAGTGCGCGTTGGCGTCGACCGCGTGCACCGGCACGCCCGCCGGCAGCAGCCCGGCGCCGACCAGCCGGTCGGCCTGCTCCTGCGCGGCCGCCCGGTCGTAGCCGCAGGGCGCGACGACGACGAGGTCGGGACGCGCGGCGTGCACGTCGTCCCAGGCGACCCGCACCGACTTCGCGCCGGGCGTGCCGAGTGCGCACTCGGCGCCGGCCGCCTCGACCATCTCGGGGATCCAGTGGCCGGGTGCGTACGGCGGGTCGGTCCACTCCAGCACCACCACCCGCGGCCGCCCGCCGGTCGGTGGGGTGGCGGCCCGTTCGTCCAGGGCGGCGACCAGGGTGGTGAGCGGGGCGGCGAGCCGGTCGGCGTCGTCGGGCCGCCCGACCGAGGCCCCGATGCGCAGCACGCTGTCGCGGACCTCGGCGAGCGTGTGCGGGTCGAAGGAGAGCACCTCGGCGCGGCAGCCCAGGTGGTCGAGGGCCTCGTCGACGGTGCCGACGTCGATCGCGCAGACCGCGCAGAGGTCCTGGGTGAGTACCAGGTCGGGGTCGAGGTCGGCCAGCGCGCCCGCGTCGAGGCGGTAGAGGTCCTCGCCCGCGGCGGCCGCCCGGGCGACGTACGCGTCGATCTCGGCGGGGGTGAGGCCCTCCGGCATGGTCGTCGACGAGACGATCCGTCGCGACCGGGCCTCGGCGGGGTGGTCGCACTCGAAGGTCACGCCGACCACCTGGTCGCCGACGCCGAGCCCGAAGAGGATCTCGGTCGTCGAGGGCAGGAGGGAGACGATCCGCTGTGGCCGCATGCGCCCACGATAGGGAGGCTGCCCGGGGGCTCGTTCTAGGGTCTCGGTGTGGAGGACCCGACCCTGACCGTGATGCTCCTCCTGGGGCTCGCCGCGCTCGTCGCCGGGTTCGTCGACGCGGTCGTCGGGGGCGGGGGGCTGATCCAGCTGCCCGCGCTGCTGGTCGGCCTGCCCGGCGCCAGCCCGGTGCAGGTCCTGGCCACCAACAAGCTCGCCTCGATCTGCGGCACCAGCGTGAGCAGCGTGACGTTCTACCGGCGGGTGCGGCCCGACCCGCGCACGTTCGCGCCGCTGATGCTCACCGCGTTCCTGGGCTCGGCGGGCGGGGCCGCGGTGGCGAGCCTGATACCCCGAGAGGCGTTCGAGCCGATCGTGCTGGTGGTGCTCGTGCTCGTGGGCGCCTACGTGCTCTTGAAGCCGAGCCTGGGCCAGGTCACCGCGCTGCGCTTCGCCGGACGCCGCCACACCGGCGCCACCATGGGCACCGGCTTCGTGATCGGCTTCTACGACGGCGCCCTGGGGCCGGGCACCGGCTCGTTCTTCGTCTTCGCGCTGGTGGGGCTGCTGGGCTACGGCTTCCTCGAGGCGTCGGCGAAGTCGAAGATGGCCAACTGGGCCACCAACCTGGCCGCCCTGGTCGTGTTCGTCCCGCAGGGCGCGGTGCTGTGGGAGGTCGGCCTGCTGATGGGCCTGGCCAACCTCGTCGGCGGGTACGTCGGCGCGCGCACCGCCGTGGCCAAGGGATCGCGGTTCGTGCGGGTCTTCTTCATGGGCGTGGTGGCGGCCTTCGTGGTGAAGATCGGCGGCGACGTGCTGGGCGTCTGGTGAGGGGGACCCGGTGAGCGGGCACGCGGCGTACCTGGTCGTCGGACGCGACGCCGAGGCTGAGATCGAGGTCAAGCGCTCGCGGTTCCTGGCGACGCTGGCGCGGGTCGCCACCGAGGAGGAGGCCCGGGCGGTGGTGGAGCGGCTGCGCAGGCGGCACCACGACGCGCGCCACCACTGCTCGGCGATCATCGTCGGCCCGCCGCCGGTGCCGGTGGAGCGCTCCTCCGACGACGGCGAGCCGGCCGGCACCGCGGGGGCGCCGATGCTGGAGGTGCTGCGCGGCGCCGGTCTGAGCGACACGGTGGCGGTGGTGACGCGGTGGTTCGGCGGCACGCTGCTGGGCGCCGGCGGGCTGGTGCGGGCGTACGGCGACGCGGTGCGCGCGGCGCTCGAGGCGGCCGGCACCCGCGAGCGCAGGCTGCTGCGCGAGGTCGGGCTCGAGGTCGACCACGCCGAGGCCGGCCGGGTCGAGGGCGAGCTGCGGGCGCGTGGGGTGGAGGTGCTCGCGACCCGCTGGGGCGCCGCCGTGCAGATGGTGCTGGGGGTCGCGCCCGAGGCCGACCTGGCGACCCGGGCGCTGCTGGCGGAGGTGACCGGCGGCGCGGCCGCGCCGGTCGTGCTGGGCGAGCGGTGGGTCGACGCCACCTAGGGTGGGGTGCATGAGCATCCCCGTGGCGGTCGACGAGCTGGGCGAGGCGCTGGAGCGCTTCGGAGCTGCCTTCCTGATGACCACGGACCCCGCGGCCGCCCCGGCCCGGGTCAAGGTGGTCTCGGTGCGGCCGGTGCTCGCCGACGACGGCGCGCTGGTGGTCGACGCCCCGGGGCGCGGGTCGCTGGCCAACGCGGGCGCCAACCCGGTCGTGACGCTGCTGTGGCCGTCGGTGGAGGCCGACGGCATGTCACTCATCGTCGACGGCGACGCCGAGGTGCGCGACGAGTCGCTGGTCGTGCGACCGACGGGCTCGGTGCTGCACAAGCCGGCGGGCCACGGCGCATGAACCCGCCGACGCGGGCGTGGAGCCCGCTGTGGATCAGCGCGTTCCTCGACCTGGCCTCCGAGGAGCTGGAG
>JBFGFQ010000166.1:0-6308 GCA_041579495.1 Nocardioides sp.
CGACCGCGACCAGCTGGCCGCCGACCTCGAGGCCGGCGGCGTGGCCCCCACCCCGGCGCTGCTCGACGGCCTGGTCGCCGAGGCGCGCGACCACGCCGAGCGCCGCGCCCTGGAGGACGCGCAGCGGGCCCTGGTGGCCGGCTTCGACGTGCCCTCGGTCGAGCTGCCGAGGCTGCCGGGCGGTGTCGACCTGGGCGGGCTCTACGACCTCGCCGCCACTCTCAAGGAACAGGGGCTCGGATGAGCGAGAGGACCTCGGGCCGCACCAGCGGCCGGTCGCGACCCCGGGTCGGCCCGCTGGCCGCCCACCCCACGCCGGCCCCGCACCTCGACGTCGACGCCCTGCTCGACGACCCCGCCACCGGGATCATCGTGTGCACCGGATCCGGCGGCGTCGGCAAGACCACCACCTCGGCGGCGCTGGCGCTGCGGGCCGCCGAGCGCGGGCGGAAGGTCGTCGTGCTCACCATCGACCCGGCCCGCCGCCTGGCCCAGTCGATGGGCATCGAGGAGCTCGACAACACGCCGCGACCCGTCGCGGGCGTCGAGGGCGAGGGCCGGCTCGACGCGATGATGCTCGACATGAAGCGCACCTTCGACGAGGTGGTGGAGAGCCAGGCCACCCCCGAGAAGGCCCGCCAGATCCTGGAGAACCCCTTCTACATCGCCCTGTCGAGCTCGTTCGCCGGCACCCAGGAGTACATGGCGATGGAGAAGCTGGGCCAGATCCACTCCGACGCCCGCCGCGACGGCACCTACGACCTGATCGTGGTCGACACCCCGCCCTCGCGCTCGGCGCTCGACTTCCTCGACGCCCCCGAGCGGCTCTCCAGCTTCCTCGACGGGCGCTTCATCCGGCTGATGCTGGCGCCGGCGCGCGGCCCGGCGCGACTGGTGACCGCCGGCCTGGGCCTGGTGACGGGGGCGCTCACGAAGATCCTCGGCGCGCAGGTGCTCACCGACCTGCAGACCTTCGTCGCCGCGCTCGACACCGTCTTCGGCGGGTTCCGCCAGCGCGCCCAGCGCACCTACGCGCTGCTCCAGGCCGAGGGCACCGCCTTCGTGGTGGTGGCCGCGCCCGAGCCCGACGCGCTGCGCGAGGCCGCCTACTTCGTCGAGCGGCTGCGGGGCGACCGGATGCCGCTGGCCGGCCTCGTGGTCAACCGCGCCAGCCCGGCGGCGTACGACGAGCTCGGCGCCGACGAGGCGATGGCGGCCTCGCGGCGCCTGCAGTCGCGCCAGCAGGCGGGCGGGGGCCACGACCTGGGGGCGGCGCTGCTGCGGCTGCACGCCGACCGCGTGCGCCTGGTGCAGCGCGAGGCCGGCTTGACGCAGCGCTTCGCGGCCGCGCACCCCGACGTGCCCGTGGCCGTGGTGCCGGCGCTCGCCGGCGACGTGCACGACCTCGACGGGCTGCGCCGCGTCGGCGACCTGCTCGGCACCGGGCCGAGCACGAGGCCGACCACGGGGCCGACCACGGGGCCGGTCACGGGCTGAGCCCGCGACCTCCCGGCGTACGCCGCGGCGTCAGCGGGCGGAGGCCGGCTCGGCCTCCACCGTGCCGCGGGTGCGGGCGTTCTCGAGCACCGAGCGCCACGAGGCGGCGGGCCGGCGGCGCAGCAGGGCCCGGCGCTCGCGCTCGGTCATGCCGCCCCACACCCCCCACTCGATCTGGTTGTCGAGCGCCTCGGCGAGGCACTCGGTGCGCACCGGGCAGCCCTGGCACAGCTGCTTGGCCTTGTTCTGCTCGGCGCCCCGCACGAACAGCTGGTCGGGCTGCGCGGCCTTACAGGCAGCGCGCGGCGTCCAGTCCTCTACCCACATGGCAAGTCCCCATCCTCGTTGCGAGAGCGTGCCCGGCGGCCCCGTTTCGTCCCTCGGGGTCGCCGGCACAGCTCTCATGTCCCTGCTACTCAGTAAAGGGCCGCGATGCACGCCGGGACAGGTCTGTTCGACTCAAAGGACATGGCCCGTAATGACTAGACCGATGTGGTCAGGGTCATGCGTGACGTGGCTCACCAGGATGGTAGTTCTCCCCCCACGGACCGGCCGCGCCGGGTAGCGTGCCGGAGCTCGCGGATGGGATCGGCGTGCCGTGCTCCCGTACGCTGGGGGCCATGCCAGCGTCTCGTCCTGCCAGCCGCGTCGCCACCCATCTCGCCGTGATGGTCGCGATCTCCGCCGTGCTGGGCGTGGTCGTCGCCGGCCTGGCGATCCCCTTCGCCGGTGTCGTGGGCATCGGCGCGCGCAACCTGGCCGACACGATGGACCAGCTGCCCGCCGAGCTCGAGACCGAGGCGCTGGCGCAGAAGACCACGATCCTCGACGTCGACGGCAACACCCTGGCCACGCTCTACGACCAGAACCGCGTCGAGGTCCCCCTGGCCCAGGTCTCGCGCAAGATGGTCAAGGCCATCGTCGGCATCGAGGACGCCCGCTACTACGAGCACGGCGCGCTCGACGTGCGCGGCACGCTGCGCGCCTTCGTGACCAACCAGGCGCAGGGCGGCGACGTGCAGGGCGGATCCTCGATCACCCAGCAGCTGGTCAAGCAGACGCTGGTCAACCAGGCCAAGACCGACGAGGAGCGCGAGGCGGCGACCGCGACGACGTACGCCCGCAAGCTCAAGGAGCTGCGCTACGCGGTGGCCATGGAGCAGCGCCACTCCAAGGACTGGATCCTCGAGCGCTACCTCAACATCGCCTACTTCGGCGACGGCGCCTACGGCATCCAGGCCGCCGCCCAGCACTTCTTCAGCGTCAACGCCAACAAGCTCGACATGCAGCAGTCGGCGCTGCTGGCCGGCCTGGTGCGCAACCCCGTCGGCTACGACCCCGTCGACAACCCCGAGCGGGCCACCGAGCGTCGCAACGTGGTGCTGCAGCGGCTCGCCGAGCTCGGCGTCATCAAGGAGAAGCGCGCCGAGCGGCTGAAGAAGAAGCCGCTGGGCCTGAAGGTGCAGAAGACCTCCGACGGGTGCGTCTTCACCGCCGCGCCGTTCTTCTGCGACTACGTGCTGCGCTACCTGGTCACCGACCCGGCCCTGGGCAAGACCAAGAAGGAGCGCCGGGCGCTGCTGGAGTCGGGCGGCCTGACCATCCGCACCACCCTCGACCAGGACTTCCAGGACGCCGCCGACGCGGCCGTGCGCAACGGCGTGGACCCCACCGACCAGGCCATCGGCGCGCTCGCGATGGTCGAGCCCGGCACCGGCCAGGTGCGCGCGATCGCGCAGTCGCGCCCCGTCGGCGACGGCCCCGGCCAGACCTACCTCAACTACGTGGTGCCGCGGAAGTACGGCGACTCCGGCGGCTTCCAGCCCGGTTCGACCTTCAAGACGTTCGTGCTGGCGGCCGCGATCGAGCAGGGCATCCCGCTCAACACCCAGATCAACAGCCCCGAGCAGATCGAGGTCGCGCAGAGCTCGTTCGGCGTCTGCGGCGGCAAGAACTACCAGTCCACCGACACCTACCCGGTCAGCAACTCCACCAGCTCGGGCACCTTCGACCTCTACCGGGGCACCCAGCTGTCGGTGAACACCTTCTTCATCCAGCTCGCGCAGCGCACCGGGCTGTGCCAGCCCTACCGCCTGGCCAAGAAGATGGGCGTGCGGCTGACCGACAAGAACAACGAGATGGTGCCGTCGTTCCCGCTCGGTGTGGCCAGCGTGAGCCCGCTGGAGATGGCCGAGGCGTACGCGACCTTCGCCGCCCGCGGCACGCACTGCGCCTCGCGCCCGGTCACCTCGATCGAGGACGCCAACGGCAACGTGCTCAAGCAGTACCCCGCGAAGTGCCGCCAGGTGCTCAAGACCTCCACCGCCGACGCAGTCAACGACATCCTGCGCGGCGTCATCGAGCCCGGCGGCTTCGCCCAGGCCGAGGCCCTCGACAGCCCGGCCGCCGGCAAGACCGGCACCACCCAGAACGGCCGCTCGGTCTGGTTCGTCGGCTACACCCCGGCGATGGCGGCCGCCGCGATGATCGCCGGCGCCAACCAGTCGGGCACCCCGATCACGCTGACCGGCCAGGTCGTCGGCGGGCGTTTCGTCTCGGCGGCCTCCGGCTCCGGCTACGCCGGGCCGATCTGGGGCGACGCGATGAAGGTGGTCGACGACCAGCTGCCCGACACCGGCTTCACCCCGCCCGACGCCACCGTCGTCAACGGCGTGACCGTCTCGGTGCCGTCGGTGAGCGGGCTGACCGTCGACGGCGCGCGCCAGGTGCTCGAGGAGGCCGGGTTCGGCGTCAGCCTGGGCGGGTACGTGAACTCCTCGTACTCCGCCGGCACCGTCGCCTACTCCTCGCCGAACGGCACCGCGCCCTCCGGCTCGCAGATCACCCTGTACCAGTCCAACGGCACCCCGCCCCCGCCCCCGCCCTCCGACAACAGCGGGAGTGGCGGCGGCAACGGCGGCGGTGGCAACGGTGGCGGCGGCCGCAACGGAGGCGGCAACGGGAACGGGAACGGCGGAGGCGGCGGCAACGGCGGAGGCAACGGCAACGGCCGCTGACCCGGCCCAGATCTCCCGCCGACCCGGCCCAGATCTCCCGCCGACCCGGCCCGGGCCGGCGGCGGATCAGGCGAGCTGGCGGCGCACTTCGGCCGCGACGGCGGCACCGTCGGCACGACCCTTGACCTGCGGCTGCACCACGCCCATCACCTTGCCCATGGCCTTCATGCCCTCACCGGCGGCGCCGGTCGACTCGACGGCGGCGGCGACGATGCGCTCGATCTCGGCGTCGTCCAGCTGCTCGGGCAGGTAGACGGCGATCACCTCGGCCTCCGCACGCTCCTTGGCCGCGCTCTCCTCGCGTCCGCCGTCGTCGAAGGCGGCCGCGGCCTCCCGGCGCTTCTTGGCCTCGGCGGCGAGCACGGTGACGACCTCGTCGTCGGACAGCTCGCGGGCGGTCTTGCCGGCGACCTCGGCGTTGGCGACCGCGGCGAGCACCATCCGCAGGGTCGAGGAACGCACCTGGTCGCGGGCCTTCATGGCGGTGGTCAGGTCGGCGCGCAGCTGGTCCTTGAGGGTGCTCATGACCGACATTGTGACAGCCTGTGGCGGTGAGCCTCACCCCGCTTCCGACCCGTGCCGGCGCCGCCCTCCTGGGAGCCGCGACGCTGGCCGGCGCCGCCGTGACGGCGTACGCCGTGCGCGAGACGCGGCAGTTCGTGCTGCGTCGCGTCGAGGTGCCGCTGCTGCCCCCCGGCGCCGACCCGCTGCGGGTGCTGCACCTCAGCGACGTGCACATGACCCCCCGCCAGCGGCGCAAGCAGGAGTGGCTGGCCGGGCTCGCCACCCTGCGCCCGGACCTGGTCGTCGACACCGGCGACAACCTGGCCCACCAGGGCGCGGTGCCGTTCGTGACCGACGCGCTGGGCCCGCTGCTCGACGTGCCCGGGGTCTTCGTGCACGGCTCGAACGACTACTTCGAACCGCGGCTGCGCAACCCGTTCCGCTACGTGCTGCCCGACGACGGCACCCGCCACACCGACGTCCCGCAGCTGCCCTGGCGCGACCTGAGCGCGACCTTCACCGAGCACGGCTGGCTCGACCTGACGAACAGCCGCGGGCGGCTGGAGGTCGCCGGGCTCGACCTGGCCTTCGTGGGCGTCGACGACCCGCACCTGGAGTACGACGACCTGGCCGCGGTCGCCGGCCCGGCCGACCCCGACGCCGACGTACGCCTCGCCGTGGCGCACGCGCCGTACCTGCGGGTCCTCGACCAGTTCGCCGCCGACGGGCACGACGCGATCCTGGCCGGGCACACCCACGGCGGGCAGGTCTGCCTGCCGGGCGGACGCGCCCTGACCACCAACTGCGACCTCGAGCCGGCGCGGGCCCGCGGTCTGCACCGGCACCCCGCCGACTCGACCCCGGGCGACCCGGGGTCGTCGTGGCTGCACGTCAGTGCCGGCCTCGGCACCAGCCCGTACGCGCAGGTCCGCACCGCCTGCCGCCCCGAGGCCACGCTGCTCACCCTGCTGCCGCGCGCTCGCTGATCGGCCCGGGGGCCCGATTGGGGTGGCCCCTCGGTGCTCCGGTATGCTCCGGTGCTCGTGGGGTCAGCCTCGGCTGAGTCCATGGATCGGGCTGTGGCGCAGCTTGGTAGCGCGCCTCGTTCGGGACGAGGAGGCCGCAGGTTCAAATCCTGTCAGCCCGACAGTGTGATGTCTCAGGACATCGGCGACACCCGGACCTGCGAATGCAGGTCCGGGTGTTGTTCATTTCGGGGGTCTTGGCGTGGGGCCTTTGGGGGCTCCGGTGGGCTGGTAGTCCCGGCTGGGGTCCAGGATGAGTTCGCGC
>JBFGFQ010000167.1:0-6288 GCA_041579495.1 Nocardioides sp.
ATCCAGCAGGCCACGACCTCCGTGCTGCCCGCCACCGCCACTACCGCCACCACGGACACCGACACCGTCCCCGCGAGCGAGGCCGTCGCCTGCTCGCTCGAGAACCCCGAGACCTGCGAGGCCTGCGAATGACCACCACCACGACGACCGCGACGACGACCACCGACACGCCCCGGATGCTGCTCGACCCGGGCATGAACCTGACCCTGCGCCCGATGCGCTACCCGCACTTCTACGAGCGCTACCGCGACGCCATCAAGAACACCTGGACCGTCGAGGAGGTCGACCTGCACTCCGACCTCAAGGACCTGCAGCGGCTCAGCCCCGCCGAGCGGCACCTGGTCTCGCGGCTGGTGGCGTTCTTCGCCACCGGCGACACGATCGTGGCCAACAACCTGGTGCTCAACCTCTACCAGCACGTGAACTCCCCGGAGGGCCGGCTCTACCTGAGCCGCCAGCTCTTCGAGGAGGCGGTGCACGTGCAGTTCTACCTGACCCTGCTCGACACCTACGTGCCCGACGAGGCCGAGCGGCACGAGGCGTTCGCTGCCGTCGACAACATCCCCTCGATCAAGCACAAGGCCGACTTCTGCTTCCGCTGGATCGACTCGGTCTTCGACCTCGACGAGCTGCGCAGCCGCGACGACCGGCGCGCCTTCCTGCTCAACCTGATCTGCTTCGCCGCGGTCATCGAGGGGCTGTTCTTCTACGGCGCGTTCGCCTACGTCTACTTCCTGCGCAGCCGCGGCCTGCTCAACGGGCTGGCCTCGGGCACCAACTGGGTCTTCCGCGACGAGTCGATGCACATGGCCTTCGCCTTCGACGTGGTCGACGTGGTGCGAGAGGAGGAGCCCGACCTGTTCGACGACGAGCTGGCCGAGCAGGTGCGCCAGATGCTGGTCGAGGGGGTCGAGGCCGAGACCCAGTTCGCGGCCGACCTGCTCGGCCAGGGCGTCGCCGGGCTCTCGCTCGACGACATGCGCAGCTACCTCGAGCACGTCGCCGACCGGCGGATGCAGCGGCTGGGGCTGCCGGTCATCTACGGCTCGGCCAACCCGCTGGCGTTCATGGAGCTGCAGGACGTGCAGGAGCTGTCGAACTTCTTCGAGCGGCGCGTCTCGGCGTACCAGGTGGGGGTGAGCGGGTCGGTCGGCTTCGACGAGGAGTTCTAGCCGGTCAGGCGGGGCGGGTCATCCGCACCATCGTGTCGGCCACGAGGTACTCGTCGACGTAGCCGCCGCGCATCAGCGGCTGCGCGGCGAGGGTGTCGAAGCGCCCCTCGGCGGTGATCAACGCCGGGTCGACGTGCACGCCCACGACCTCCCCGACGACCAGCCACTGGTCGGTCTCGGCGCCGTGCCGGTCGTGCAGCCGGGTCGAGTGCACCACGACGCACTCCAGCGACGCGTGGCTCGCGACCACCCGGGGGGCTCCCACGAGCTCCCCGGGGGCGAGCTCGAGACCGGCCAGCTCGGCCTCGTCGGTGCCGCGGGGCACCGAGCGCGAGGTGGCGTTCATCTGCTCGGCCAGGCCGCGCGAGACCAGGTTCCAGCAGAACTCGCCCGACTCCAGCGCCAGGCTGGCGGTGTCCTTCATCCCGATGCTCGAGAACATCACCATCGGCGGGCGGTCGCCCACGGCGTTGAAGAAGCTGTAGGGCGCCAGGTTGGTGGTGCCGTCGGCGGTGCGGGTGCTGATCCACCCGATCGGCCGCGGCGCCACGATCGCCTTGAACGGGTCGTGGGGGAGCAGGTCCCGGTCGCGGGCCGACGGCTCGTAGAACACCATGCGCCCATTGCACCAGCACCCCGCCCACCCCCGTCGTCGGTGCTGGTTGGCGCCTGGTCGCCGGATGGTCGGTGGTCGCTGCCAGGCTGTACGCCGTGGACGTCAGGTGGGTGCCCGCGACCGGGCTCGCGGTGGTGCTGCTCGCCGGCTGCACCGAGGTCGGTGCCGGGTCGGTGGTGGTCGTGCCCGGGGCCGAGGAGCCGGGCCGGGCCGTGGCCACGGGCCGGGAGGCGGGCGAGGTGGTGCGCATCGTCGACGGCGACACGCTCTACCTGCGCGGCGACGGCGACCTGCTCGACGACGGCCCCGGCGGCACCGCCGTACGGCTGCTGCAGATCGACACGCCCGAGACGGTCGCGCCCGCGACGCCCGTGCAGTGCTGGGGCCCGGAGGCCTCGGCCGCGCTGGAGGACCTCGTGCCACCGGGCTCGGCGGTCACCGTCGAGGCCGACGAGGAGCTGCTCGACCGCTACGACCGCACGCTGCTCTACGTCTACGACGCCGACGGCGAGATGGTGAACCTGGCGATGGTGCGGGCCGGGCACGCCGAGGCCGTGCTCTACGAACCCAACGACCGCCACATCGCGCGGATGCGCGCCGCCGAGGCCGATGCCCGCGACGCCGGGCTGGGGCTGTGGGGCGCCTGCTGAGCCGGCGCCTGCCACAGTGGGGCACCCCGTCGTCGTCCGCGGAGCAGAGGAGTCCATGATCCACCGCGCCCCCGTCACCGGCGTCCGCCTCGGCGGACGCCCCGATCAGCCGCGGCTGGTCCTCGGCCCCGCGCTCGGCGGCACCGCCCGGGACACGTGGGCCGCGGTCGCCGCCCACCTGGCCGAGGAGTTCCAGGTCGTGGCCTGGGACCTGCCGGGTCACGGCACCAACCGGGCGCCGGTGGAGGAGCCCTTCACGATGGCAGGGCTGGCCGCCGGGGTCCTCGAGGTGGTCGACGCGATGGGTGACGGCCTCCAGCCGCCGACCTTCGACTACGTGGGCGTCGACGTCGGCGGGGCCGTGGGCCTGCAGCTGATGCTCGACGCCCCCGGCCGGGTCGGGTCGGCCACCCTGCTGGCCACCGGCGCCGCCGCCGGGGTGGCTGACGAGGTGGGCGACGAGGTGGGCGCCGAGGCGCCCGCCGGCGTCGACGCCGAGGGGTGCGCCGCGGTGCGCGGCGCGCTCGCCGGCTTCGACGTACGCCACCGGCTCGACCGGGTGGGCACCCCCGTGCTGGCCGTGGCCGGCGCGGACGACCCGTCGGCCCACCTCGAGGCGCTGCGCGAGGTCGTCGACGGGGTGCAGGACGGTCGTCTCGTCGTGCTCGACGGGGTCGGCGACCCGGTGCGCGACGCGCCCGGCGAGGTCGCCCGGCTGGTGCGCGAGCACGCCCTGGGGCCGCCCGGCACGACCGTCGACGACCTGGCGCGCGAGCTGCTCGCGGTCGTCGGCCCGGCCGGTGACGGCCTCGACCAGCGCTCGCGCGGGCTCGTCGTGCTGACCGCCCTCGTCGCGTCGGGGCAGCACGAGTCGCTGCCCGACGCGGTGCGCGGCGTACGCCGCGACGGGGTGCGGCCCGACGAGATCACCGACCTGCTCGGCGAGGTGGCCCAGCTCTGCGGGGTCCCGCTCGCCGAGGCCGCTCTCGATGCCGTGCGGTCGGCGCTGCTCGAGGAGCCGGCGGGCTAGCCTCGACCCGTGACCGCGAGCTACCTCTACGCCAGCGCCCGCACCCCGTTCGGCCGGTTCGCCGGCGCGCTCGCGGGCGTGCGCCCCGACGACCTCGCCGCCACCGCGTTGGGCGGCGTGCTGGGCCGGGCGCCGGGCCTCGACCCGGCCGAGGTCGGCGACGTGGTGTGGGGCTGCGCCAACCAGGCCGGCGAGGACAACCGCAACGTCGGCCGGATGGCGGTGCTGCTCGCCGGGCTCCCGACCTCGGTGCCGGCGACCACGGTCAACCGCCTGTGCGGCTCCTCCCTCGACGCGGCGATGCAGGCCTCGCGCACCATCGAGTGCGGCGACGCCGAGGTCGTCGTCGCCGGCGGCGTGGAGTCGATGACGCGCGCGCCGTGGGTGCTGCCGAAGCCGTCGCGCGCCTTCCCGGCCGGGCACGCCGAGCTGGTCTCCACGACGCTGGGCTGGCGGCTGGTCAACGAGCGGATGCCCGCCGAGTGGACCGTCTCGCTGGGCGGGGCCAACGAGCAGCTGCAGCAGCGCTTCGGCATCAGCCGGGAGCGCCAGGACGAGCTCGCCGCGCGCTCGCACCGGCTCGCCGCCGAGGCCTGGGCCGCCGGGTCGTACGACGCCTTGGTTGTCGCGGTCGAGGGCGTCGACCTTGCTCGCGACGAGGGCATCCGCGACGGCTCCACCCCCGAGTCGCTGGCCGGGCTGCGGCCCGCGTTCAGCGAGAACGGCACGATCACCGCCGGCAACGCGAGCCCGCTCAACGACGGCGCCGCGGCGCTGCTGCTGGGCTCGGAGGCCGCCGCCGAGCGCATCGGCCTGCCCCCGCTCGCGCGGGTCGCGGGGCGCGGCGCGCACGCGCTCGACCCCCAGGACTTCGGCTTCGCCCCCGTCGAGGCGGCGAACGCCGCGCTGGCCCGCGCCGGCATCGGGTGGGGCGACGTCGGCGCGGTCGAGCTCAACGAGGCCTTCGCGGTGCAGGCGCTGGCGTGCACCGACGCCTGGGGCGTGGACCCCGCGGTCGTCAACGCCTGGGGCGGCGCGATCGCGATCGGGCACCCGCTCGGCGCCTCCGGCGCCCGCGTCCTGCAGACCCTCGCGGCCCGCCTGGTCGACTCGGGCGAGCGCTGGGGCGTGGCCGCGATCTGCATCGGGGTCGGCCAGGCGCTGGCCGTGGTGCTCGAGAACGTCACCGACACCGTCCGCACCCCCTGAGCCCGCGCACCCCCTGAGCCCGCCGGGACGTCATACGTCCAGCACGGACGGACGTCCCGCCTGCATGACGTCCCGAGGGCGCCCGGGGGCCGGCGGTGGGTCAGTGGGTGTCGCCCTCCATGGCGGTGACGAACTGCTTCTTCACCGAGCGCCACTGCTCGTCGTCCATGCCGCGTCGCCAGTACGGCGAGCAGGACAGGTCGGCGCGGGGGACGCCGCGGTCGCGCAGCAGGTGGGCTCGGATCTCGCGGATCTCCTCGGCCTCGCCGTGCACGAACGCGTGCACCCGGCCCTCCGGCCAGTCGGCCTGCTCGACGGCCCCGACCAGCGGGCGCGGCGCCTGCGGGCTGCGGTGCAGCCACTGCAGGTCCACCCGGGCGGGGCTCTCGACGGCGACCTCGTGCTCGGGCCCGTCGGTGACCAGGCGCACCACGGCCCGGTCGGTGGGTCGCAGCGCCTCGAGCGAGGCCGCGATCGCCGGCAGCGCCGACTCGTCGCCGACCAGCAGGTGCCAGTCGGCCTCGGTGCTGGGGCGGTAGTCGCCGGCCGGGCCGTTGAAGACCAGCACGTCGCCGGGCCGGGCGCGCCCGGCCCACGGGCCGCCGTGGCCGTGGTCGCCGTGCACCACGACGTCGATCGTCAGCTCGCGGCGCTCGGCGTCCCAGCGGCGCACCGTGTAGCGGCGCCGCAGCGGCCACTGCTCGGGCGGGTGGGTCTCGCGCACCTCGCGCGGGTCGAAGACCGGGCCGTACGTCGCGCCGGCCGGCGGGATGGCGGCGTTGATGTAGCTGTCGGTGCAGTCGGGCATCTCCAGCCCGTCCAGCCCGCTGCCGCCGAGGACGACGCGGACCATGGTGGGGGAGATCTGCTCGGTGCTCTGGACCTCGCCGTGCACGGGCGGTGCCCCCTCTCGATCGGTGATGTTAGGCGAGCCTAACTGCCTGCCCCAGGCGCCCGGCCAATCCCGGCCGGCTCGGGCCGGCGCCCGACTGGGTGGTCCGGGGCGTGGTCGGGGGTCCGGGCGTCCGAGGCCGGGTCGACGAGGATCTTGGCGTGCCGCTCGGGGTCGGCCAGGGCCGCGAAGGCCGCGGCCACGCCGTCGAGCCCGACCGTGCCGGTCACCAGCGGGGAGGCGTCGATGTCGCCGTCGGCCAGCTGGTGCAGCGCGTCGCGCAGCTCGAGCGGGGTGTAGGCCAGCACGAAGCGCAGGTCGATCTCCTTGTTGATCGCCATCGTGGGCCGCAACCGGTCCTCGCCCATGCACACGCCGACCACGACCACCCGGGTGCCGATCGGCGCGGCGCTGACGACACCCTCGATCATCCCGGGCACCCCGACGCACTCGAAGACCACCGGGCCCTTGATGTCGGCGGCGCCCAGCGCGTCGGCCGCGCGGTAGAGGTGCACCCAGCCGGGCAGGCGGCGCAGCCGCTGCATCGAGCCGACGGCGTGGTCGAGCACCTGCGGCGCCGAGCGCATCCAGCCCGCCGCGGCAGCGGCGTCGTACGGCGACTCCTCGGCGGGGTCGACCACGGTGTCGGCGCCGCACTGCAGGGCCAGCGCACGGCGGGCGGCGGAGTAGTCGGAGGCCACGACGCGGCGCACCCCGCG
>JBFGFQ010000168.1:0-6288 GCA_041579495.1 Nocardioides sp.
ATCGCCTACTTCGCCGATGACCCGACCCGGACCTACCAGCTCGTGCAGTGGCTGGACGTGCTGGCGCTGCTGCACCAGCAGCACCCGGTGGCGATCGTGGTCCGCGACACCCGCTCGGCCGAGGTGCTGCGCGAGCGCACCGACCTGCCGGTGCTGTGCGCCGTGGAGTTCCCCGAGCTGACCGCGCTCTACGAGGAGCTCGACGCCAAGGTGGTCCTCTACTGCAACAACTCGATGCTCAACTTCCAGTCGCTGCTCGACGGGCGCCGCCTGCACGTGCACATCAACCACGGCGAGAGCGACAAGCAGTCGATGGCGAGCAACAACGCGAAGGCCTACGACCGCGTGTTCGTGGCCGGCGAGGCCGCCGTGCAGCGCCACGTGAGCGGCCTGCTCGAGCTCGACACGCGTCGGCTGGTGCGTACCGGACGCCCCCAGCTCGACCTGCGCCCCGCCCCGCTGCTCGCGCCCAGCACCCGGCGCACGGTGCTCTACGCGCCCACCTGGGAGGGTGACGCCGACTACAACGACTACACCTCCCTCGACGTGCTCGGCCCGCGGATCGTGGAGGAGGTGCTGGGCGTGCCCGACGTGCGGCTGGTCTACAAGCCGCACCCCAAGATCGTCACCAGCACCACCCCGGCCGTGCGCGAGGCGCACCTCGAGGTGCTGCGCCTGGTCGCCGAGGCGGGCCAGCGGGACCCCCAGGCGGGCCACGCCCAGGTCCTGTGCGGCGACATCCTCGCCGTCATCCCCGACTGCGACGCGATGGTCACCGACGTCTCGTCGGTCGGCCTGGACTGGCTCTACCTGCGCACCGAGAAGCCGATCTTCCTCACCGACCCGCACGACGACGGCGAGCGGCTGCGCCGCGAGGTGCCCGTCAGCCGGTGCGCCGACGTCGTCGACCGCGCCACCGTCGACGGCCTGGGCGCGCTGCTGGCCGCCCGCCTCGAGCGCGACGAGCACCACCTGGCCCGGATGGCGATGCGCCACCACTACTTCGACGACCTGCAGGTCGGCGAGAGCACCCGGCGCTTCCTCGAGTCGGTCAGCGAGCTGGTGGTCCTGCGCGACCGGTTGGTGGGCGAGGTCGCCCCGGTCGGGCCGGCCGGCCACGTCGCCGAGACCATCGCGTGAGCCGCCCGCTGCGCGTCCTGCTGCTCGAGAGCCACGAGATCACCGAGGAGCGGCTGCGCGAGATCTGGCGGCTGCGTCTGGAGATGCTCAGGCTCACCCGCCCCGAGGAGCAGGACTGGGAGGAGTTCCGGCGAGCCGTGGTCGGCCCCGACCGCTACGTGTTCGTCTTCGTCGACCCCGACGACGTGGCGCAGGGCTTCTTCACGATCGCGATGCTGCCCGTCGACGTCGAGCGGCGCCGGATGCTGCTGATGTTCTCGAAGTTCTTCTACTTCCGCCGCGCCTACCGCGGGCACCCCAAGACGATCCTGGCCCCGTGGCGGCTGCTGCCGATCGCGTGGCGCGGCTTCGGGCCGCGCAGCCTGCACTTCGTCACCACGGCCTTCCCGCAGAGCTACGTCTCGCTGACCCGGACCTCCGGGCGCACCTGGTCGCTGCGCGACGAGCAGGCGCCGGCGTGGGCGCGGGCGGCGCTGACCGAGTTCGCGCGGACCTTCTACCCGACCTCCTTCGACGCCGAGGAGGGCGTGGTCCGCGGCGCCAACGTGGCCGACGGCGAGTCGCTGGCGCGCTCGGCCGACGCGCTCCGGCTCGCGCAGCGCTACGAGGAGCTCAACCCCCGGTGGCGCGAGGGGATCACCCTGCCGATCCTGTTCTCCGTCGACGCGCGACTGGTGCGCACCAACGTCACCCGGGTGGTGCGCCGGGCGCTGCGGCGCGGCTGAGGGCTGACCGGGCCGCCCCGACGCACTACCGTCGGCAGATGGACCTCGCGCGCAGCCGCACCGCGTCGCGCCGGCTGCGCTCGGCGTACGTCGTGGTGGCCGCGCTCGACACGCTGCTCGCCGGCACGCCCGGGGCTCGCGCACACCGGGCCCGCAGGCTCACCAAGCCGCTGCTGGTGCCGGTGCTGGCGGCCTCGCTGGCCACCGACCCCCGGGCGGCCACCTCGCCGCTGCGCCGCACGACGCTGCTGGCGCAGGCCGCGGGCTGGGGCGGCGACGTGCTGCTGATGGGGGAGGGCACCGCCCGGTTCACGGCCGGGGCCGGCTCCTTCGCGCTCGGCCACGCGGCGTACGTCGTCGGGTTCCGGTCGGTGCGCGGCGCCCCGCGGTGGCGGCCCCCCGTCGCGCTCGCGGCTCTGTGGGCGCTGACCACGCCGCCGCTGGCGCTGGCCGCGGCCCGGCAGGACCGCCGGCTGGGCGCGACGGTGGCGGCGTACTCGGCGGTGTTGACGTCGATGGTCGCCCTCAGCACCCAGCTCGCCTCCACGCTGCCCGCGCCGGTGCGCCGCAGCACGACGGCCGGGGCCGACCTCTTCCTGGTCTCCGACACCCTCATCGGGGTGCGCGAGCTGCTCCTCGACGCACCCCCGCAGCGGCTCGAGTCGGCGGTGATGGCGACCTACGCCGCCGCCCAGCTGCTGCTGGCCGAGGGGGCCGTGCGCGCCGGCTGACGCAGGCTGGTCCGCTCAGGCCGGTCAGGTCGAGAGCGCGGGGCCCAGCCAGCGCCGCACGAAGCGGCGTACGTCGTCGGGCCGGCGCGGGGTGCCGGCCGGGTGCTGCAGCAGCGAGCCGACCAGGCGCAGCACCACCTCGGCCAGCTCGTCGACCTCGTCGTCGACGACCCCCGCGCGCGCCCAGTCGACGGGGAGGCCGCGCAGGAAGGCGCCGGCGAGGTCGAGACCGGCGCGCGACGTGAGGCCCTGGCCGAGGAGGTCCCGGTCCTCGGCGTCGAGCAGCGGCGCCATCAACGGGTCGCGCGGCAGCTCCTCGACGCAGAAGGCGACGCACTCGCAGACCACGTCGGCGGGCAGGAGGTCGGCCGCCGAGCCGACCACGTGCGCGCGCATCCGCTCGACGAACGCCGCCGCGCCGGCCGCCGCCAGCGCGTGCAGCAGGTCGGTCAGGCCGGGGAAGTAGCGGTAGACGGTCTGCCGGGTGACGCCGACCTCGCTCGCGACGTCGGAGAGCGTGGTCTTGGCGGCTCCGGTGCGCTCGAGGCAGCGCCGCGCGCCCTCGAGGATGCGGGCCCGGGCCAGCGCCTCGGTGCGAGGCGGGTCGCCCCGCCAGCCGTGGTGTCCCATGGCGCCACTCTTCCATACAAGTAGACATTCACTGTATGAATGCATGCATGATCGACACCTACCGGGTCAGCACCGCGCTCACCGGCCTCAAGCGGCTGGCGACGCTGCCGGCCGCGGACAAGCAGGCCTGCATCGACGCCTACCGGTTCTTCCAGCGGATGCAGGCCGGTGAGCAGACGGAGACCGAGGACGAGACCCGGGCGGTCGCCGACTACTACAAGGTCCTCAACAACCTGCTGTCGGTCTTCGACCTCGAGAAGCTCTACATCCCCCCGATGCTCGACGCGACCAAGGGTCTCTACGACAACCAGGTCCTGACCGAGCGGGCGCTCCTGGAGGACCTGGCGCTGGCCGACCCGGCGGGTTCGCACCTGCTCGACATGGGCTGCGGGCGCGGCCGGATCGCCCACCACCTCGCCACGCTGACCGGCGGGCGCGTCTCCGGCTACAACATCGACCCCGACCAGGTGCAGAACGCCGTCGACTGGGCCGCCCGGTGCGACATGGGCGACCGGCTGCACTTCCAGGTCGGCAACCACCACGACCCGCTCGACTACCCGTCCGAGTCCTTCGACGGTTGCTACTCCTTCCAGGCGGTGTGGCCGTTCTTCAAGAAGGACGAGCTCGACGCGCACGCCGCCGAGATGCACCGCGTGCTCAGGCCGGGGGCGCGCTACGCCTGCTCGGAGTACCTGCTCACCCCGTTCTTCGACTGGGACGACCCGGAGCACGTCGCGCTGCACCGGCTCTACCTGCCGACCCTGGCCGCGACGCAGTCGATGTACCCCGCCGACGTCTGCGCGGCGCTCGAGCGCGCCGGCTTCCGGATCCTGGTCTCGGCGCCGTCGCGCAGCGAGGCCTGGCCGCTGTGCGAGCAGAAGCGCGACCTGATCCTGCACGGACGCCGCCTGGTCCGGCTGCTGGAGAAGGCCCGGATCGCGCCGCCGTGGATCGAGGAGTCCCTCGACCTGCTGCAGCGCGGGGGCGAGGCCTGGACGCTGGCCGAGCGCGCCAAGATCGCCGACCTGAACTGGCGGATCGTGGCCGAGAAGGTCTAGCGCCTCAGCCCAGCCGCAGCAGGTGCACCACGCGCCGCGCGGCCTCGCCGCCCTCGCTCTCGGCGACCTCGAGCGCGGTCCGCACGTCGAGCCCGTCGAGCAGGGGAGCGGTGGCGGCCTCGACGGCCGCCGGCGTGGCGCCGCCGCGACCGGCGGCGGCGTACAGGCGCTCGAGCCGGGCCTCCGCGGCGTGCAGGTCGTCGGCGTCGAAGCTCCACGGCTCACGGTGGTCGCGGTCGACGATGAGGGTGCGCAGCGCCGCCGGCGTGCAGGTGCGCAGCACCTCGTCGACGAGCACCAGGTTGCCGGTCGACTTGGCCATCTTCTCGCCGTCGAGGCGGACCTCGCCGACGTGCACCGCGGCGCGGGCGAAGGGCGTGACGCCGCTGACGGCCTCGACCATCGCGCCCTGGTAGGCGTGGTGGGGGAAGACCAGGTCGTCGCCGCCGACCAGCACGTCGACCGACGCGCCCTGCACCCCCAACGCCATCGCCGCGCACTCGGCGTGCCAACCCGGCCGGCCCCAGCCCCACGGGCTCGGCCAGGCCGGCTGCTCCGCGCCCGAGGGACGCCACACCGCCACGTCGAACGGGTCGTCCTTGTCGGTGCGCTCGGGCTCGTCGCCGAACGCGGCCGCGAGCTCGCGGGCCCGCTCCGCGCCGAGGCCGGCCCGCCCGGGCACGTGCGCGCCGCGGAACCACACCGTGCCGTCGCGCTCGTACGCCGCCCCCGCGTCGAGCAGGCCCTGCGCGAGCTGCTGGACCGCGCCGACGTGGTGGCGCGCCCGCGGCTCCGCGGCCGGCACCGCCACCCGCAGCGCCCGCATGCTCTGCTCGAAGACCGCCTCCTGGGTCAGCGCGAACTCGTCGTAGTAGAGCCCGCGCTCGCGCGCCGCGGTCGTCAGCACGTCGTCGACGTCGGTGATGTTGCGGCAGCAGTGCACGTCGACGCCGGTCGAGGCCAGCACCGATGTGAGCACGTCGGCCCACACGAAGGTGGCCGCGTGCCCGAGGTGCGTGACGTCGTAGGGCGTGATCCCGCAGGTGTAGACGCGCGCCGTGCCGACCACCGGGAGCGGCCGGCCCTCCAGGCGCAGCGAGACCGGGGCGGGCGGCGTACGGCCGGTGCGGGCGGCGGGGTCGGCGGTGCCGGAGCTCATCGAGATCGGGGCCATGTCTCATCCTCGCACCCGCCCGGTCCGGCGACACGCGGGACGCGGCGCCGGGAGCCCGTAGGATGGGGTGCACCGCGGGACCCGTCGACGTGAGCTCCGGAGCGTCGCCTCGCGGTCACGACGAGCAAGCCCGGTTTCGAGCAAGGACCGGCAGGACCGGTTCTCTTGATACTGCAGCACAGCACGTCGCAGCCCACGCCCGCCCCGACGGAGACCCCGCACCGGCCCAGCCTGGCCTCGGTGGTCCGCCGCGTCTCGGCGAGCCTGCTGGTCGCGGTCGTCGTCCCGGCCGTGCTGTTCTACGGCGTCTTCGCCGTCGCCGGCGTCTGGCCGGCGATCGTGGCCGCGCTGGTGTGGTCGTACGGCGCCATCGCGTGGCGGGTGGTGACCCGGCGCCGCACCTCGGGGCTGCTGGTCCTGGCCGCGGTGCTGCTCACGGGTCGCACGCTGCTCTCGGTCGTCGCCGACAGCACCTGGCTCTACTTCCTGCAGCCGGTCATCAGCGACGGGGTGGTGGGCCTGCTGTTCCTGCTCTCGCTGGCCAGCGCCCGGCCGATGGTGGCCCGGCTCGCCGGCGACTTCTACCCGATGGACCACGAGATCTCGCTGCGCCCGCGCATCCGGCGGCTCTTCTGGCACCTCACCGCGCTGTGGGCGGTCCTCGGCATCGGCAAGGCCGGGCTGACGCTCTGGCTGCTGCAGACCCAGACGCTGGAGACGTTCGTGCTCGTCAAGAGCATCGCCATGCTGGCCATCAACGTGGCCGCCGCCGTCGCCACCGTGGGCTTCGCCGCGCTGGTCGCGAGCCGGGAGGGGCTGCTCGGCGGGCC
>JBFGFQ010000169.1:0-6262 GCA_041579495.1 Nocardioides sp.
ACGACGGTTGCGGTTGCGGCCGCCACCGCCGCCCGAGCCCGAGCCCGAGCCGCCGCCGGTGGCGCCGGACGCGGGGCGCGGGGCCTCGACGACGATGCCGCCGGGCACCAGCACCCGCTCGCCGGGGGCGACCTGGGCGAGGACCGGGTGGTCGAGGGCGTCGACGCGGGTGATGGTCGGCTTGATGCCGGCCGCGCGGGTCAGGTCGCGCACGTCGCGCTCCTGCTCCGGGGTCATCAGCGTGATGACCGTGCCGGCGGCGCCCGCGCGGGCGGTGCGGCCCGAGCGGTGCAGGTAGGCCTTGTGCTCGGCCGGCGGGTCGGCGTGCACGACGAGCGAGACGTCGTCGACGTGGATGCCGCGCGCGGCGATGTCGGTCGCGACCAGCGTGGTGGCCTTGCCGGAGTGGAAGGCGTCCATGTTGCGGGTGCGCGCGTTCTGGCTCAGGTTGCCGTGCAGCTCGACCGACGGGACGCCGCTCTTGTTGAGCTGACGGGCCAGCGCCTTGGCGCCGTGCTTGGTGCGGGTGAAGACGACCGTGCGGCCGGGGGCGCTGGTCAGGTCGACCAGCACCGGCACACGGTGCTCGCGCGGCAGGCGCAGCACGTGGTGGTCCATCTTGACCACCGGCGACTGCGCGGAGTCGGCCTGGTGGGTGACCGGCTGGCTCAGGTAGCGCTTGACCAGCACGTCGATCGCGTTGTCGAGGGTGGCCGAGAAGAGCAGGCGCTGGCCCTCGCGGGGCGTGGCGTCGAGCAGGCGGCGCACCGCGGGCAGGAAGCCGAGGTCGGCCATGTGGTCGGCCTCGTCGAGGATCGTCACCTCGATGTCGTCGAGACGGCAGTGGCCCTGCTTGATCAGGTCCTCGAGGCGACCGGGGCAGGCGAGCACGATGTCGGCGCCGCGCTTGAGGCCGGCGACCTGCGGGCCCTGGCCCACGCCGCCGAAGACGGTCTGCATGGTGAAGCCGTGCACCTTGGCCAGGGGGGCCAGCGACTCCTGGATCTGGGCGACCAGCTCGCGGGTCGGGGCCAGCACGAGCGAGCGCGGGCGGCCGGCGCGCGGCGTACGCCCGGAGGCGGCCAGGCGGGCCACCAGCGGCAGCAGGAAGGCGTAGGTCTTGCCGGAGCCGGTGCGACCCCGGCCCAGGACGTCGCGTCCGGCCAGGGAGTCGGGCAGCGTCGCGGCCTGGATCGGGGTGGGGCTGGTGATGCCCGCGGCGTCGAGCACGCGGGTGAGGTCGGTGGGGACGCCGAGATCGGCGAAGGAGGGTGAAGACACGTTGGCACTACTCACTGTTGGCGTGTCTCGCCAGAACGTGCTGCGCTCGATGAGACTCACAGCAGCCTCTCGCAGGAGAGGGACGCGGCGCCGAGGCGCGCGGGGGGCCCGAGGCAAGACTGGACGGGCTGCTCCCCAGCATAGGGGAGCAGCCCGGGACGACCTACTCGTCGCGAGGTGTTCCGCGCCACTGCCGCCCGACGGTGCGGGGGCCGGCGCGGTCGCACCCTGCTACTTGGTGAAGCCGTCCTTGATGTCCTTGCCGGCGTCCTTGATCTTCTCGCCGGCGTCCTTGACGGAGGCCGAGGCCTGGTCGCCCTTGCCCTCGCCCTCGAGCTCCTTGTCGTCGGTGGCCTTGCCCACGCCCTCCTTGCCCTGACCCTTGAGGTCCTCGGCCTTGTTGGACGCCTTGTCAGCGATGCCCATGGGTGTTACCTCCTGGTAGCGGGATGCGTGCCACCAATGAACCAGGCACCTCCGCGGCCCTGCTCACCCTCGCGGATGCCCCCACCGGAGCGGCCCTCACCGAGGCTCAGCGGAACTGCAGCACCCCGTCCTCGATCTTGTCGTGGCGGATCGTGCGCAGGTCGGTGAGGTAGTTCTGCTTGAGCCGCCAGGGCGCCCGGTCGCCCTGGCGGGGCAGCTGGTCGAGCGCACGGACGACGTACCCGGACTGGAAGTCCATGAAGGGCCGCTCCCCCACGGTCGGGTCCTTGTCGACGACGAACATCGAGTGCCCGTGCTCGCGCATCTCCTGCAGCACCCGCACGGCGAAGTCGGCGACCAGGTCGGCCTTGAGGGTCCACGAGGCGTTGGTGTAGCCGATCGTGTAGACGAAGTTGGGGATGCCCGAGAGCATCAGCGACTTGTAGGCCATCGTCTCGTGCATCTTGACCTCGGCGCCGTCGACGGTGAAGCGGATGCCGCCGAACGCCTTGAGCTTGAGGCCGGTCGCGGTGACCACGACGTCGGCCTCGAGCTCGTCGCCCGAGGAGAGCCGGATGCCGTTCTCGGTGAAGGTCTCGATGGTGTCGGTGACCACCGAGGCCCGGCCCTTGCGGATCGCGCGGAACAGGTCGCCGTCGGGCACGAAGCACAGCCGCTGGTCCCACGGGTTGTACGCCGGGCGGAAGTGCGTGTCGACGTCGAAGCCGTCGGGCAGCTGCTTGACCGTCTGGTCGCGGATCAGCTTCTTGCCCCACTCGGGCTTGCGCTGGAAGAGCTGGTAGGACACGACGGCCTCGAGGATGTTCTTCCACCGCACCACGGGCTGCTTGACCCTGGCCGGCAGCCTGGAGAGCCTGGCGGCGACCGGGTCGGTGCCCGGCCGGGTCAGCACGTACGACGGCGAGCGCTGCAGCATCGTGACGTGCCCGGCGGTGTCGGCCATCGCGGGCACCAGCGTGATCGCGGTGGCGCCGGAGCCGATGACCACGACCTTCTTGCCCTCGTAGTCCATGTCCTCGGGCCAGAACTGCGGGTGCACGACCTGGCCGCGGAAGTCCTCGACGCCGGGGAACTCGGGCGCGTGGCCCTGGTCGTAGTCGTAGTAGCCCGAGGCGCCCCACAGCAGCGAGCAGGTGATCTGGTGCTCGCGCCCGTCGTGCTCGTAGGTGACGGTCCAGCGGCGCTCGTCGCTGCTCCAGGACGCGGCGCTGACCCAGTGGTCGTAGCGGATCCGGCGCTCGACGTCGTACTCCTGCGCCACGGTGCGCAGGTAGTCGAGGATCAGCCCGCCGTCGGCCAGCGCGGTGTCGCTGGGCCAGGGGCGCCAGTGGTAGCCGAAGGTGAACATGTCGGAGTCCGAGCGGATGCCGGGGTAGCGGAACAGGTCCCAGGTGCCGCCGCTCGCGCTGCGGCCCTCCAGGACCGCGACGCTGGTGCCGGGGACGCGCGAGAGGACCTGCGCGGCCGCGCCGATGCCGGACAGGCCGGCGCCGACGACGAGCACGTCGACGTGCTCGACGCCTCGGGGCTCCGGGATCGGGGCAGGGCTGGGCTCGGAAGTGCTCATGGGCGGCACGGTAGTCGAGATCCGGACTTATTGACAGATGTTCAGCAGAGCTGGGTCGGCGCCCTCAGCGGGCGTACAGCTCGACGAAGCGGGCCAGCAGCCGGGGCGGCTCGCTCACGCTGGCGGCGCGGGCGGCGGCCAGCGCGTCCTCGAGGCCGCCGGGCGCGGTGTAGCCGTGGTCGCGGTAGATCGTCAGGCGCCGCACCAGCCCCTCGGCGTCGAGCTCGGGGTGGAACTGGGTGGCGTAGACGTGCCGGCCGAGCCGGAACGCCTGCACCGGGCAGGTGGCCGAGCCGGCCAGCAGCACGGCGCCCTCGGGCAGCCGGCTGACCGCCTCCTTGTGGCCCACGAACGCGTCGAACCGCTCGGGCAGCACCCCGAAGAGGGGGTCGTCCCGGCCCGCGTCGCTGAGGCGTACGTCGACCGCGCCCACCGCCTCGCCGTACGTGCGGTCGACCAGCCCGCCGCGCAGCGAGCCGAGGGTGCCGATGCCGTAGCAGGCGCCCAGGAACGGCGTGTCGGCCGCGACCACGCGCATCGCCAGCGCCCGCAGCTCGGCCTCGACGCGGCGCTGGGTGTCGCTCTTGACCTCCGGCGGGTCGGAGAGGTTGAACGGGCTGCCGCCCAGGACGATCCCCGACCAGCGCGCCGGGTCGACCGGGCCGCCGAGGGCCTCCTCCAGCGGCTGCCGCTCCAGTCGCACGCGGCGCAGCCGGGGCTCGTCGAGGCCGGCGCAGCGCAGCAGGGCGTCGTACTCGCCGTCGGCAGCCTCGTCCTCCGCACGCGTGCCGAGGAACAGGAAGGGCCGCACGCCCGAAGACTAGTCGGCCTGGACCGCCGCCCCGCGCTCGAGGAGCCCGTCGACGTCGGCGACGCCCCAGGCGGCGAGCGCCTCGCGGGTGTGCGCGCCGGCGCGCGGGGCCGGGGGCAGGTCGAGGGTCGGGGTGGTGCGGGAGAAGCGCGGGGCCGGCTGCGGCTGGACGATGCCGTCCTTGGTCACGAAGGTCTCGCGGGCGCTGAGGTGGGGGTGGGTCACGGCGCGGCTCAGCGGCACGATGCCGGCCACGCAGGCGTCGGTGCCCTCGAAGAGCTCGACCCACTCGGCCTGGGTGCGCTGCGCGAAGGTCTCGGCGAGCAGGGCGCGCATCTCGTCGTACCGCTCGATGTCGAGCTGGCCGGGGCAGCGGTCCTCGATGCCCAGCAGGCGCACGAGCTCGGCGAAGAACTGCGGCTCGAGCGCGCCGACGCTCATGTGCTCGCCGTCGGAGGTCTCGTAGACGTCGTAGAACGGCGCGCCGCCGTCGAGCAGGTTGGCCGCGCGCTCCTCGCGGAAGGTGCCCGAGGCCAGGAAGGAGGCGCCCATCGCGTTGAGGTGGGCGGTGCCGTCGACGATCGCGGCGTCGACGACCTGGCCCTGCCCGGAGACCTTCGCCTCGAGCAGCGCGGCGAGGATGCCGATGACCAGGTACGTCGACCCGCCGCCGAAGTCGCCGACGAGGTTGCCGGGGAAGTGCGGGCGGGTCTTGTCCTGGCCCAGCCCGTGGAGGGCGCCGGTGATGGCGATGTAGTTCATGTCGTGCCCGGCGGCGGTGGCCAGCGGGCCGCTCTGCCCCCAGCCGGTCATCCGGCCGTAGACCAGGGCGGGGTTGCGCTCGTGGCACTGCTCCGGGCCGAGCCCGAGGCGCTCGAGGACGCCGGGGCGCATGCCCTCGACGAGCACGTCGGCGCCCTCGACCAGGTCGAGCACGGTCGCCACCGCCTCGGGGTCCTTCAGGTTCAGCGCCACGCTCGGGCGGCCGCGGTTGAGCAGGTCGTGGCTGCCACCGGTGAGCATCTGCCCGCCCGGCCGCTCGACGCGGATCACGTCGGCACCGAGGTCGGCCAGGATCATGCAGGCGTGCGGGCCCGGCCCGATCCCCGCGATCTCGACGACCTTGACGCCCCTCAGCGGTCCCGTGCCCCTGCCCAGCTCGATGCTCATGGCGTGCATCCTGACAGCATCGCTGTCACGGTGCCAGGGGGAGTTTCATCGGCCGGCCGACGAACCTGGTGGCGGGACGATGAAGTTTCATCGTCCCGCCGGGAGTTCCATCGGGCGGCCGATAAAACTCCCGGGGGATTGCAACTCGTTGCATAGGTCGGGCACGATACGGCCATGGCACTCGAGCACGCCCTGCTGGTCGCCCTGCGCGAGCAGCCGGCCTCCGGTCTCGAGCTGACCCGTCGCTTCAGCCGCTCGATCGGCTACTTCTGGCCGGCGACGCACCAGCAGATCTACCGGGTGCTGGGCCGGATGGAGAGCGACGGCTGGGTGCGCGCCACGACCGTGGAGCAGACCGGCCGACCCGACAAGAAGGTCTACGAGGTCTCCGCCGCCGGCGAGCGGGCCCTCGCCGAGTGGTTGGCCACCCCCACCACGCCCCACCCGCTGCGCTCCGAGCTGGCGGTGAAGATGCGCGGCGCCTCCTTCGGCGACCGTGCCGCCGTGCTCGAGGTCGTGCGCGCCGACCTCGCCGAGCACCGCGCCCGCCTGGCGCACTACGAGCAGCTGACCGCCCGCGACTACCCCGACCCCACCACCCTGAGCGACCTCGAGCTCGACCAGTACCTCGTCCTGCGCGGCGGGGTGCTGACCGAGCAGACCTGGGTCACCTGGCTCACCGAGTACCTGGAGGCACACGCATGAGCAGCACCCCCGGCCCCGACCAGCACGGCCCCTACCCCCACCTGATGCAGCCGTTGCAGCTCGGGTCGCTGACGCTGCGCAACCGCGTGGTGATGGGCTCGATGCACACCGGGCTGGAGGACACCCCCTGGGACGTGCCCAAGCTGGCGGCGTACGCCGCGGAGCGCGCGCGCGGCGGGGTCGGCCTCATCGTCACCGGCGGCTACGCGCCCACCAAGCGCGGCTGGCTCAAGCCGTTCGCCTCCGAGCTGACCACCCGCCTGCAGGCGATGCGGCACCGC
>JBFGFQ010000170.1:0-6189 GCA_041579495.1 Nocardioides sp.
AGCGCCACTGCTCGTCGCCGGCGAAGACGTCGGAGTAGCCGTCGTCGAACATGTCGGAGGTGATCGCCGAGGCGACGACCTCCTCGATCTCGGCGGCGGTGGGCCAGATGTCCTTCATGAACACGTCGTTGCCGTCGGTGTCCTGGCCCAGCGGGTCGTTGAACAGGTCGAGGTCCATCGAGCCGGCCAGCGCGTAGGCGACCACCAGCGGCGGCGAGGCCAGGTAGTTCATCTTCACGTCGGGGTTGATGCGGCCCTCGAAGTTGCGGTTGCCCGAGAGCACCGAGACGACCGCGAGGTCCTTCTCGTTGACCGCGGCGGAGACCTCGGGGATGAGCGGGCCCGAGTTGCCGATGCAGGTGGTGCAGCCGTAGCCGACGAGGTTGAAGCCGAGCTTGTCGAGGTACGGCGTCAGGCCGGCCTTCTCGTAGTAGTCCGAGACCACCTTCGAGCCGGGCGCGAGCGTGGTCTTGACCCACGGCTTGCGCTGCAGGCCCTTCTCCACGGCCTTCTTGGCCAGCAGGGCCGCGCCGATCATCACCGACGGGTTCGAGGTGTTGGTGCACGAGGTGATCGCGGCGATCGCGACGGCGCCGTGGTCGAGCTCGAACTCGGTGCCGTCCTCGAGGGTGACGTGCACGGGGTTGCTCGGGCGCCCGCCGTCGGCCGGGGCGGCCGAGAGGTAGTTCTTCGGCGCCGCGGCCTCGCCGCCACCGTTGGTGGTGGCGGGGTCGGAGGCCGGGAAGGTCTCCTCGACCGACTCGTCGTAGCCGTTGGTGTCCTGGTGCTCGTGGTCGACGTAGTCGGCCAGCGCACCGCGGAAGCCCTGCTTGGCCTCGGCCAGCGAGACGCGGTCCTGCGGGCGCTTGGGGCCGGCCAGCGACGGGACGACCGTGGCCAGGTCGAGCTCGAGCTTCTCGGAGAAGCGCGGCTCGGCCTCGGGGTCGTGCCAGAGGCCCTGCTCCTTGGCGTAGGCCTCGACCAGCGCGAGCTGCTCGGGGCTGCGCCCGGTGAGCTCGAGGTACTTGGTGGTCTCCTCGTCGATCGGGAAGACCGCGATGGTGGAGCCGAACTCGGGGCTCATGTTGCCGATCGTGGCGCGGTTGGCCAGCGGCAGCGCCGAGACGCCGGGGCCGTAGAACTCCACGAACTTGCCGACGACGCCGTGCTTGCGCAGCATCTCGGTGATGGTGAGCACCAGGTCGGTGGCGGTGGCGCCCTCGGGCAGGTCGCCGTTGAGCTTGAAGCCGACCACGCGCGGGATCAGCATGGAGACCGGCTGGCCGAGCATCGCGGCCTCGGCCTCGATGCCGCCGACGCCCCAGCCGACCACGCCGATGCCGTTGACCATCGTGGTGTGGGAGTCGGTGCCGACGCAGGTGTCGGGGTAGGCCTGCAGGACCCCGTCGACCTCGCGGGTGAAGACGGTGCGGGCCAGGTGCTCGATGTTGACCTGGTGCACGATGCCGGTGCCCGGCGGGACGACCTTGAAGTCGTCGAAGGCGCCCTGGCCCCAGCGCAGGAACTGGTAGCGCTCGCGGTTGCGCTCGTACTCGATCTCGACGTTGCGCTCGAACGCCTCGGGGGTGCCGAAGACGTCGGCGATGACCGAGTGGTCGATGACCATCTCAGCGGGCGCGAGGGGGTTGATCTTGGTGGGGTCGCCACCGAGGTCGGCCATCGCCTCGCGCATGGTGGCGAGGTCGACGACGCAGGGCACGCCGGTGAAGTCCTGCATGATCACGCGCGCAGGCGTGAACTGGATCTCCTGCGAGGGGTCGGCGTCGGCGTCCCAGCCGGCGATCGCCTTGATGTCCTCGGCGGTGATGTCGGAGCCGTCCTCGGTGCGCAGGAGGTTCTCCAGCAGCACCTTCAGGCTGTACGGGAGGCTCGCGACGTCGAGGCCGTCACCGGTGACCGCGTCGAGGCGGAAGATCTCGTAGGACGTGCCGTCCACGTCCAGGGTGCTCTTGGCACCGAAGCTGTCCTTGCTTGCCACTGACCAACATCTCCTCTGTCGCGTCTGCGATGACGGGCGCTGCTTGCGCCTCATCTTGCCGCCGGGCCGGGGAGGCAGGAAAGGAAGGCCACCCTTACCCTCGGCCACATCTCTTGACGTCAAGATACATGACATCGAGGGGCATCACCACACCCGGCGCCGCGGCGCCGGGGGTCAGCTTTCGGCCCCCATCGCGACCAGGAGGTCCGAGACGGGCCCATGGTCGCGGGTCGTGGCGAGCCGCAGCGCGGTGCGGTCCCGATCGTCGCGCGCCTCGGTGTCGGCGCCGGCCCGCAGCGCCACCGCCACCGCGTCCGCGTCGCCCTGCTCGGCGGCACGCAGCAGGGCGCGGTCCGGCCGCGCGGGCCGCTCCGCCCCGACCACGGCCTCGAGCACCCCCTGCAGACCACCGAAGCCCCGTTCGCGGGCCATCTCCAGCGGGGTCAGGCCCGTCGAGGGCGAGACGTCGGAGAGCCGGACGCCACCGGCGGCGAGCACCCGGACCGTGGTGGCGTACGCCGGGGTGTCCTCACCGAGCCACACGGCCTCGTGGATCGCCTGGTAGCCGATCCGGTTGACGTGGTCGCGGTCGATCCCGGCCCGCAGCAGCTCGCCGACGACCAGCGCGTGGCCGCGCTCGGCGGCGCGGATCAGCCCGGTCCCGTTCCAGCTGTCCTTGTCGTCCACCCGGGCTCCCGACCGCAGCGCGAGGCGCAGCAGCTCGAGGTGCCCCTCGCTGGTCGCGATCAGGTACGCCGACTGCTGGGTCTCGTCCTTGGCGTTGATGTCGGCGCCGCGGCGCACGAGCCGGCGGGCCTGCGCCACGTCGTCGGCCCACGCCGCCTCGCGGAGCTGGTGGTCGAGCCTGCGCTGCTCCTCCGGCCCGGGCTCGGGCTCCCGCGACAGCGTCACCGCGGGAGAGGACGCCTGGGGCAGGAGCGTCGTCGCGGACGTGGGGCCCGGGTCCGGCGGCGGGCTGCTCCCGGACGGGTCGTCATCGCCCGTCCCGCAGCCGGCCAGGAGGGCCAGCAGCAGGGCGGGAGCGACCGTGACCGCGTGGTGGCTCCGCGTCATGGTGGTCTCCCGGGGTCGGTCCGGTGGGACCTCCCATCCTGCGTCCCTCAGTGCTGCGCGTCGAGGCGCGACAGCAGGGCCACGCACTCCACGTGGTGCGTCATCGGGAACAGGTCGAAGGCGCGCAGGGCGCGCAGCTCGTAGCCGTGCCCGGCCAGCAGGCCCAGGTCGCGGGCGAGCGCGGCCGGGTCGCAGGCCACGTAGGCGATGCGGCGGGGTGCGCGGGCCGCGACCGCGTCGACCACCGCCCGCTTGGCACCCTCGCGGGGCGGGTCGAGCACCACGAGGTCGAACGGCTCGTCGTACGCCGACGCGAGCACCTCGGCGACGTCGCCGCAGGCGGTCTCGACGCGGGCGGGGGCGCCGGCGAGGTTGGTGCGGGCGTGCAGGCTCGCGGTGCGGTCGCCCTCGACCGCCACGACCTGACCCTCCGGCCCGACGGCGTCGGCGAGGAAGCGCGCGAAGAGCCCCACTCCGGCGTACAGGTCGAGCACCCGCTCCCCCGGCCGGGCGTCGAGCATCTCGAGGACGGTCGACACGAGGGTCGAGGGCGCCCCGGGGTGGACCTGCCAGAAGCCGTCGGCGGCCACGGCGAAGCGGTGCTCCCCCGCCGGCACCGCGACGCTCTCCTCGAGCGAGCCCGGTGCGGGCTCGCGGGCGTCGGGGTGCGCGATGCGGCAGTCGTCGACCTCGACGACCGCCCGCGAGCGGTGCTTGCGCATCCCCCGCCGGCCCTCCCCCAGGTCGACGTACGACACCCGGGTGCGCCATCGCAGGCCGGCCAGCTGCTCGGGCAGGTCGCCGGCGACCGGCTCGACCTCGACGTCGCTGTCGATCCCGGCCAGCCGGGAGAGCTGCTCGCGCACCACGGCCGTCTTGAGGGTGCGCTGGTGGGGCAGCGAGACGTGCTGGAAGTCGCAGCCGCCGCAGAGCCCCGGCCCCGCGAAGGGGCACGGCGGCGCGACCCGCTCGGGCGAGGCGTCGAGCACCTCCACCGCGTCGGCGCGCCAGAACCGGTCGCCGTCGGTGCCCTCGGTGATCTGCAGGACCACCCGCTCACCGGGGACGGCGTGGCGCACGAACACCACCCGCGTCGGGGCGTCGGGGGCGCTGCTGGTGGGCACCCGGGCCACGCAGTGCCCGCCGTGCGCCACCGGGCCGACCTCGACCTCGAAGCGCTCGCCGACCCGGGAGCGGCCGCGCTGGCGGCGGGCCCGGGGGTGCCGGCTCACCGGCGCCGCCCGCGCTTGCCGCGGGGATCGACCCGACCGCTGCGCAGGTCGCCGGGGCGCACCCGGAACTCCTCGCGCTTGACCCGTTCGCGGGCGATCTGCGACGACTGCAGCTGGTAGGGCACCGAGGTGACCATGACGCCGGGGGTGAAGAGCAGCCGGCCCTTGAGCCGCAGCGCGGTCTGGTTGTGCAGCAGCTGCTCCCACCAGCGGCCCACGACGTACTCGGGGATGTAGACCGCGACGACGCCGCGCGGGTTGGCCCGGCGGATCTCGGTGGCGTACTCGACGACCGGGCGCACCAGCTCGCGGTAGGGCGAGTGCAGCACCTTGAGCGGGACCTCCATGCGGCGCTCGTCCCACTCCTCCATCAGCTTGGCCGTGGAGGCGCTGTCGGTGGCGACGTAGACGCCCTCGAGGGTGTTGGGACGCGAGGCCTGGGCGAAGGCCAGGGCGCGCAGCGTGGGCTTGTGCAGCTTGGAGACCAGCACGATGGCGTGCACCCGGGTGGGCAGCACCCGGTCCTCCTCGTCGCCGGCCAGCTCCTCGGCCACCCGCTCGTAGTGGCCGTGGATGCCGCGCATCAGCACGTAGAACGTGCCCATCGCCAGGATCGTGATCCAGGCGCCGGCCAGGAACTTGGTGATCAGCACGATGACCAGGACCACGGCCGTGAACGACAGCCCGACGGTGTTGATGAGGCGGGAGCGCTGCATCCGGTGCCGCACCGCGGGGTCGTGCTCGTCCTGCAGCTCGCGGGTCCAGTGCCGGATCATGCCGAGCTGGGAGAGGTTGAAGGAGACGAAGACCCCGACGATGTAGAGCTGGATCAGCCGGGTCGGCTCGGCGTCGAAGACCCAGATCAGCGCGATCGCCATCAGGGCCAGGAAGACGATGCCGTTGGAGTAGGCCAGCCGGTCGCCGCGCGAGCCGAGCGCCCGCGGAGCCAGGCCGTCCTTGGCCAGGATCGAGCCGAGCACCGGGAAGCCGTTGAAGGCGGTGTTGGCGGCCAGCACCAGGATGATGCCGGTGACCGTGACCGTGAAGTAGAACCCCGGCGGGAAGCCGGCGAAGACGGACTCGGCGATCTGGGAGATCACCGTGTGCTGGTCGTAGTCGTCGGGCAGCGGCGCCCCGCCGCGGGAGAGCCGGTCGAACTCGTCCGGGTCGACCAGCCGCACCCCGATCTCGCGGCCCAGCACGATGACGCTCATCATCATCGCGATCGCGATGGCGCCGAGCAGGCCCAGCGTGGTGGCGGCGTTGCGGCTCTTGGGCCGCCGGAACGCCGGCACCCCGTTGGAGATCGCCTCGACGCCGGTCAGCGCCGCGGCGCCGGACGAGAACGCCCGGGCCAGCAGGAGCATGAGCCCGATGGTGGTCAACGGCTCCTCGAAGCCGCTGGCGGGGGTGATGGTGATGTCGGCGCTCTCCGCGGGCGGCAGCCCACCGCCCCACCACTGCCACAGCCCCCAGACGACCATCGAGCCGATAGCCAGCATGAACAGGTAGGTCGGCACCGCGAAGAAGGCTCCCGACTCGCGGATGCCGCGCAGGTTCATCGCCATCAGCAGCACCACCAGCGCGCAGCCGAACGTCGCTTCGTGCCCACTGATCGCCGGCACCGCGGAGGCGGCGTACTGCGCCCCGGCGGAGATCGAGACCGCGACGGTGAGCACGTAGTCGACCAGCAGCGCGCTGGCGACGGTGGTGCCCGCGGTGGCGCCGAGGTTGACCGTGGCGACCTCGTAGTCGCCGCCACCGGAGGGGTAGGCGTGCACGGTCTGGCGGTAGGAGGCGATCACCGCGGCCATCACGACCGCGACGGCCAGCGCGACCTTCCACGACCACACGTACGCCGACGCGCCGGCGAGCGAGAGCATG
>JBFGFQ010000171.1:0-6183 GCA_041579495.1 Nocardioides sp.
GGGCCTGGCCCGCGACGACGACGACGCCGTCGCCGTGGCGGCCGGGCCCACCGCGGCGCTGCCGGGCGTGCCGCACCCCGACGACGAGGACGCCGCCCGCCCCTCCCCGTGACGGACCTCTCGACAGCAACGTGAACATGTGTCACCTTTTGTCCACGTTCCCTCCGGAGGTCACCCATGCGCCGCACCCCGTCCGAGACCCGCCCCGCCCGCGACCCCGGCGCCACCCGGCGCCTGGCCTGGACCGCCGCCGGGGCCGCCCTGGTGGTCGGCGCCGCGGTCGTGCTCCCCGGCGTGGTGGGCTCGACCGCCCCGGGCACCGGTGACGGCGGGGCGACGGCGCGTGGCGGGCTGCAGGCCGTGCACGACGCCGCGAGCGGGCGGGGCACCCTGCCCCTCACCGACGCCCACGGCCACGAGGTGCGCCTCGACGTCGACCCGGCGACCAAGAACGCGATCTCGCGGGCCGGCGAGCTCGGCGCCGAGACCCGCGACCCCACGACCGCGGCCGAGCGCGCCGCGGCGGCGGCGTACGTCGCGAGCGAGCGGGCGCGCCGCGACCCGCGACTGCGCTCCACGCACGCCTACCCGAGGCGGACCACCCATCCGCGCACCCGCTACGCCATGGCCCGCGGTTGCTACACGCTGGTGCCCGGCGGCGAGCCGACGTACTTCCAGGCCACCGACCTGGGTGAGTACCTGCTGCTGACCCCCGACGAGCAGCTCGTGGCCGCCGGGGGCGGGCGCGCCGCCGAGCCGAGCGACGCCACCGTGTGGACGGCGTCGAAGAAGGGCCGGCGGATCTCCTTCACGAACGACGGTGAGCGGCTCGAGGTCGACGGCGCCACGGCGTTCCGCCTCACGACCACCAAGGGCTGCGCGACCTGGCCCGAGGCGCAGGTCGACGTCAAGGGCCGCCCGCACACCGGCGCGACGCCCTTCCAGGAGGTGCGCGGCTACGTCGACGCGCACACCCACCACATGGCCTACGAGTTCCTCGGCGGCGAGGTGCACTGCGGCAAGCCGTGGGACCGCTTCGGCGTGGAGGTCGCGCTCACCGACTGCGACGACCACAGCGCCACCGGTGGCTACGGCGCGCTGCTCGAGACCGCCCTGTCGGGCGAGGTCGGCCACGACCCGGTCGGCTGGCCCACCTTCGTCGACTGGCCGGCGCCGCACTCGCTGACCCACGAGGGCACCTACTACCGCTGGATGGAGCGGGCCTGGCGCGGCGGGCAGCGGCTCTTCACCAACCTGCTGGTCGAGAACAACCAGCTGTGCCAGCTCTACCCGCTGAAGCGGAACTCCTGCGACGACATGGACTCGGTGCGCCTGCAGATCCAGCGCACCTTCGAGTTCCAGGACTACGTCGACGCCCAGTTCGGCGGTCCCGGCAAGGGCTTCTACCGGATCGTGACCAGCCCCTTCGAGGCCCGCCGGGTCATCAACGCCGGCAAGATGGCCGTCATCCTCGGCATCGAGACCTCGGTGCCCTTCGGCTGCACGTTCAAGAAGGCGCCGGGCGGCGACCTGGCGCAGTGCGACGCCGAGAGCATCGACGCGCAGATCGACGAGATGCACGACCTCGGCGTGCGCCAGATGGAGCTGGTCAACAAGTTCGACAACGCCCTGTCCGGCATCGCGGGCGACGCCGGCGAGACCGGCGTGGCGGTCAACAACGCCAACTTCCTCGAGACCGGCACCTACTGGGACATGCGCACCTGCGCGCCGGCCGACACCGAGAACCACGACCGCAACCAGACGCTGGCCGCCCCGGAGATCTCCGCCGACCAGCAGGACGCCCTCTTCGGGGCGATCGGGCACCTCTTCGGCACCGCCAACCTGCCGGCGCTGCCGCTCTACCCGCGCACCAACCACTGCAACGACCGCGGCCTGACCACGCTGGGCGAGCACACCATCAACCGCCTCGCCGAGCGCAGGATCGTCTTCGACCCCGACCACATGAGCGTCAAGGCCCGCAACCAGGCCCTCGACCAGCTCGAGGAGATGGGCTACCAGGGCCTGCTGTCCAGCCACTCCTGGTCGACCCCCGACGCCTACCCGCGGATCTACGAGCTCGGCGGCTTCGTCACGCCGTACGCCGGCGACTCCACCGGCTTCGTGGAGAAGTGGCGCCGCCACGTCGGCTGGGCCGACGAGCGCTACTACTTCGCGATGGGCTTCGGCGCCGACATCAACGGCCTGGGCGCGCAGGGCGACCCGCGCGGCACCGACGTGCCCAACCCGGTCACCTACCCCTTCAAGGGCCTCGGCGGCGTCACCGTGCGCCAGCAGCGCGCCGGTGAGCGGGTCTACGACATCAACGCCGACGGCGTGGCGCAGTACGGCCTCTACCCCGACTGGGTCCAGGACCTGGGCAAGGTCGCCGACGCGCAGCAGGGCGACGGACGGGCGGTGCTCGACGACATGGCCCGCGGCGCGGAGGGCTACCTGCAGATGTGGGAGCGCGCCTACGGCATCGCCCCCGACTCCTGCCGCAACCCCGACCGGCAGCTGCCGGTGGCGACCGTGCAGCGCCGGCTCGACCGGGGCATGTCGACCACGCAGGTGATGCGCACCGTGGGCCAGCCCTTCACCCGGCTGGGGCGCACCTTCGGCTTCTGCGCCCGCGAGGGCGGGTCCGAGGTCGAGATGACCGCCACCTTCACCCGGCGCGGCACCCTCGCTGGTGTTGAAGTTACCGCCCGGTAGGCTCCATCTCACCCCGGGAGGAGCCTGACGGCACCGACGTCGGGGCCTAGGCTCACGCAGGCGCGCAGGAAGCCGCGCGCCACAGATCCCGAGGAGCACGTCCGCATGCAGACCTTCGCCATCGTGGTGTCCCTGGCGTTCACGGCGGTCGCCGTGGCGATGACGGTGCGGGCGGTGCGCGCCATCGTGGCCACCGTCCGCGTCGGCACGCCAGCCAGCCGCACCGACAACCCCGCCCGGCGCACGGTGACGCTGCTCAAGGAGTCGGTGCTGCACACCCGGATGCTGCAGTGGCACTGGATCGGGGCGATGCACTGGTTCGTCTACGCCGCCTTCATCGTGCTCTCCGCGGCGGTGGCCACCGGCTACGTGCAGCTGTTCAACCCCGACTTCGCGCTGCCGATCATCGGCCACTTCTTCCTCTTCGAGTGGGTCAGCGAGGGCCTGGGCCTGCTCGGCACGATCGGCATCCTGTTCCTGATCGTGGTCCGCCAGCTCAACCACCCGCGCGACAAGGGCCGCCGCAGCCGGTTCTTCGGCTCCAACCAGTGGCAGGCCTACTTCGTCGAGGCGTTCGTGCTCGTCGAGAGCGCCGCGATCCTGTTCATCCGCGGCGCGGAGTACAACCTCGGCCAGATCGACTCCGCCCACCCCGAGGACTTCACCCCGTTCCACTTCCCGATCTCCAGCCTGGTCGGCGAGGCGCTGTTCCCGGCCGGCGTCGCCGGCAACGAGGGCGCCCTCGAGACGACCATCGTGGTCATCGCGATGATCAAGGTCGTCCTGGCGATGATCTGGCTGATGGTGATCTCGTCCAACCTGACCATGGGCATCGCCTGGCACCGCTTCACCGCCTGGTTCAACATCTTCTTCAAGCGCGAGTCGACCGGCCGCGACACCGACGGCGCCACCACCGCGCTGGGCGCGGTCAAGCCGCTCACCAACAACGGCGTGCGGGTCAGCCTCGACGACATCGAGGACCTCGACGAGGACGCCAAGCTCGGTGTCGGCGCGGTCGAGGACTTCTCCTGGAAGGGCCTGCTCGACTTCACCACCTGCACCGAGTGCGGCCGTTGCCAGAGCCAGTGCCCCGCCTGGAACACCGACAAGCCGCTCTCGCCCAAGCTGCTCATCACCGCGCTGCGCGACGCGACGTACGCCAAGGCGCCCTACCTGCGCGCCCCCGAGGACGAGCGCGCAGCGCTGCTCGAGGGCGACACCGCGCTGGCCACCGAGGTCGAGCGCCCGCTGGTCGGCGAGACCGGGGGCCGGATGGACGGCCTCGACGACGGCGAGTGGTTCTACAACCCGGCCAACGGCGCGGCGGTCATCGACCCCGAGGTGCTGTGGAACTGCACCTCGTGCGGCGCCTGCGTGCAGCAGTGCCCCGTCGACATCGAGCACGTCGACCACATCGTCGACATGCGCCGCTACCAGGTGCTGGTCGAGTCGAACTTCCCCGCCGAGCTCAACGGCCTCTTCAAGGGCCTGGAGAACAAGGGCAACCCCTGGAACATGTCGGCCTCGGCCCGCATGGACTGGGCCAAGGGCCTCGACTTCGAGGTCAAGGTCGTCGGCGAGGACATCGAGTCGCTCGACGAGGTCGACTGGCTGTTCTGGGTCGGCTGCGCCGGCGCCTACGAGGACCGCGCCAAGAAGACCACCCGCGCGGTCGCCGAGCTGCTCGACATGGCCGGGGTCTCCTTCGGCGTGCTCGGCAACGGCGAGACCTGCACCGGTGACCCGGCCCGCCGCGCCGGCAACGAGTTCGTCTTCCAGGGCCTGGCGGCGCAGAACGTCGAGACGCTGACCGAGTACAAGGTCAAGAAGGTCGTCTCCACCTGTGCGCACTGCTTCAACACGCTCAAGAACGAGTACAAGGAGTTCGGCATCGAGCTGGAGGTGGTCCACCACACCCAGCTGCTGAACCGCCTGGTCCGCGAGGGCAAGCTCACCCCGGTCAAGGAGGGCGCGGGCGCCCACAAGCGCTCGATCACCTACCACGACCCCTGCTACATCGGTCGCCACAACGGCGTCTACACGCCCCCGCGCGAGCTGCTGCAGATCCTCCCCGGCGCCGAGGTCGTCGAGATGGAGCGCAACTCGGAGCGGTCCTTCTGCTGCGGCGCCGGCGGCGCGCGCATGTGGATGGAGGAGAACACCGGCGAGCGGATCAACATGAACCGCACGAACGAGGCCGTGGGCACCGGCGCCGACCAGATCGCCGTCGGCTGCCCCTTCTGCCGCGTGATGCTCTCCGACGGCCTGACCATGAAGCAGTCGAAGGGCGAGGCCCGCGAGGAGGTCGAGGTCCTCGACGTCGCGCAGATGCTGCTCGCCTCGGTCAAGGGCGAGATGGCCACCAAGGCCGCCCCCGGCTCGAACGGCGCCGCCCCGGCCGCCAAGGCCGCCCCGGCCGCGGCCCCCGCCCAGGACACCGCGACCAAGGCGGAGCCCGAGGCCGGCGACGAGACGATCACCGAGGACACCGTCGTCGAGACCCAGGACGCCGGTCCCCTGGCCAAGGCCAGCGGCGGCTCCAGCCTCTTCGACTCCCCCGACGCCGCTGCGGCCGACGACAAGCCGGCCGGTGCCACCTCGGGCGGCTCGCTGTTCGACACCCCCGAGACCGCTGCCGAGGAGAAGCCGGTCGCCGAGGAGGCGAAGGCCGCGAAGCCGGAGTCCGCCGGCGGGTCGCTCTTCGACCTCGGCGGCGACGAGCCCGAGGCCGAGGCCGAGCCTGAGGCGAAGGCGGCCCCGGCCGCCGACGCCGACGAGCTCGGCTCGGGCGGGTCGCTCTTCGACCTCGGCGGTGACGAGCCCCAGGCCAAGTCCGAGCAGAAGGCCGAGCCGGCGCCCGCACCGGCGCCCGAGACGAAGACCGAGGCGAAGACCGAGGCGAAGGCCGAGCCGGCCGACGAGCTCGGCTCGGGCGGCTCGCTCTTCGACATCGGTGGCGACGAGCCCGCGAAGACGGAGACCCCGAAGGCCGAGGCCGAGGCTCCCAAGGCGGAGGCCCCCAAGGCGGAGGCCCCGAAGGCCGACGCGCCGAAGGCCGAGGCGCCGGACCTCTCGAGCGGCGGCTCGCTCTTCGACATCGCCGCCCCCGAGCCGACGTCCGCTCCCGAGGCGAAGGCCCAGCCCGAGCCCGCCGCCGAGCCCGAGCCCGAGCCTGAGGTCGAGGCCGCCGCCGAGCCCGAGCCGGAGACCCGGCCCGAGCCCACGCCCGCCACCGCGGCAGCACCGGCCGCCGCCCCGGCCTCGTCGGGGGCCGCGAGCGCACCGAAGACCGACGTCGACCTCGACGCCATGGGGTCGCTCTTCGACATCGAGGCCCCCGAGGCCGCGACCGTCGAGCGTCCGGCGGCCCCGGCCCCCGAGGCAGCCCAGCCCGAGGCGGCCGAGAAGCCGGCGCCCGAGGCGACCGAGTCGGCTGCCGAGCCGGCGACCACCTCGTCCGACGTCCCCGAC